>CAKVNK010000002.1 GCA_934777435.1 uncultured Clostridia bacterium
AAAAAAGAACAATATGAATTTGATGGTGAAACAAAAGCAAGCAGATTTACAATCACAGTAAGAGCAAGTGTTCCAACCGAAAAGATAGAATTCTTTACAAATAATCCTTAATAATTATTACACTTTAATTTTGATAAATTTTAAAACTTTAAAAACAATAAAAAATGTAAATACTAGACATTGTAACTATGATAATATGAAGACAACAGACTTGTAAACAAAACACAAAATTTTTGGTAGTTTAATAATGATAGTATTGCCAAGAATTCCATCAATGTTTTTCTTAACTGCTTATGTACTATATTCATATTGCTATAAAATGAAATTATCTTATTAATCACAATTTAAACATTTAAAAGGTGCTGTGAAGAAATTGCTCTTCACAGCACCTTTTATTTCAAAGAATACAAAAAACTATACAATACGATTAATGAATGAGCCTCTCACATTTTTTGTATCAAAGCAATACAATATATTTGCATTTGGGAGTTTTTACAGGGGGGGGATACGGTTTTTATATATTTTTATGCTTTTAAACTTAAACAAAAAAACATCGGCTAGTTGTACCGATGTTTTGGTGCGTCCAGAGGGATTCGAACCCCCGACCTTTGGTTCCGTAGACCAACGCTCTATCCAGCTGAGCTATGAACGCATATAAATATCTGTTGCATTTTTAATTAAATGCTTGATTATTATATAACAAAAAAATAATTTTGGCAATAGTTTCAAAACAAATTTAAAAAATTTATTTACAAAACATTTGATTTTTATAAAAATTTTAGTTAAAATTTAATTTTTACCATTATTTTGCAACATTTTTGCAATTTTTTATAATAATTTTTATAAAATATTTGCATAATCTTTATTTTTGTTTTAAAATATGGTTAGGAGATTTTATGGGAAAAATTATTGCAGTAACAAATCAAAAAGGTGGCGTAGGTAAAACAACAACATGTGTTAACCTTGCTGCTTACGTTGCTGACACTGGCAAAAAAGTGCTTTTAATTGATATGGACCCTCAAGGTAACGCATGTGCAAGTCTTGGTGTTGAAATCGGTAAAGGCAAAAATTCTGTATATGAAGTGCTTTTGGGTGAAATTAATGTTAAAGATGCTATTTATCACTCTGTTGTAAAAACACTTGATGTTTTGCCGTCTACCGTTGATTTATCAGGTGCTGAAGTGGACCTTGTATACGTTGAAAATCGTGAAAAAGTTTTAAAAGAAGCTTTGGCCGAAATCAAATCAAACTATGATTATATCTTTATTGACTGTCCACCATCACTAGGTTTACTAACGGTAAACGCTTTAACTGCAACAGACTCAATAATTATTCCTATTCAGTGTGAATATTTTGCACTTGTCGGTTTGGGTCAGTTAATGAACACCGTGCGTCTTATAAAAATGCACTTAAACCCAAATATTGAAATTGAAGGCGTCTTATTAACCATGAAAGACAATCGTAGCAATTTAGTTTCTCAAGTTGCAGACGAAATCAGAAAATATTTTAACACAAAAGTTTACACAACCACTATTCCAAGAAATATAAGACTTGCTGAGAGCCCAAGCCATGGTATGCCTATTATGTTGTATGATGGTAAAAGCCGTGGGGCTTTGGCTTACAAATCTTTATGTGATGAATTCCTTGCTAAACAATAAAAATTTAGTAAGATATATAATTATTGTTTAATTACTTACCTACTTACTCTATCACTGTTGAATAATTAATTAAATCGTAAATTAAAGGCCAATCATTGTATAATGTAAACCATTTTTACAGACCTATTAATTATAATAATACAACTTATCAAACACTGTTAATTTATTTAACGGTGTTTTTTTATTTGTAAAACAACCACAAAAGTATTTATTGCATTTAAAACCTTTATTTTAAATTTATTACACAACTACTAACATAACTTATATAACCATACAATTCTATATTAAAAAATTATTACCCTCATCATCAATCTAATTAATGAATATATTTTATATACAAATGTTCCACGTGGAACAATCTTTTGTGTACAACCCTATTATCAGCATATTTTAGAACAATGCTGTAAAAAACATGATTAAATTAATATAAGTAACAATCAAAAATCAAATAAACTATTTATTGTTGTATTGTAAAGTTATTGAATGTATATGTTTATATATTTATCATTTATTTCTTAAATGTTCCACGTGGAACATTTATTATTAATAATATTAAATCATTATTATTAAATATAAAATAATTAATTTCTCAAATTAAATAAATTAAGTAACTATGAAAATCAAACTAATTTTTTTTAAATTGTCCCACGTGGAACAATTCTAATTTACATTTCAAAATAAATTGATTTATCTTAAAACAGCCACAATTCGTAAAATCGTATAATCACATAAAATAAAATAATTTATGTAATAGATGTTCCACGTGGAACATTAAAATATTATTTAATATAAAATTTGATAAAATATTTGACACGCATATCAATATTTGATAAAATTATAATAGTTTCAGGGAGGAAATAATAATGAAAATGGGGTTAGGACGTGGCCTAGATAGTTTATTAAAGGCTTACGATAATGAAGTGGAAGAAAAACAACCACAACACACTCAATCAGTATCAAATTACGAAATGCGACAAGGCGATGTGGAAAAAATTGATATAAATTTGGTTTATCCAAATCCAAATCAACCAAGAAAAACTTTTGATAAAGAAAGTTTGAACGAATTAGCCGAAAGTATTAGAATACATGGTTTAATTCAACCAATTATAGTAAATAAAATGGATGACGGCTATATGATTATAGCCGGCGAAAGAAGATTCCGTGCTTGTAAAATTTGCGGTTTAAATCAAATAGACGCAATAGTTAAAAACTATACAAATAAACAAATTAGTGAAATTTCTATCATAGAAAATTTACAAAGAGAAGATTTAAACCCAGTTGAAGTGGCCAAAGGTATCAGAAAACTTATGGAAGAATACGGTTTAACACAAGAAAAGGTCGCAGAACGTCTTGGTAAACCAAGGTCTGCTATTGCGAACTCTGTGCGTATATTATCTTTGTACCCAGAAGTGTTAGATTTAGTAGAAAAAGGCAAGGTTTCATTTGGTCATGCAAAAATACTTGTATCTATAGAGGATTATGCTACACAATTATTACTTGCTAAAAAAATTGCCAAAGACAAATTAACAGTAAGAGATTTGGAACACGAAGTTAATGCATTGCTTGGTGGAAAAAAGAAAAAGCCTATTAAAAAAGCAATAGGTGACGAATTACAAGAATTTGTTTCAGATATGCAACGTAAACTTGGCACAAAAGTATCAGTAATTGGCAACGAAAAGAAAGGTAGAATCTATATCGATTATTATTCACAAGACGATTTAGATAGAATCTACGACACTTTCTTAAGATAAATATAAATAACAAACATTCAAATATAAACAAAGCAGTATGATAGCATATTGCTTTGTTTTTTTATTAAAACACAATATCAATCATTGTTAAAATTATATTGAAAATTTTGCATGAATATGGTACAATATAAAGTATGAAAACAATAGTGGCTTTAGCAACCCCAGCGGGTAATAGTGGTGTTGCTGTAATAAGAATTAGTGGTGAAAATTCTAAAACGATTCTTCAAAAAATGATTAAAGAAAATTTAGATTTTAAGCCAAGATATATGTATCTTAAAAATATTTATTGCAAGGACATAGTTGATAATGCACTTGTGGTTTATTTTTCTGCACCCAACAGTTTTACTGGTGAAGATGTGGCAGAAATTCACTCACACGGCGGATATTACTTGGCGCAGAAAATAATTGAACAATGTATTGAGTATGGCGCAGAAATGGCAACACCTGGTGAGTTTAGCAAACGCGCATTTATCAATGGTAAATTAAGCATTGACCAAGCAGAAGGCATAATGGATATAATTAATGCAGAAAGCGAAATGCAAGCAAAGCAAGCAAGTAATTTGATGGCCGGTTCATTAAAAGATAAAATTGAAGAATACCAAACCGTTTTAACCGATGTATTGGCGGAATTGGAAGCAAAAATAGATTATCCAGAATATGAATATTCACAAGAAGAATCTGATAATTTAATTTTACGTATAGAAAATTTAATTAAAAACTTAAAATCTCTTGCAAAAACAAGTAAAAATGGCTTAAAAATCAAAAATGGTGTTAATGTTGCCATTGTTGGAGCACCAAATGTGGGTAAATCAAGTATATTAAACGCTTTGACAAGTTCACAAAAAGCGATTGTTACAAACATTGCAGGCACAACAAGAGATGTTGTTGAGGCTGAATATGAATTCAATGGTATAATTTTTAGACTGTTTGATACAGCAGGCATACATGAAAGTGATGATGTTGTTGAAAACATTGGTATAAACAGAGCAAAACAAGCACTTAACAATGCTGATATAGTTTTACTGGTGAGTGATAAAGATAACATTAATACTATTGTTACAGATAAACCACATATTTCAATTTTTAACAAAAGTGATTTATTTATACCAAAAGATAAGGAAAATTACCTTTGCGTTAGTGCTGAAACTGGTGACAATATTGCAACTCTGAAACAAGAAATCTTCAACAAGTCAATAGGTACAAAAACACTAGATAATGGGCTGTGTCTTACAAACGTCCGCCATATAGAGTGTATAAATAAAACCTTGGAATTGCTTGAAAATGTTATAAAAGTATTCAGTTTTGCAACAATGGATATTTTAAGTGCAGAAATTAAGCAGGCATGGTTAACCTTAGGAGAAATCAGTGGCACAACCAGCAATGAAGCAATTATTGATAAAATATTTAGTAAATTTTGCTTGGGAAAATAAGTAATAACCTATATCAGTATCACTTAAATAAAATCAAAATTCAGATATATAACAAAAATTTTAAAAACAAAAAAAGCACCAGAGAAGGTGTTTTTTTCTTAATAGTAAAATACATTTTATTATATTAATATTATATGCTTGAAGTTAAATCGTTGTCTTCTGTATGTTCAGTTTTATTTGACTGAGTTTTTCCTGATTTTTTACTATTAGATTTTACTTCAGTTTTAACATCAATATTTGATACACGTTCAGATATTATTGAAGAACCTGCATTTTTTTCTGCAAGAGCTTTCTTTACAACTTCATAGTTGATTTTTCTAACAGGGTTACCATCTTCAATTTCATATTTATATGCATTTGGAAGGTTTTCTAAATCAACACCTAAATCAGCGTATACTTTTTCAACAGAATCATCTATGATTTCTTGTTCAAAAGTCCTTGTGTTTTTATAACTATATCCATAAACATTTTCATTTTCTGCTAAAGATTTTCTGTCATCAATTCTATTTTTTACTTCTTTATATTCTTCTGAATAAACTATCTCTAAAAGTTTTTTAGGTTTTATACCAATTTTTTTTGCAGCAATAAGAAATCTTAACTTTGTGGCTAAAAAGTCTATAAGTGCAACAGGAGCAGCATAACACACTGCGCAAATACCAGTCCAAAGAGCCAAAGTGCCCAAAATTGTCATAAATGATAAGCCTGGTGTGGTAAGTAATGTTATAAGCATACATAATATAGTTATTCCATAAGCTGCAGAACCAATGATTGCATAATATTTAGTATTATCACTCATACCTTTATAAGAATACGCTGCACTTTCTACATCAATTTTAGTGTTTGCCTTTTCAAGTTTTCTTTCAAACTCTGCCTTTTCAAATTTATCTTTAAAAACATTTGGATATACTTTAGGTTCTTTTTCTTTTGCCATATCAAAACCCCTCCATTTATATTAAAAATATAGCACATCTGAACATAATTGTCAATAGTGTATTTTTTATTTATTAAATTAAAAAATAATTAAAATCACAATAAAACTGTCATAAAAGTTAAAATTTTATTGAATTTTATTAAAATTATGCTATAATATTACGATTAAAAAATTAACAAAAACAAAAAAGAAGTTTGTGTAGATATGATTGAAAATTATATAGATCGTTATGACGCTGTTGTTATTGGAAGTGGGCATGCCGGAAGTGAAGCATGCTTGGCTCTTTCTCGCCTTGGAAAAAAGACTTTGCTTACTACATTGAATTTAGATAGTATCGCTTTTTTGGCATGCAATCCCAGTGTGGGCGGAACAGCAAAAGGACAGTTAGCAGGAGAAGTTGATGCTCTTGGTGGAGAAATGGGTAAAAATGCTGACAAAGCCATGTTACAGTTGCGTATGCTTAACTCTGGTAAAGGCCCCGCTGTTCAATCTTTACGTGCACAAGTGGATAAGGTTGTTTATCACACCGAAATGAAAAAAACTATCGAACACCAAAAGAATTTGGATATTTTACAGTGTGAAATTTCAGAAATTATTGTAGAAGACGGAAAGGTGGTTGGCGTTAAAAACAGCATGGGTGAAACATTTAAATGTGATGCTGTTGTGGTTGCAACTGGGGTATATTTAAACAGTAGAATAATTATTGGTGATTTCACAAAATATACTGGACCTAATGGTTTTGAACCAAGCACTATGCTTACAAAATCACTTATAGATTTAGGCATTGAAATAAGGCGTTTCAAAACTGGAACACCTGCACGTGTTGATAAGAAAAGCATTGACTTTTCTAAATTTGAAATTCAGCCAGGTGATGAATTGGACGTAAGTTTTAGTTCTACTGGTAAGAGAGTTAAAAATAAATTACCATGTTATTTAGGTTATACATCTACAGCAATGCACGATTGCATACGAGCAAATATTGACCGTGCACCACTATATTCAGGCAAAATTCACGGCATTGGCCCTAGATATTGCCCTAGTATTGAAGATAAAATTATGCGTTTTGCTGATAAAGAACGTCACCAACTGTTTTTGGAACCTGAAAGTGCAAGCACTGATGAGATATATGTTCAAGGCATTTCAAGCAGTATGCCAAGTGATGTGCAAAGAAAAATGTATCGCCTTATCCCTGGTTTTGAAAACGTTAAAATTATGCGTTTTGCATATGCTATTGAATATGATTGCATTAACGCAACTGAACTTAAAAACAATTTGGAAAGTAAAAAGATAAATGGGCTTTTCTTTGCCGGACAAATCAATGGCACAAGTGGATATGAGGAAGCAGCCGCACAAGGAATAATTGCAGGTATCAATGCTGAAAGATATATTGATAAGAAAGAACCTTTTGTGTTGGGTAGAGATCAAGCATATATTGGTGTGTTGGTTGATGATTTGGTAACCAAAGACATTATTGAGCCTTACCGCATGATGACAAGCCGTGCAGAATATCGCTTAACTTTAAGGCAAGACAACTGTGATATTCGTTTAACAGAAATAGGTCACAATTTGGGGCTTGTTGGTGCAAAACAATATAAAGTATTTACCAAAAAATTGAAACAAATTGAGCAAGCCAACAAAGAATTGACAACAATGTGCAACCCAGAAAAACTGCGTCATTTGTTTGAAAGTAAAAATGAAAATATGCCTAAATCTGGCCTTACATTGAAAGATGTTATTAAGCGAAATAACATTGACATATTTGATGTTAAAAATGAATTTGGTTTGTTCAAAGATATACCTGACAATGTGTTAAGTTATGTTAACACTGAAATTAAATATGAAGGGTATATTAAGCAAGAAAAAGAACTTATTTTAAAACAACAAAAAACAGAAAACCTTGCTTTGCCAAACATTGATTACAACCAAATTGGTGGCTTACGTTTGGAAGCAAGACAAAAATTAAATAAATTTAACCCAGCAACGCTTGGACAAGCAAAACGTATTGATGGTGTTAGCCCTGCTGATATTAATGTGTTGTTGGTGTGGTTAAAACTTAAAAATTATATTTAACAAAATTATATTTTTTATGAATTTTTATTTTGATTGATTAATTTAAAATTTTATATAATTGCATACAAAATAAAAAAATCATAAAAAAACAATTTAAGAATTAATTAAAAATGCTTAAAATAGCAAATTATAGGTGTTTTATTATATGAATATTGAAAAACAAGAAAAATTGATAAAAGACAATGAACATATTTTCAATTTATATTTTGAAAAACTTGTTTCATATAATGAAAAAGTTAACCTTACAGCGATCACTGAAAAAGACCAAGTGTTTAATAAACATTTTTTAGATAGTATATTGCCCGTTGATGTTATACCACAAAATTCAAGTATGGTAGATGTTGGCACTGGGGCAGGATTTCCTAGTTTACCACTTAAAATTGTTAGATCTGATATTAACCTTACAATGGTGGATAGTTTAAATAAGAGAATAAACTTTCTAAATGAACTGACTGCTGAACTAAAAATTAATACAACCAACATACATGCACGTGCTGAAGATTTTGCTTTAAAAAATAGAGAGAAATTTGATGTGGCAGTTGCAAGGGCGGTTGCAAGGTTAAATACTTTGCTTGAGTATCTTTTACCACTTGTGAAAGTTGGTGGCGTAGTGTTGGCTTATAAAGGAAGCAGTGCTGACGAAGAAATTGAAGAAGCAAAAAATGCTATAACTGTTTTAGGTGGAAAGGTTAAACAAATTTTGCATTTTAATTTGCCAGATAGTCAAGGTGAAAGAAATATTATTGTTATTGAAAAAATAAAATCAACACCAAAGCAATATCCACGTGGAAAAAATTTACCAAAATTAAATCCTATAAAATAAAATATTAAATATTTAATTAAAAACAAAAATAATTATCAATTTAATTATTTAAAAATTTAATTAAATATTTTTTTATTTAAAATGAACTAAATTATATTTACAAAAAATAAGAAATAAATAAGTATATTATAATATAATTATTTTTTCACTATATTTTAAATGGAAAATTTATAATTTTCTATCATTATATATACGCGTATACGCGTGCGCGCGTGCGCACGCGCGAGAGAACAATATATTAACTCATTATTTATTTTTATTTAATGGTGTTTTTATATGTTATTAAATATTCTTTTTATTAATTAAATATTGATTTTAATATAAAAAATATTTTATTTAATTTAAAATAACATTGTTTTTGCTTTATATTTTTATAATATTGACAAAATTTTGGTAAAAATATATAATTAAGAAAATGAAAATAACTAAACTTGAACTTAATAATTTCCGTAATTACACCAACGCACAAGTTGAATTTAAAGATGGTGTAAATTTTGTTGTTGGCAAAAATGCACAAGGCAAAACAAATATGTTGGAAAGTTTGTATCTTGTTAGTGTTGGTAAAAGCCCAAAAAACAGCAAAGAAAAACAGTTAATAAAATTTGGTGAAGAACGTTCACGTATTGATGTGGACTTTGTGTGCAAGGCTGGAAACAAAAACATAAAGATGTATTTAGACAAGTCAAACAAAAAAGCAATAAAGATTAATAACTTGAATATTTTAAAACTTACTGAACTTGTTGGCATTTTGTCTGTTGTTTATTTTAGCCCTGACGAAATGAAACTGATTAAAGAAGTGCCAGAAGATAGACGTAACTTTTTAGATGTTTCCATAAGTCAATTTGACAAACCTTATTTATACAATCTTTTGAGATATGACAAAGTTTTAAAACAACGTAATGCAATATTAAAAAGTTTTGATACTCCACAGACAAAGATTGAACAACTTAAATTGTTTACTCCACAATTAATTGAAATTGCTGAAAAAATAATTGAAAAACGCATTGAATTTATTGATAAATTAAAAATTTTTGCAAAAAACATACACAAAACAATAACTATTGACGAAAATTTGGATATTGAATACAGTTACAAAAAACAAGAAAACATTTCAATAAAAGAAGATTTACAAAATCAATTTGATAGAAACTTAAACAAAGAATTGGAATTAGGTTACACTTGTGTGGGCCCACACCGTGATGATGTGATATTTAAAATTAATAATTTAGATTGCAGACAATTTGCAAGTCAAGGTCAACAACGCACAGTTGCTTTGGTTGTTAAACTTTCACTTATGGAAGTTATTAAACAGGAAATTGGTGAATATCCAGTTTTATTGCTTGACGATGTTTTAAGTGAACTTGATGATGATAGGCAGAATCGTCTGCTAAACCTGACAAAACAATATCAAACGCTTATCACTTGCACCGCTTTGCCACACATAAACTTTAAAGCAAACATTGTTGAAATAAAAAACGGCAGTCCAGTTTAATGGCTGCCTTTTTGTTTTGTTAAAATTCTTTGTTTGGTTTTTTATATTTTTATTTTGACAAAACTAATAATGATTTTTATTGTTTGGTCTTTTGTGTTTTGATTTAGAGATAAAAATTTTAAATACATATTTGTTTTTATTTTAATTGAAAAAATAATTATTTTGTGATTATTGCATATGAAAATAACAAAAAAACAGGTGTTTTACCTGCTTTTTTAATGATTTTTTATCTTTGTGTTATTTTTATTAGATTTTTAAATTTGATTTTTTGTTTGAAAATTTGTTTTTAATATTTTAATAATCTGCTACGAATATCGTTTACCAAAGTTTTAACGTGTGGGTTAACTTTGATTTGATTGCTGATTTTATCCCTTGCGTGCATGATTGTTGTATGGTCTCTACCACCAAACAAATCACCGATTGCTGTAAGTGGAATATTTAACATATCATTGATAAGATAGATGCAAAGTTGCCTTGGTTCAACAATCTCTTTATTTTTCTTTTTACCGATTAAGTCTTCTTTACTGATTTTGAAGAAGTCACAACAAGTGTTCATAATCTTTTCAGCATTAAGGTTTGTTTTTTCTTCTTCAACATAATCTTTAAGTGCTTCACGTGCATCGTCCATACTTGCATGAGTTTTACCAAGCAAGCCACTATAGAAAACAACCTTACTGAGTATTCCTTCCATTTCACGGATATTGGTGCCTGTTTTTTGTGCAATGAAATCTACAACATCTTCGTCTACTAAATAGCCTTCTTGGCTACATTTCTTTTTTATGATTGCAACTTTGGTTTCATAGTCTGGTTCTTGAATATCTTGAATAAGACCTGAACTGAAACGGCTACGTAAACGTTCTTCCAACGCTGTCATATCTTTTGGTGAACGGTCAGAAGCAATGATGATTTGTTTATTGTTTTGGTATAAATCGTTAAATGTGTGGAAGAATTCTTCCTGTATGCCCATTTTGTTGCTGATGAATTGTATATCATCAATCATAAGCACATCTACGTTACGGTATTTTTCTCTAAAATCGTTATTTGAATTGTCTTTGCCTTTACGGATTGAGTCAACATAATCGTTTGTAAACTTTTCGCAAGTAACATAAAGCACGTTAAGGTCTGGCCTATGAGCGTTTAGATAATTACCTACCGCATGCAACAAGTGAGTTTTACCAAGACCAACACCACCATAAATGAAAAGTGGATTGAATTTTTGGCTTGGATGTTCAGCCACATTTTGCATTGCTGCACAAACAACCTGATTTGACTTACCAACAACAAAAGCATCAAAAGTGTATTTTGGATTAAACTTTGATTTAAGGTTTGTTACGTTGGACATAATCTTTTCAAGTTCTTCATCCTGCTTACGGATATTTTCTTCATACTCTTGTTTTTCAGTTACACGAACAAAAGTGTATGAATTAAATTCTTCCCTAACACATTTGGTTATCTTTTCAAATATGCCAGGTTGATTAACTTGGTTTTTTGCAGTTACACTTGGTGCCATCAAAATAAGTTCATCATTTGCGTATTGGATTGGGGTTAGTGTGTTAATCCACAAATCGAAAGTTACTGCTGTTACTTCGGTTTCCAATCTGTTTAAAACTTTTTTCCATTGGTCTAGCAAAAACATAATTAACTCCTATGCTTGCATTATACTATATATAAACAAAAAAGTCAATCACCAAGTTTAAATGAAAATGCGGTTTTAACTAGGTTTTATATGCTCATATCGCTTAATTTGATTATATATTTTTATATTAAAGTATAGCAGCGTGCGAACTTAAAATAAATTAGATGATAAAAAAGCAAAATAATATTATAAAACAAGTTAAATTATATACTTATATATACGCGTACGCGTGAACATATATAAAGTTAAACTTTAATTTAAGTAATTACTTAATATTTTAGTGAACTTAAAATTTAATATCGCGTACAAACTTATTAAATAGTGAACTTATTTTTTAATACGCACAAACTTATACAAAGTAAAACTTAAATTAAGTTTGCGTAAAATCTAATATACAAAAATTAAAATATAAACAACACGCGGGATTAAAAAAACAACTAAATTAAAATTATAATATTGCTTAAAAAAAGTAAAACTTAATTTAGGTTTGTGCGAACTTAAAATCAGGATAACTTTATTTTATTAATTGCCCTGCAATACTCTTAAGAATATTCATTATAATTAATAGGCAAAATTGAATCTAAGTTGGGACGTCAAAATGACTAGAATTATGTTATAAAAATTCGAGTTATTTTTTGTTTGTGACAGTGTTTGCTTTGATTGCGTTAAAAATGATTTTAGGGGGTACTCATTTGACCGTTATTTTTTATATACAGAAAATGAAAAGTTTGATGTGTGGTTAAACAACAAAAATGCAGACAATGCTAGTTGTGGATATTAATATACTAGATAACTTAAAATTAAGTTTGCATATATGCTTGTGCTGGCGTATTTTGGCTACAAAGTTAATTTTAAATTATGTTTGCGTGCGTATGCGTATATAATATGAAGTAAACTTTAAAGAAAAGAGCCAAAATTTGCCCAAAATCCGCTAAAAATAGGGCAAAAATAGGGTTGTCCACATGGGTTTTTAGGTTGTACACATCGATTTTCACATAGTTGTGCACACAAATTGTGGATAAAAATTGTGGAATATTTTGAATTATTTTGTCGAAACGCACTAAATGTAGTGGTAGGGCAAAGTTATCCACATTTGCACAGTGCCTAATAAAAAAATCACTACCCAAAAAACTAAAAAAATTTATAAAAAACAGCGTCTGTATGTGTGTGCGTAATACTCTTAAAACTAGGCTATTTATAGATATATAAGCATAAAAAATTTTCGACAAATTGTGACGTTTTTGATTGACATATTTGCGTTTGTTTGATAATATGTTGATATTGAAAATCGCGGCTTGAAACTTGGTTAGATTTAAGCGGATAGGGGTTATATCTTTAGATATAAAAACTTGAATTCAAACGGTTAAAAACGCTTTTAAAAGGAGAAATTATGCAATTTAGATGTGATGGACTTGAACTTAGTGATGCAATCAGCGTTGTATCAAAAGCAATCAGTGGCAAAACAACAAGTCAAATTCTTGAAGGCATCAAAATGGTTTGCACAGATGATAAACTTGTGCTTACTGCAACCGACCTTGAAATTAGTATTGAAAAAACTATCCGTGCTGAAGTTATCAGTTCAGGTGAAACTGTTGTGCCTGGCAGATTGTTTGGCGAATATATTAAAAAACTTACGAATGAACAAATTGAGTGCGAACTTAATGAACGCAACCAACTTAAAATTTCTTACACCGATAGCGAAGGCGTTTTGCAATGTATGGACGTTAGCGAATTCCCAAGTTTGAAGGAAGTGGAAAAGAATAACTTTTTCGAAATCAATAAGGACGATTTTCGTGCTCTTATCAACAATGTTTACTACGCTGTTGCTCAAGACGATAGCCGTCCAATTTTGAAAGGTATTTTGATTGAAACAACCGGTACAAGCATACGTGCCGTTGCTGTTGACGGTTGCCGTTTGTCTATCGCTAACAAACAACTTGTTATGTCTACTGACGATTTCAAAATCATTATTCCTGGCAAAAATTTGTATGAAATTATCCGTATGCTCGATGGCGAAGGTACGGTTAAAGTTTACGTTCACTCAAACAACATTATGGTTGATTTGGGCGATACTATCATCATCAACCACTTGATTGATGGTCAATTTATCAACTATAAACAAATTGTTCCAAAGGATTTTGGCACAGTTGTTACAATCAATAAATCTCAACTTGAAGACGCTATTGACCGTGCAAGTGTTTTAAGCAGAATTGATAAAAACAATCTTGTGAAGTTTGACATTAAAGAAAAGAATTTGATGCTTACTTCAAACAGTGAGATTGGTAACACAAAAGAAAATATCACAGTTGGTGTGAAAGGTAATGACCTTAACATTTCTTTCAACTCAAAATATTTCAGTGACTGCTTGCGTGTGATTGACAATCCATACGTTAAAATTAAACTTAACAGTGCTATTCAACCTTGCATTATAACACCTTGCGAAGGTGATGATTTTACTTTCCTTATTTTGCCAGTTAAATCAAGATAAAGGGAAGAAATGGGGCAAATTTAATTTAGGTCTTTTATCCAAAATTTGATTTAAAACAGATGTTTTTGGTTTTTCATATTTATGTTATTTTTGATTAAATAATTTTTAAATTTGAGAAAAATTGAGTAATTAAAAATCATAAGCGAAGCCCTAATTTTAAGTGTAGAAAGAGCAAAAGTTATCCACAAAAATAAGTAAAAAGTGGATAACTTTTTTTTAGTGTAGAATTTGCAAAAATTACTTTTATTAAAAAAAGCAATGCTATATAAAACACAATAAAATAATTGACAAATTGATAACAAAAATATGCTTTAAAAGTTTAAAAATGCATTAAAAAATTCAGGACAATTTATCCTGAATTTGTGTTTATGGTTAAGCATTAAAATTTGAGTCATGTTCAGTGGTAGTAGTGTCTGCATACTCATGGAATCTATCCATCCATGCTTTTTCAACCTCATTGCAAAATTCTTCAAGGTCACTGTATTCTATATTTAAAATAATTTGAGAACACATTGATGGAATAATGTTTTTGAATTCTGTTGATGGTTGCACAAATTTTGAATTTAAGGCTTTTAAACCTTTATATGCTCTACCATCATTGTGTTTTAAAACATTTACAACTTCTTTAATTTCATAAATTTTTGGATACTTACTTAAATCAAAAGGTGTTTCAAGTGCAACTTGATTTTCAAAAATAGTATACATCTTTTGAAACATTGCTGACAGTTCGTTAAAATATTCAATCATTAATTCGCTTACAGATTCTTGGTATTGTTCGATTAAATCGTCTTCTTCAAATTCATTTGCAAAAATAATATTACTATCAAATTTTGCATTTTTTTCAGCAATTTCTTGCATGATTCTATTTTTGCAAGCAAGGTCTGGACGCCTTGCATAAATCTTTTGCTGACGGCGTATCTCGTCTATATAATTTAAACATTTCCATTGATTATAGTTAAATCTCATAATTTGCTCCAATACCCATATTATACAACATAACTTGTCACTTTTCAATAGGTGTTTAAAAAAATGTTATACAACATTTATACACCATATTATGTTTAAGGCTTAGATTTTATTTAAAAAGCACAAGTTGCTAAAATTTGTGTGGAACAAAAAGGAATCCCTGCAAAGGTTAACGAAGTGCCTTTGAAGGGAAAGAGGAGCAACCGAAAAAAAAGGAAATTAATAAACAAAATAAAAGTAGGGGACCCCGCCGAAGCCAAACGTAGTGGGTTTGGTGGGGAACGAGAAAGCCAAGTACAAATGCGACACTTTGTGGTTTTTGATAAAAAGCACAAGTCGCTAAAACTTGTGCTTTCGAGTTGTGGCGCAGAGAGGGGGATTTGAACCCCCGAAGGCTATTAACCTTATCGCTTTTCGAGAGCGACACGTTCAACCACTCCGACATCTCTGCATGTGTGTTATTTATTATTAACAACACAAGTATAACTTTTTTTACAATATTTGTAAATAGATTTTATTTATTTGACTTTGCGTTTGCCTTTTGATTATTCTTTATTTGACTCATTTAAAAGAGATACACGCACATGAAAAAATTTAGTTTTAAAACAACACAGAAAATAAGAAAAGAAATTTTAACTGAAAACAAAAATAAAGATTCAGTGTTTTTTGCTGGAAACAACAATATGTTAATATCTGTTCCGCACGGTGTATCTCAAACACGATATGGTAAATTGAAAGTGGCGGAAATTGGGACTATTCCGCTTGGTAAATTGCTTGCTGAGACAACAAACAGCAATATTATAATCAAAACTAAAAACAATTTTGATGACGCAAATAAAGATGAAGATTGTGCTTACCGCAAAAAGATGAACAAGTTAATCAAACAATATAATATTAAATATATCATCGACTTACACAGTTTGGCTAAACACAGACCTTGTGATGTAAATTTAGGTATCCATTTAGGTTTAAACATAAAGAAGGACGAGCAAGCGTATGATAAGTTGGTTGAAATGCTTGAAAAAGATTTTATAGTAAGTATTGATGCACCTTTTATGGCGTCAACTGGTACAATCAGCGGATACTACGCAAAAGAATTTGGCTTATGGACAATACAAATTGAAACAAACTGCAAGTTATTAGTTGAATCAAAAGAGATTAAAAGATTTAATCAGTTGGCTAACACGCTTGAACAATGGATAAACTGGCTAAACAATAGATAGACAAACTTTAATAAATGTTTAAAATTTTGCTTGACTTAAAAGTTGGTTATCCGTAACATAAAAATAGAAAAGATAAAATCTTTCTTTGTAAAAAGCATGGCTACAAACTTTATTTAGCGTGTAAAATTAAGGTTAATAGCGGTGCAAACATAATTTAGGGAGGGTATATGGCAAAGAAAAAATCTAAAAAGAATATGCTTAACATTGTTTTTGCAATCGTGGTTGTTGCTTTGGCAGTTGTTACTATCTGCACAATGTTTATGCCAGTGTTCACAACAAAAACATCTGCTTTAGGTGGTGCAGTTTCAAACGCTTCACACATTAAAGGTTTAGATGTTATCACCGCTGCATTTAAAGGTGAAACTTCATCTGATTTATCAAGCGGTGCAAATGCACTTATCGCTTTGAAAAATAGTGACGAAGCAGGTGCTGTTACAGGCATTTTCTGCTGGATGTACTTTTTAACAGTGGTTGTTAGTGCTGCAATTTTGGTGTTTGCAGTTCTTAGAATTTTTGGTTTCAGATTTAAACTTGTTAACTCAATTTTAGGCCTTGCTGTTATCGTATTGGCTTTGGTTGCTTTCATTTGTGGCTTTGTTGTTGCAAGCAAATTCGGCAGTGTTGATTTGGGTTCTTGGTTGTCTGGTAAAACAGTTGCTAACGTTGCAAACTACTTCATGTTGATTGGCGTTGTTGCTGGTGGCACAAATATTTGTTTGGCTAGACGTAAATAACAAAATAAATTCAATTTAATTTAGAAAAGTTCAACAATCAGTGTTGAACTTTTTTTGTTGAATATTGCAAAAAATTAAATAAACTATTTTCAAAAGTTTCAGTTTATGTTATACTAAGCACGTGTTTTTATATGCGGTTATGGCGGAACGGCAGACGCACTAGTTTCAGGTACTAGTGGGAGAAATCCCGTGCAGGTTCAAATCCTGTTAACCGCACCAGCGTTGCAACTCGGCTTTTAGTCGGGTTGTTTTTTAACAGGCTATAATTAATGTGCCTAGTTGTTTGGTGTATGTTATGTGGTTAAGTGGTGTAGTTTAAATTAATTTGAAAAGGTGTACTGTAAAATCAATCAATTTTTTGATTGTAATTTGAATATTGTGGACTTAATGATTGTGAATATTGGAGTCTGATTATTTGATGGGTGTTGAAGATACAACAGGACTAAATTTGCTTTACTTTTTTTTTGCTTTATTTCATAATAAAAACATAAAATGTTAATTTAGGAGATTTTATGATTGAATTTAGATATGATACTCAACTTTTAATTTCAGGTGAAAACTTGGAAGAAGATGTTGTAAGAGATTACTTTTTGAAAAACTTTAAAGGCGATTGCCTTATTGCTGTTGGCGATGGTCTTGGCAGATATAGTGATACTATTAAAATTCACTTCCACACCAACGAACCTTGGGACGTGCTTAAATATTGCCGTACCCTTGGCGAAATCTATGACATAGTTGTTGAAGATATGGATAGACAATCTCGTGGATTGAAGGGCTAAATAAAGGATAAAAATGCAAAATCTAGATTATAATTTTGTTTTGAATTTTGCGGGAAAAAAGCACGAAGGGCAGTTGCGTGCTGATGGTGTCACGCCCTATATTGAGCACCCTATTAAAGTTGCAGAATTGGTTAAAAAATACAAAAAATCTAGAAATATAGATGCTATTGTTGCAGCAGCATTATTGCACGATACTTTGGAAGACACTTACACTTCTTATCGTGAATTAGTTGATAATTTTGGCGAAATTGTTGCAAGCATGGTTATGGAAGTAACCACTGCGTCATATATGCCACACCTTGTTGGCAAAGGTAATTATTTAAAACACAAAATGATAGATATGTCTAACTACTCACTTTGCATTAAGTTGGCAGACAGGCTTGCAAATCTTATGGATGCGGGCAGTTTATCGGAAGAACGCAGGCAAAGGATAGTTTTTGATACATACGAAATTTTAGAGTATTTAGAAGAAAAACGCCAACTTACCGAAGCCCACAAAGCATTGATTGAAGCAATTAAAGTTGAACTTAAAAAACTTGAGCAATCAAAATAACAAAATAAAAAATAAAGCCACAAAAAATACGATTGACAAGATCGTGTTTTTTTGTTAGTATAACCACAATAGGAATTCTGTTTTAAGATTTTATCTTAATGTTGGCGTTTTGCCTAAATCTGAAAGGCTTTGGCCTTGACTTAACCTATTGTGCCGATTTTTTTGTGGTCGAATAAGGCAAAAAAGTGGGCTTGGTTTTTTAAACCACTGATTTTAAAGGAGGAACTATGAAACAAACTTACCAACCAAAGAAAAAACAACGCAGTAAAGTGCACGGTTTTAGAGCAAGGATGAAATCATTGTCTGGCCGTAAAGTGTTGAAAAGACGCAGAAACAAAGGCAAAAAAGAATTAACAAGATAGTTCTTTTAGGTATGGCGTATGCTTAAAAAAGAGAACAGGCTTAAAAAGCGAAAAGAGTTCAACTATGTTTACAAAAAAGGCGAAATTGCCCACAGCACAAGTTTTTTTGTGCATTACACCAAAACTTGGCGAAGCACACCGCAAATTGGCATTTCAGTAAGTAAACAAGTTGGCAACAGTGTGGTACGCAGTCGTGTTAAGCGTATCATAAGCGAAGCGTGCAGATTAAATATTGAAAAGTTTGAAAATAAAAATTACGTTATAACAGCAAAGCAACCAGCAGTTACAAAAACAAGTGTTGAAATTTCAAACGAACTTTTACACTTGCTTAAAAAAGCAGGTTTATTGAAAGTGCAAACTGAACAAGCAGGTCAAAATGATTAATTTTTTGTTTTTGCTATATTATATTTTGTGCTTTCCTTTAACCGTGTTATGTTTGGCACTTATTGGGCTTTACAGATTGGTTATTAGGTATGCTTTACAACGTAGTTGTAATTTTATTCCAACTTGCAGTAAGTATGGTTGGGATTCAATTTTACATTTTGGTGCAATCTGGGGTGGAATTTTAACGCTTAAAAGGTTGCTTAAATGCACGCCAAATCACAAGGCAGGGTTAGACTTGCCAAAATTAAATTTAATGGGAAATTATAAATGGAAATGTTAACTAACACAATGTTTTTAAAAGCAGACATGTGGACAACTTTAATTGACCTTTTTGCAAAATGGATTGTCAATTATGGTTGGACTATTGTTGTTTTTACCATTTGCTTAAAGTTGGTGTTGTCACCACTTGATATTTTGCAACGTGTGGCATCAAGCAAGCAACAAAGGGCAATGGCTATTATGCAACCCGAAATTGATGCAATCAATCAAAAATATGCAGGCAAAAGGGAAAAGATTAACCAAGAAACAACCAACCTTTACAAGAAACACAATGTGAAAGTTGGTGGTATGTGTTTGAGCATGCTTTTACCACTTGTTATCACGCTTGTTGTGTTCTTCACATTGTACGGTAGCATCAGAAGTTACGGCAATGATAAGATTTACACCACTTACAAGCAGTTAGACGCTGCTTATGTTCAAGCAGAAACAAACTGGAACGCCCCTGGCACAGACATTGATAAAGATGCTTTTGACAACGACATTAAAGTTTACATAAAATCAGAAATCAGCAAGCAATATGAAACATACAAAAAGCAAAATAGTTGGTTCTGGGTTAAAAATGTTTGGAAAGCAGACACAAACACCAGCCAATTTGTTGATTTTGATGCTTATGCAAAACATCAAAAGTTGAACGATGAAGCAAAGACAGAAGCAAAAGTGCGTTATGAATTTATCACCGCCACAATTTTGGACGGCAAAAATAACGCAAATGGTTATTATATTTTGATTGTGCTTGCAGTTGCAGTATCTTTCTTAACACAATTCTTATCTGCAAAAGTGCTTGCACCAAAAGGGCAAAAATTAAACACTATGAACAAAGTGATGATGGCAATTATTCCACTTTCTATGATTGCGTTTGTGCTTACATCTAACGTGGTGTTCACACTTTATATCATCACCAACTCGGTTGTAACTTCAATCCTTAACACCATTTTAACCTTGATTTTTAGAAGCAAGGCTAAAAAAGGGCAAGATATTTTAATACCTAAAAAGAATATTCAAGTGGTTGAATACAGCAGAAATTATAAAAAATAATTTAACTTGTTTAACCACGATGTTCAAACTTAAAAATTTAATTTTAGCATTATGTGGTTAAAATAAAACACAACAAAAAACTTTTTTAAGTTTTAAGGAGGAAAAATGCAAATTGAAGCAACAGGCAAGAGTGTGGAAATTGCAATTCAAAATGGGCTACTTGAGTGTGGCCTTAAACGTGAAGACGTAAAAATTAAAGTTCTTGACGAAGGTGGCCTTTTTAAAAAGGCAAAAGTTGTGCTTTCTTGGGGTGAAGAAGAAACAACTGAACCAGAAAAAGTTGAAACTAATGTAACCGAACAACCAACATCGGAAAATGTTGAAACAACCGAAACCGCAGTTGAGGAAAAGGTTGATGTTGAAGCCCCAAAAACAGAAAAGAAACGCAAAGTTGTTGATTCAACACGTTTACAAGCACGTGGTATTGAATTTTTAACTGGGCTTGCACGTTTGATTGACGAAAATGCAACCGTTGAGTGCACTGCCGGTGAAAACGAACTCAATTTCAGTGTTCATGGTGAAAAAGTTGGCAAATTGATTGGATATCATGGCGAAAATATGCAAGCAATACAAATGTTGTTATCTGGCCTTAAAACAAAAGGCGAAGGTGCAATAAGGATGTATTTGGATATTGACGGTTACAAACAAAACCGCAATCAATCTATCATCGACTTGGCAAACAAAATTGCTGAACAAGCAATTAAAATAGAACGTAATATCCACATGGACCCTATGAACGCTTACGATAGACGTATTGTTCACACAACACTTCAAGGCCGTGAAGATGTTACAACTGAATCAACAGGCGAAGGCGAAAAACGCCACGTTGTAATCAAACCTATCTTCAAAAAATAGGGTTGTCATCAATTTTATTCTTAAAATTGAGCCTTAACATATCTTCAAGAGATAGATTATCTAAAAGATTAGAAATCAAAAAGTGGGAAAATGCTTCCTACTTTTTTTTTGTTGTGCTTTTGTCTTTGTTTATTTTTAGAGAAGGGAAAATAACTCAAACACTATTAATTAAACGAATATATAGCGTTTGATTGACTACAATTTGTTGCAGTTTTAATAAACAGAAAGGTGAATTGCCTTTTTAGTTTGTTTGACATTTATACTGGTTGCTGTTATACTTTAATCAACTATAAAATTTGCCACTTAAATTTAATTAATCGGTGGCAGTGGGAGATAATATGGACAATAACAACATTAACCAAATGAGTGAATTTGACATTAAAGTGGAAAAAGTTAAAAAACTTGAAAGTCTTGGCGAAAAGGCTTACAAAGCAAAATTTGAAAAAACACATGAAATTCATGATTTGGAAAAATATGAACTTGGCACAAAGGTTAGCATTGCTGGCCGTATGATTTTTAAACGTACATTTGGCAAGTTGATTTTTGCTAGGTTGTATGCTATTGGTGACAATCATGATATTGATGCAACAAAACCTTTGCGTACAAGTGTGCAAATCAGCCTTAACTTTAACATTGTTGGTGCTGCTGCACTTGCTAAATTTAAAGAATTTTGCGATGTTGGTGACTTTGTTGGTGTTAGTGGTGAACTTATCCGCACTCAAACTGGCGAATTGACCGTTCAAGTTGAAACATTTGAACTTCTTTCAAAGGCTTTGCGTGGTTTGCCTGAAAAATTCCATGGTTTGGTTGATATGGAATCACGTTACCGTCAAAGATATTTGGATATTATTTCTAATGAACAATCACGTCAAGTGTTTATCACACGTAGCAAGGCTGTTTCATTTATCAGAAATTATTTGGAAAAACACGGCTTCTTTGAAGTTGAAACTCCAGTTTTGCAAGTTAACGTAAGTGGGGCAAGTGCAAAACCTTTCTTCACACACCACAATGCCCTTGATTTGGACTGCAACCTTAGAATTGCAACTGAAACATGGCTTAAAATGGTTAATGCTGCCGGTTTTGACAAAGTGTTTGAATTGGGTAAGGACTTCCGTAACGAAGGTATGGATCCAACCCACTTGCAAGAATTTACACAAGTTGAGTGGTACGCTTCATATTGGGACTTTGAAGATAATGTTAAATTCTTCCAAGGCTTTATTAAAGAATTGATGCTTAATGTTATTGGCACAACAAAAATCACTGTTGCTGGCAATGAACTTGACTTTGGTAAAGATAATTGGGAACGTATCAACTATGTTGAAAAGATGCGTGAACTTCTTGGTTTTGACTTCCTTGAAATTGAAGATGCTGACCTTTTGCGTGAAAAAATTGCATCAACCAAAAAGTTTGCAGTTGGTGAACTGGACGGTTACAAATCATGCCGTGCGTTGATAGACTATGCTTACAAAAAACTTATCCGTGCAAACATTGTTGGGCCTACAATTCTTTATAACTATCCTGCATTCTTAAAAACTTTGGCACGCCGTAACGATAATGACGGCAGAGTTACTGATGTTTTCCAAGTTGTTGTTAATGGTGCTGAAATTCTTAATGCTTACAGCGAACTTGTTAACCCACTTGAACAACGTCAAGCACTTGTTGACCAACTTAAAGATAAGGCAAATGGCGATGACGAAACTATGGACTTGGACGAAGACTTTTTGCTTGCTATGGAACATGGCATGCCACCAATGTCAGGTTTAGGTTTTGGTATTGACCGCTTTATTATGATGATTTATGACCTTCCAAATATCCGTGACAGCATTTTATTCCCTATGACAAAACCAGTTGTAGACAATGCTTCCAACGCTGATAAGGAATAACAAGAATAATAGGTATTATTGTTTTAAGTTTTAGGAGATTAGTGTGAACAAAAGCCAATTAGAAAAAGAGATTAAAACAAGAACAGAAATCTTAAAAGATTATTTAGGCAAAGTTCAACAAATTCAAAATTCTAGGTATGATATTGAGTGTCAAACATATTTTACAACTGTTAACAACATCATAAGAAAAATGAACAAAATTTGGGCTAACTTATCTTCATACAGTGAGGCTGAATTTGCAAATTTAAATTTTAAACAAATTATTGCAGATTTAGATAACATGATGATTGAACCTAAAATGACTTACGACCACATTAAATCAAGGGGCTTTTTACCAGCACCACCAAGAACCTATTAAATATTAATAGATATATTGATAATTATAAAAAAATCACCATTGAATTTGGTGATTTTTTGTTGTCTGTATAACCAAAAGGTATGTCGGTTTTGTGCTAATTGTTAGCATAATACTGTTTAAAACTCTATTATTTAAGATAATATTTATATTGTTTAGCATTTAGCATTGTATTATTATTTTAAATATGGATATATCGGTTTAGGATATAGATATGTAGGTTTATGCTAAATTGAATTATCTTTTAATAATAACCTTTTCACCACCATTAAGCACAAGTGGAAGGTTTGGGTTATAGCGGGATAAATCGTCTGGCGCAATTTTAATGCGTTTTGCAAGTTGCCAAGTTGTTTCTTCTGGCTTTGCAACAAAAATTTGATAGTCGTATGCTGAAAAATCAAGGGCTTTGCCAATGCTTAAATTATCAACCATTTTAAAACTGCCTTTTTGATAGCAACAAATTGATACGCTGACGTTATATTCCATTTCAATGATCGTGCCACGTTTTGCTTTGGCTTTGCTGTCAGTTACTGCAATGTCAACATGGTGACAATCAAGGTTGGTGCAGGCAATTTTAGTGTTAAGCACAAATGGGAGTTCGGTTTGCTTTGCTTTTAATTCTCGGTTTTCGTCCAAGAAAATGATTTGTGAACTGATTATACCTTCTATGTAAATGGTTTCGTCCTTAACATAGGTGTTTGTGATTTCTGGCACAATATTTAAGTTTGCAACAATTTCGTCAATGGCGGTTTCATTTTCATTGATTGTAACTTCGCCGTTTATTTGCCCAGTATAATTTGTGCAGTTATCAATTTTGTTGTATTCACGTGTGGCAAAGGTTGGTTCAACTTCATTGTCTGTGCTGTAAATATCGTCAACAACGTCAATAGCAACCGCTTTGCAGACTATGCCAGTAACAAAAATGTTGTGAGTTATTGTAAGCACGGTTGTGCCGTCTTCATTTTCTGTTTGGATATTATCAACGCCAGCACATGTTTCAAAACTTAAATCTAACATATTATCATGCGTAAGGTTTGCAATAGGAAGTTCGGTTTTAACAGCAAATGTGTCGCAAAGAGTTTTTACGCAAGGGGTGTCGTTTTCGCTTGTTTCATAAAGAAGGGTGCAGAACAACTTGCCTTCTACAACGGCATAATCGTCAAATGTAGCGGTTGATGTTGGTGCAAATTGTGCATTATAACAAAGCAATTTTGTAATTGTATCCTTTGTTTCTAAATTTGTTGTATAGTCAAACTTGGTGTTTACAACGTCTGTGATTGTGCAGGCGTTAACCATTTCTTTTTTAACCACCATATTTTCGTAGTTTGAAACATTGTTTGGCATGCTTAAATTGAGATATAAAATTGGGTCTATGCTCACATCGCAGTTTACTTTAAGTGTGCCAACATTTGAAACAACCGAGTTGACCAACTTAACACTGTTTAAAGTTATAAAACAATCGGCTGTTATGCTTGGATCCACAATCGTTTCATTGAAAGTTTGAGTTTCGGTTATAGTGTTGGTCATGTTATCAGTGTCCACATACAAAATATTAAGCACAATTTTGCCTGAAATTGTGGCTTTACCTGAACCCGTTTCCACACGTTTGTCTAAAAGTTTGCTATCCAAATTTAAAATGGTTTTTATGTTTACGTTTGTATCAATAGGCACACTTATTAAAGTGTTAAAATTGAATTTGTCTAAATTTTTGGCAAAGGATAATTTAATTGCTTCGTTGTTTTCCATACAACCTCCTGTCCTAATAACATATAGTTGAAAACGTCAAAATATACCTGTTTAAACTCGCAATTTTTAAGTTAACTAAAACAAACGACAAACTTAATGGTTGATATATCAGTTTACAGACTAAACCAAAACATTTTTAAGGCAAGACCAAGAATATAACAAAAACAAATCTTTATAAGCAAAGTAAAACAATTTATTTTGTTAACTTCCTTTAAAACAAAAAAACGGCGTTTATATTGGAAGATAAACCAAAATATTTGATTTTGAACTGTCAATTTCGACATTTTTGTAAGGATATGGTGTAAAATTCACAAATAAAAGCAAAAATATGGTTTATTTTTATCGAGTGTTTGGCTGAAAGTTTGCTAAAATAAGGTTGTCAATCAGACAGGGGTAAACGGCAATTATGCGCGCGAAAACATTGCCATATCTTGGGCCTTTGGCTTTTGGACCGTATTTTTTTTACGTCCTTTTGCCAGGTAAAAAGGAAATGGACTTTCCTAAAAAGGAGAATATTAAAAAATGCAAAAATTAACAATAGCACTTGCAGACGAAGATAAAAATGTTTTAAACACTCTTAAAGACAAATTCAATTCAAACAATTATGATGTGATTGCAACCACTTCTTCTGGTGAAGAATTAATCAACATTATCAACACTCAAAAACCAGACATTGCCATTATGGATATTGTTTTAGAACAATGTGACGGTTTTAAAGTACTTGAATCTGTTGCCAGCACAAGCACAAAAATTATTGTTCAATCATCACTTTCTATTGACGGCTTTATCAACAAAGCAATCAGTTTAGGTGCCAAATATTATTGCATCAAACCTTTTGAAGAACAAACTTTGCTTGAAAGAACAAATGACGTTGCTTTTGGCAACAGCAATCAAACAAAAAATGTTTCAGTTGCAAAGCCAAACAATCATATTGAAGAAAAGATAA
The DNA here is from genome assembly GCA_934777435.1 of uncultured Clostridia bacterium. Taxonomy (GTDB): domain Bacteria; phylum Bacillota; class Clostridia; order Christensenellales; family UBA1242; genus Onthoplasma. The sequence goes on from CAKVNK010000002.1 coordinate 26,380, forward strand.
CAAACATATTTATCACTGTTGGTATACCAGCACATATTAAGGGCTATCAATTTTTGCGTGAAGCAATCAAACTTGCCATTGCAAACCCTGAAATAATCAATTCTATTACCAAAAAACTTTATCCAACCATTGCTGAAAAGTATGATACCAGTGCGTCAAAAGTGGAACGTGCTATCCGTCACGCCATTGAAGTTGCGTGGAATCGTGGCAAAATTGAAAACATCAACAACCTGTTTGGAATAAAGGTTTATTCTTCAAACGAAAAGCCTACAAATGGCGAATTTATTGCCTTGGTTGCGGATAAAATGTTGATTGAAGGTGCTTAAATTTAGCCTTGCTATCTTAACACTGTTTTTTTGTGTGATCAAATCAAAATTGATTGCACAAGTTTTGCCGAAATTTGTTGAATAAAAATTAACCAAAACTTTAAAAATTTAGTAGACAAATTGAATTTATCTAACTATACTATATAAAGCAAATGGCTAAATTTGCTTTATGGATTTATAAAGCAAATGGCTAAATTTGCTTTATGGATGTATTAAGCAAATGGCTAAATTTGCTTTATTGATTTATAAAGAGAATAAAAGCATGGCAATTTGTAAAACTAAATCAATTTACAAAATTGAACAACTTTAAAGGAAGGAGTTTTTATATGGCAAAATCAACAAAACCAGTTTGGATATTGTGCCCAAGGTGTGAATTAAATTACATTAAAAAATCAGACCAATATTGTGATGTTTGTAAAAAAGAAATGAAGTTGATTAAATCAACTGATGACGATATAGGCGATTTGGAACTCTGCCCAATTTGTAAAATCAACTTTGTGCAAAGCGACCAAGAAATTTGCGACAGTTGCAAACAAGAACTTGGCATGAACGTTGATGAAGAACAAGAAAACAAGGAAATTTCAGATTGGCATAAATATATTGCGGACGATGATGACGAAGAAGACGAAGATGAAGACGAAAACGAATTGACCGACAATATTTACAACCAAGACGAAATGGAAGACACTTCTGGCATGGTTGAAGACTTTGAATTTGGTGATGATACCGACAAAGATGACGACGAAGAAGAAGACGAAGATGAAGACCTTGATCTCGACATGATAGATGATGATGACGATGACGATGATGACGACGACGATGACGATGACGACGACGGCAAACCATCTGACGATGACGAAGATTTTTAAACCCTTTAACCAAAATGCTGGTTTCTTAAATCCCGCCACTTAAAAATCAGCAGAATTTAAACTGTATGTCTTTTAAAAATGTTGCTTTAAATAGATATAAAAAACTCATCAGTTGTGGTGAGTTTTTTTGATGTAATTTGTCTATCTTTGTAAGGTGTGATTATTTTTTAACCGCAAGCAAAAAATAGTTTGGGGTGGATTATGAAAAAGATGCCAAACACAGTGGATAATATCAAACAAAAAATTTTAGCATTGAAGGGCAAAGAAGTTAAATTAGATGTTAACCGTGGCAGACGTAAAGTTAGCAGTTATCGTGCCGTGGTGGAAGATGTTTACAACAGCGTTTTTACAGTTAAATCTTTGATGGATATAAATTCAATAATCACATATTCATATAACGATATTCTTTGCGGTGAAGTTAAAATTTCAAACAGTGAAAGTGTGATATAGTTAATTATTTAACCATTTTCACTGGCAGTATTGGGGCATATTTTTGCCCTTTTTTGTTGCTTAATTGCTTTCTGCGGTTTGGCTTTTTGTTTGACAAATTGTGCCTATGTTTTTTATAATAAGGTATACAGGAGATATTATGAAAAACTTTAACCCTATCAGGGGTACAAACGACTATATGCCAAGGGACGCAAAGGTGCGTGAGGCAGTTAAGGAGAAGATTTTAAGCAGTTATCAAAGCAATGGATACAACCTTATTCAAACCCCTATTTTAGAGAGTTTAGATTTTTTGGATAACAGTGATGGTGGCGACAATTTAAAACTTATTTTTAGAACAATCAAACGTGGCGATAAGTTAGATTTAACCAAACCAAATTTAACTGTTAAAGACATTGCAGAAGAAGGTTTAAGGTATGATTTAACCGTTCCACTTGCAAGGTTTTATGCCAACAATCGTGAAAAATTGCCAACACCTTTTAAAGCAATTCAAATTGACTATTCCTTCCGTGCGGAACGTCCACAACGTGGCAGAGATCGTCAATTTATTCAATGCGATATTGATGTGTTTGGTGATAAGTCTATTTTGGCTGAACTTGAACTTATGAAGACCAGCATAGACACTTACAACTTGATTGGCTTTGACGATTTAACAGTTAAAATCAACGATAGGCGTATTTTAAATGCTATTGTGCTTAATGCAGGTTTTGAACCAGAACAAATTAACACAGTGTGTGTAACCCTTGATAAAATTGACAAAATCTCACTCAATGGCGTGATGATGGAGTTGATTGAAAAAGGTTTTGATATTGCAAAAATCAACACATTAGTGGATAGCCTTAATGATGTGCTTGAAAATGGCATTGATGCAACAATCAAATATGGTGCACCACAAAATATCATTGATGATGTGAAATACCTTATCAGCAGTTTGACCGCAATGGTAAAACCAACTGTAAAAATCTTGTTTGATATTTCAATCGTGCGTGGTCAAGGTTATTACACAGGCACAGTGTTTGAATATTACACAAACGGCTTTGGCGGAGCAATCGGTGGTGGTGGCAGGTATGACACCATGATTGGCAAAATCACAGGTCAAGATGTGCCAGCAGTTGGTGGCAGTATCGGTTTTGAACCAGTAACAATGCTTATTAAAGAACGTGGTTTAACCTTTGATATGAAGCAAAATTTGGCGTTGGTTTATGACAATGATGACAATATTGTTGAAGTTTTCAACACCAAAAAAGCATTAACTGAAAAATATAATGTTTCATTGTTTTTACGCCCTAAAAATATGAAAGCATTTTATGAAAAAGTTGTTGAAGTGGCAGACCTTTTAACAACCTTTAAAGATATTAAACTTGGCAATGAAATTAAGGTTTTAGACAAATAAGGCCTTGATTGTTATAATCAAAAACCATGTTACGCTTTTAAGGGAATAAACAAATAAAAAATAATTTTGTGTTAACATTTAATGTTAGCACAAGGTTAAACTGCTAGACAAAATAAAGAAAAACACAACAAAAGATAAGGAGCAAAATTTGGATAAATATGCTGAAATACGTGTGCCAATCGCACATAACAACCCAAGCATAAAACGTAAAGAAAACAAATGCGTGCTTTGCGGTAAATGTAAAGATGTTTGCAAAAAACAGGTTGGTGTGGCTGGTTATTGGCAATATGATAGCAACGACATTGTGTGCATAAACTGTGGGCAATGTGCTAATTTTTGCCCTGTTCAAGCAATAGTGGAGCAAGACGAAACAAATGAACTTATGACGGCAATCAACAATCCGCAAAAAAAAGTTGCCGTTATGGTTGCCCCTGCTGTGCGTGTCAGTTTGGGTGAAATGTTTGGAATTCCTGCTGGCAAAATTGTTGCCGGCAAGGTTGTTTCGGCACTTAAAAATCTTGGGGTAGACTACGTGTTTGATGTGGCTTTTGGTGCTGACTTAACAGTTATGGAAGAAGCAACCGAACTTTTAAATCGTAAAAAACACAATTCAGATTTACCACAATTTACAAGTTGTTGCCCGGCATGGGTAAGGTTTGTTAAAACTTTTTATCCAGATTTAGTGCCAAATCTTTCAACTTGCAAAAGCCCTATTGCAATGCAATCAAGTGTAATCAAAAGCATATTCGCAAAACAGGCAGGCATTAAGCCAGCTGATTTAGTCGTTGTGGCAGCAGTGCCATGTGTTGCCAAAAAGGCAGAAGCAAAATTGTTGTGCTTGCATGGTGAATATGGCAGAGAAACTGATGTGGTTGTATCGGTTAGAGAACTTGCAAATCTTATCAAATCACAAAACATAGATTTTGCAAATTTAAATAATAGCGAGTTTGATAAACCTTTCTCACTAGGTACTGGCTCTGGCGTTATGTTTGGGGCTTCTGGCGGAGTTATGCAAGCCACGGTTAGAACTGCATATTATTTAAAAACCAACCAAAACCCACCGGCAGATTTAATACAATTAAAACCAATGCGTGGATATGCGGGCGTAAAAACTGCAACTGTTCAGTTGGGGGACGAAACTTTTAACCTGTGTGCAATATACGGCACAGCCAATGCTAGAAAAGTGTTGGATAAATTAAATAAATTCAATTTCGATTTTGTTGAAGTTATGGCTTGTCCAAATGGTTGTGTTGGCGGTGGTGGACAACCAAGGCAAGAAGATAATGTTAAAGCCACACAACATCGTGCGTCTGGCTTGTTTGGTTATGATAATAAAGCAGAGTTAAAATGCAGTTATCAAAATCCGCAAGTTCAAGCGGTTTATAAAAAATATCTTGGCAAACCAAACAGCAAAAAAGCACAAGTTTTATTACATGTCAATCATATGGCAAAATAGCAAAGTTTAGGAGAAATTATGGATAAATCAATCGAGCAAATTAAAAAAGAATACATAGACATTTTTAAAGCAAATATCAAACGTGAAGGTGCAGATAAATTGTTAGATTATCTTATCAATGGTTGTGATTTCTTTTTAACACCAGCGTCCGCACGCAGGCATAGCAACTTTGACGGCGGTTTGGCTTATCACTCAATGATGGTTTACAATCGTTTTAAAAAGAATATTCAAAACGAGTATGGCGAAAACTATGCCGAAAAACTTTCAGACGAAAGCATTGCAATTATTGCTTTGTTGCACGATATATGTAAGGTTGGTAGTTATGTTAAAGACCTTAAAAATCAAAAAATAAACGGACAATGGGTGCAGGTTCCGTATTATGCACACAATCAAAACAACAATTTACCATTTGGACATGGTGAAAAGTCAGTTTATATGATAAGCAGTTTTATTCACCTTACTCGTGAAGAAGCCGTTTGTATCAACTGGCATATGGGCGGATTTGACCCACGTGCACAACAAGGTGATGATTTAACACAAGCATTTTTGCAATATCCAAACGCTTTGCTTTTCCATATTTCGGACTATGAAGCAACCTATATTGACGAAGAAATTATAAAATAAAATACTTATTTTCTCTTAATTGTTTTTATTAAATAAAGATTAAAAAACACATTGTGACAATACCAAAAAAGTTTAGCAGTTCGCTAGACTTTTTTGTTTTAATTTATTTAGTTTATCATATTTCAGACTTAACATTTTTTTATGTTTTGGCATAAAAAATGCAAGGAGATTTTATGGCAAATGCAAGTGATTTTTTGATTGGAGCAAATGATGAACATGGTTTAAATCCGCCTACTGTGGGCAAACGTACGCCTATTATGCCTTATATCAATCGCAGTTTTTATGAAAATGAATTTAATAAGCAGGCTAAATTGCAGTTTATTTTAGCATGTTTAAGGTGCGGTTTTAGGGTTTATGATGTTCACCCAGAAGTGCAAGATATATCCGTTTCAAATAGAGTTGTAAGGACAAATCGTGCTGGGGTGAGTTTGGTTGTGACCTTTGCTTACAATGCTTCCGGCACTGGCACAACTTTTAACAGTGCACAAGGGGTGGAAGTTTATTATAGCCCATATAACATTTATTCAAATCAAAGCAGAGTGTTAAGCCAAAACGTGTATAACAAAGTTTTGCAATTTACCGGCAGACCTGGTAGAAAAATTGGCACATTGTCGGTTGGTATGCTTTCAAATGTGCGTTGCCCAGCAACTTTGATTGAAGCAGGGTTTATGACAAATTTTACAGAAGCAAAACTTATGCTTAACCCTACTTTTGTTTTAAATGTTGGTGAAGGTGCTTGTGCTGGCGTTTGTGAATATTTAGATGTGCCATATGTTGAACGTACACTTTCAGCATATCCAGTTTTAAGGCAGGGTAGCCGTGGCAATTTTGTTGTGGCATTACAGTATCTGATGAATATGTATGGTTTCAATCTGTCAACTGACGGTATTTTTGGTGCTGGCACAATGCGTGCTGTGAAACAATTTCAAACCAACAACAATCTTACTGCAGACGGAATTGTGGGGCGAAACACTTGGCAAGCATTGCTTAACACCAACTCGTCAAGTCAGGTTTTATGCCGTGGCAGCAGAACAAGTGCGGTTTTGTATTTGCAAAAGTTTTTGCTTGCTTATCTTTATCCTATCACTAATTTAGACGGCATTTTTGGTGCGGAAACTGAACGTGCGGTAAGGGCCTTTCAATCAGAAAATGGGTTAACTGCTGATGGAGTAGTTGGCCCGGCAACTTGGCGTGCCTTATTTAACAGTGCTGGCAGACCACAAACTTAAAGTATTATTTTTATTAAACTTAAAAACAAATAAAATTGTTTTAACTGTTTTAACAAATTAGGTGAATAATTTTAACAGAATATCTAAACGGTTTTAACTGGGCACAAAACATTTTTTACAAAATGTAATTAAAAATTGCAAAATGTGTGCGTGTTTTGCAGTTTTTTTAATCTGTTTGGTTAACCATTTAGATATGAAAAAAATTATAGTTTGTGTTATGGCTGTTGTGGCTGTGATATGTGTTGCACTAAATTTGCCAACTGAAAAACAAGTTGATTATGACTATTTACGTATACATATCCGTGCAAACAGCAACAGCACAATAGACCAAAATGTTAAAATCAAAGTTAAAGACAATGTTGTGGCGTATCTCACACCAAAACTTTGTGATGTGCAAACAAAACAACAAGCGGTTGATATTGTGGTAAAGGAAAGAGAAAATGTCATGCTCATTGTGGCTAACACATTAAAGGCAAATGGGCTTGAATATGGTGCAAATGTAAAATTAACAAATGAATATTTCCCAACACGAACATATGTTAACACTACTTTGGAGTCTGGCTATTATGACGCTGTGGTTGTGGAATTGGGTGACGCAGTTGGTGATAACTGGTGGTGTGTTATGTATCCGCCACTTTGCTTTGCAACCCAAAACAACACAAACAAGGTTAAATTTAAATCTCGTTTTGTGCAGTGGTTTAAAAATTTGTTTAAAGGCTAATAGGTGTCAAACGTAATTCAACTTTTGACGCATAATCAAATTAAGAAATATTGATGAGTAGCAATAAATTATATTTTGCTGTTGTTATAAATTTGCGTTTATTGGTAAGTATATGTTTGTAACAAACAATGTATAGGGGAGAAAAATGAAAAAGTTTTTAATTTTATTTGCAGGCTTAATTTCACTGCTTGCTGGTGTGGTTGGTTCAATATTTGTGAATTTAGAAACCGAAGCCAACAGTAACAAAACTCAAATAGTGGCATCAACAAGCAATTCTGATTCAGTTTATGCTGTAACTGCAAATATAAAAGAAGTGCAAACAAGGCTTAAAAAGTGGGGGTACTATACCGGCAATGTGGACGGAATAAATGGATCTCAAACCATTGCTGCTGTTAAAAGATTTCAAAAAAAATATGGTCTAACACAGGACGGTATTGTGGGCCCTTTAACGGCAAAGAAAATGGGTATAACTTTAACTGGCAGTAGCAGTTCTTCCACTTATAACAGCAATGATAGATATTTGCTTGCGAAAGTGATTTATGCAGAAGCACGTGGTGAAAGTTATACTGGTCAGGTTGCAATCGGCGCGGTTGTGTTGAACAGGGTTAAAGATAGCAGATTTCCAAACACAGTTTCAGGTGTGATTTATCAACCATGGGCGTTTACTGCTGTTAATGACGGACAAATAAATTTAGAACCAAACCAAAAGGCATACCAAGCCGCAGATGATGCATTAAATGGTTGGGACCCAACTTATGGTTCTGTGTATTATTACAATCCGCAAACAGCAACAAGCAAATGGATATATTCAACCAAATATGTGACACAAATTGGTAAACATATTTTTGCAGTATAAATAAAAATAAACATCTGTTAAAATAATATTTCAAAATAAAAATTAAAAGCAAAAATAATTGATAAAAAATAATTGCTAAAATAATATTAAAAATTTAATAAATAAAAATTAAAAATATTTAAAAAATACTTAAAAATGGCGATATTTTAATAAAAAATAATAATTTATTTATATTTATATTTTAATTTTGATTAAATTTTATGTGCCCAACAATAACAATATTTTTAAAATTTATTTAATTCTTAAGTGTTAATTAATTTGTGTTTAAAAAAATATTTTTAGGAAGGTTTTATGGAAAATAAAAAAGTTAAAAGTGAAGAATTTGAACAAAACAGCAATGTGGAACAAGACAAAGAAACAAAACAAAAAAGCAATGCTCAAAAAGCAATGCCATGGTTTATTGTTGCTATTGTTGCATTGTTGGTGATTTTAACTTGCACATTGATTGCATATTATCAGGTGTACACAACAAGCAAGAAAAATGCAAATATTTTAGAAGGAGTGTATGCGTCAAGTTATTATTCTATGGTTGACAATGTTAACAATTTGGCAGTTGATATTTCAAAGTATTCCACACTCACAACAAGGCAAGCAAAATTAAATACTTTGCAAGATATGATGGGTGACTGTAATTATGTTTTGGCGGGGTTGAGCGTGTTGCCAATAAGCCATGACAATGTGGTGGCAACCACAAAGTTTTTTAACCAAATAAATGGTGTGTGTGAAGCCTATACAAAAGTGCTTAACAAGAATCAAGATTTAACGCAAGAACAAGAATTGCTGTTTGAAAAAATTGCACTTGTTTTGGCAGAACTTAAAGCAAATTTTAACAAGCAAAATTATGGTATGTATGACACAGGTTTTAACTTTATAGACGCTGGTGTTTTTAATGCTTCTGGTATGAACGAATTGACCACAAGCATGGGGCAACTTGGCAGTGAAGAAGTTGAATATCCTTCAATGATTTTTGATGGGCCATTTTCAACTGCACTTGAAACCAAAGAAGTTAAAGGTTTGCCTAAAAAAGAAATAACACAAGATGAAGCAAAAAAATATTTAAAAGACACCGTATATAGTGGGCAAAAAGTAGAAATTACTTATAACCGCACAACAGAAGGAACAATAACAACTTATGATTTTACAATCAAAACCGAAACCAACACAGCCTTTGCACAAGTTAGCAAACGTGGTGGGTTGCTTATAAGTTTATCGGCATATGCTGAAGGTGGTGACCCTATTTTAAGGGTTGAACAAGCACAAGAAATTGCAAAGAATTTTGTTAACAATATTGGCTTTGAAAATATGCGTCCGGTGTGGAGAGAAGAAAAGCAAAATGTGCTTTATGTAAACCTTGCACCAGTGGTAAATGATGTTGTTTATTATCCTGATTTGGTTAAGGTTAAAGTGAATTTAACCAGCCAAGAAGTGATTGGTGTTGAAGCAACAAATTATGCTTTAAATCATGTTGGAAGAAATCCGCAATTCAACACAAGCATTGACCAAGCAGAAGACTTGTTGGGCTTTGATTTTGAAATACTTTCCGCACGTAAATCTGTTATCAGGTTAGACTCTGGAATTGAAGTTGCTTGCTATGAACTTTTTGTTGAACGTATTGATGGCACTTTCTTTTATTATGTTGATGCCAACACAAATCAAATTGCAAAAGTGATGAAGTTGGTAGAAGTTAAGGGTAGCCAAAAGTTAATTTAGTTTAAATTTAAAATTGAGCGTTAACTGTTTAGAACGGTTGAATAAGCAATCAAAAAGGTTAACCTAAAATTCAATTTAAAAATATTTATAAAATAAAAAAATAAAAAATAAAATTAAAATATGCAAAAAATTAAATATTTGCATATTTTTTTGATAATTTATAAAAAAATAATTAAAAAATTAAATTAATTAAAATTAAATTCAATTTAAATTGTAAAAAATAGGTATTTATTGAGAATTAATATGATTATTAAATATTTATTTTTAGTTTAATTATTAATAATTAAATATTTGTTTTTTGTTTTTTGTTGTGGTATAATTTTGATATAAATATATGGGGTGTATATTTTATCTGCCGATTAAATAAAGTTGCTGTTGGATTAGTTTTAAATAAAACCTTAAAACACAAATTTGTCTAATTGGTTTAAGTAAGATAAAAACGTGCTTTTGTGTTCAGCAATTTAATGGGTGACATAAGATGTAAATTATGTTGGCTAACAAATAATTTTGTTTTAAACGCAAAAGATAAAAGGGGAAGCATTTTGAAAGGGAAAAGTAAATTTTTAAATAGACTGTTTGTCAGCATATTAGCAGTTGTGTTATCAGCAGGTGCTTTGTTTACTGGCGTTGTTTTAAACAGAACAAAATATACAAACGCAGTTATTGAGATTGGCAAAGATTACAGCCAAAAAGATGACGGTGGTATTGTGCTTTCAGTTGAAAAAGTTGGCATTGCGTCTACTGGTGATGATTATTTAGATTCTTCTAATTATGACAGTATGCAAAATTTTTATGCTTCGGCTGATTACGCTTTCAAAAATGCCCTTTACAAAACTGGCGGAACAAAATTTAACACTTTGGCTGTTGATAGAATCCGTGCAGGAGTGACTGAATACCCTAACTATTATTACACCGACATAGCAAACACAAAAAATAATGCAAACAAAACTGTTTATCAATCTGGCGACTACATTATGCTTGAAAACAGTTTGAAAACAAAAACTATAGATGGTAAGGCTGTTACATATTATTACACACCAAACATAACCGCTTACAATTCTGACCAAGCAAACGCACAAGAAGTTGATGTGGCAGAAGGTGTGCTTTTCAGTTTTGGTAGTTTGATTTATGGAACACAAACATCTGCGGACGGCAGTGTTACAGAACATCTTAAACGCAACACTGAAGAATTAGAAAATGGCTACAGTTATGCAAAAGATATTCAACAAATTAATGTTAGTGCAACTCGCAATGGTGAACAAATTATTTTGCCAGCAGTAAGGCAGTATGGTGATAACAACTATCAAGATTTTACTTACATAATTCCACAAAGAAAAGGTTTTGACGGTCATTATGAATTTGTGGTGGAATATCGCCATAATGAAGAATTTAAACGTCAAACATTTACATTTGAATTGGTGTTTAAATCAACATACACCGAAGCAGAAATATTTGAAAATGGCTCTGGGCAAGCATATGCAACTTTGCCTACTATTGCATTGCCAGACGCTGTTGGCAGAACATTTGTGCTTGGTTCAAGCAAACAATATCCAACACTCACATATGACTTTTCTAAATACACCTTGGACTACACACACTCAGCAAATGGTGTGGTTACAAGTTACTCATACCGCCGTGTGCGTCAAGCAACAGTGGGCGAAAATTATTCACTTGTATGCACAATTACAAACTCTGACGGCGTAACAACAAAAGAAATTGGTTTGCCAGAAGGTGAAACAAAAGCAGTTATAATGTTCACTGAAATAGGTAGTTATCAATTCAGTTATGATTACATCTACAATGGCGAACAAAACAGCATGGGCTTTGATTTACAAGGTGACAACTTGAATATTGTTGGTTATGAACTTAAATATTCAAAAGTGGGTTACAGCGAAGCCCAAATGCGTTATATCCAAATCAACAAGCATGTGTATGACAAAGTTGTTTTGGTTGTGCCAAACGGTTTTGAAAGATACAATCAACCAACTGATGAACAAAAACTTGGCGTAGCATATTCTATCAATGAAACCACTTTAACAGGCGAAAACAACCGCACTGGTTATGTTGATAGCACACAAGATGCACTTATTAATAGTGAATTTAACAATGTGGACTTTGATGAATTGTTTAATTCTGTTGCGGTGGTTGCAACTGAAACAAATGTTGTAACAATCAGCAATAAACTTAATATTAATATGTTCCAACCAACAAACCAAGGTGGCGTATGGTTGGCTTCAAATTCAACTTATATTGCCAACGAAGATAATGCTGACGGAACAGTTAAAAGTTGGAACAGTTTTTATATTTACAGCACACAACCTATTTTAAGTTCAACAGTTTTGCCAGAAGGTAAAACTTGGGCAGATTATAGGGAAGAAATTACAAACTTAACAACATTTAATAAAGTTGGTTATTATTTGGTTTGCGTGTCTATGGCAAATGATGTGAAACAAGTGTTTGCATTTAGATATACAAATCAAACATCAGTGGTTAATGTTTCAGCATTAAACACAAGCACTGGTGAATATGACTTGGCTGTTGGTTCTGGTAAATACACTAACCAAAATGTTAGAATAAGTTGGGAAGAACCAAAAGTGTTTGAACGTGCAGTGAGTGTTGGTTATTATTCAATTAAAAACACTTATTTAACACGTGACGAATCAAAGTCTAACCACACAAGCATTTTGACAGCAAACGAACTTAGGGAACAATGTTTGTTGAAAAGCCTTGAAAATGGTGCTGTTTTGGGTGGTAATTTGGCAGAAGGTGAAGGTGCTGGCTTCTTGATTGAAGCAACAAACGAAGGGCAAGCAAAAGCGTATCGTTCATTTACCATTGACCGTACAAAAATTGCTGGTGTTGGTGTTTATGCCATCCGAGCAGTCAAAGATAACAAAGGTAACACAAGTTACGCTATTCAAACAGACGAATTAGGCGGATACAAAAAGATTGAAAGCATTGCTGACGCATTTGCAACCATTTATTGGGCGGACAAGGCAAGTGGTGCAACAATCAATGCAACCTATTATTACACTCCTATTTTAAGAGATTCAAGTTTGGCTGTTGAGTTGGTGCAAAACTCTGCAACACAAACAATGTTTACAAATAAATATAAACTTGGTGCACAAACTGGACCATTTAAAATTGAAAAACCAACCAAATTGGAATATACAGTTGGAACTGCAAATGTGCTTAAAAATGATGGTGTTTACCTGTTTGAATTGGTTGATGAAGCCGGCAATAAAACAAGTTTTATGTTTGTGATTGACAGCAGTGAACAATACTTTAAAGTAAAAACCAATGACGGCAATTATTATAAAGACACTGTTGGTAATGAGTATTTTACAAACACTAACCTTGTGTTTGCAGATAAAGTTAATGTTGAATTTGCAACTCACAAAGCAATCGAATTATTCAGCCACAATAAAACAAACAAAACAAAAACTGAAGAAATGATTGAAATGTTTGCAAACAATGCTTCAACTGACAGTTTAAAACAAGTTAACTATTTTGTTGGTGTTGGTAGCAACAGTGCAATGTTGAGTGAATTGTTTAACATTTACCGCAACAAAAATTATTTAGTTGTGGCTAACACAAGTGTTGCAAGTTACAATCAAAATGACCAACAAAAATATATCGGCAACGTGGTTAAAAATCAAGCCGAACAAAACCCATATTATACAGTTGATGCAAACAATAAAGATACAGATGAATCTAATTCAACTGCATTTGTAAGAAGCATATATATTGTGGGGGCAAATCAATTTGACAAGTCAAACATATTGGCTGCAAATTCATTTATCCGTGTTGAAATCAATGATGACCACTCACTTGGTAAAGCATATTTCACAATGGACGCAAACAATTTGAAAAATGAAAATAAATTGATTGCTGACCGCTTGGAACTTTACACTGGCAAAAACATCAATGGTGCACAAGCAACCAGTGATAGTTTGGTGGCTTTCTATTGGACACAAGGCACAGGCAACTATCTTATTAAATCTATAACATATAAATATTATTCATTATCTGTTGATAGTTATAATCAAAATATTGGCGGGTTCTATGATAACACACAATCAACTGGTGTGTTGTTCAGCAACAATGTGGATAATCAAGAAAATGTTGACGGGCAAAGGGTTGATGGTAGCACAACAAGATTCTATAACACAATCAATGTGCAGGACGGCAAAACTCAAGAAGGTTTGTATATTGTTACAAGAACTTATGCCGACAATTCCACACAAGACTATTGGTTTATTGTGGATAGACAAAGCATAATTTCAGATGTGGAAGGTTCGAATATTGGTAAATCAATCAAATTGCTTTTACGTGAAGAGGTTGGCTTTAATAGTTTCAGTAGGCTTCTGGAAGAAAAAACTTTAACATATTATGGTAACAGTTCTACAATTCAAGAGCAAGTGCAATATACTTTAAGTTTGGCAACCAACAAATTACCATTGCAAATCAAAGTGCCAGTTGGTAAATACTTCAAACAAAGCGAACTTAAAGCAAGCTGTTATTATGCTGGACGTTTAAATTTCACATTATATTTCTTGGATAATCAAAATCAAATTGGTGCGCCTTATTATGTTGTTGATAATCGTGGCAACACAATAGTTACACCTGCAAAATTATTCTCAACTGCTGAATACGCAAACAGTGGATTAATCAATCAAAACACATATTATAGTGTAGATAATGATAACGGCTATCTCTATGTTAACTTGGAAGCATATTTAACTGGCGGTTTGTATGAAAAATATATCAAAACAAACAATCAGGGCAGTTGGTTGTGGTTACCTGGTGACTATGTTGCGGTTATTGAAGATAATGTTAAAAGCTCAACAAAAGCGTTTGGCACAAACAAACTTTCAACAACTAAAACAGCAATAGGCTTTACAATCACAGCAACCGAACCTGCAGTTAACATTGCAGCGGTTACATCTAAAAATGATGATGCGCAAACAATAAGTTCAGTTAACCAAAACACAAAATCAATGGTTACAAATGCTGAATTTGTTAAACTTGTTTTGCCTGGATATGATAAAAATTCAGAGCAGGCACAAATTGACCCAGACTTTTTAATTATTGATAAATATGTTAATGGCAGTGCAAACAGCACCAAGTATATCAATTATCAATACAAAGATATGGGTGGCGAAATTTCAATGCCATCAAAACAAACAGATGGTAGCAGAATTGTTTGGCTCGACACCGCACTTGTTAGAGAAAATGGCAGAGTAAATTATGAAAAGTCAGCAAAATTGCTTAAATATGTTGTAAGGGTTAGATTTAGGATTTCGTCAGACGCTGCTTATGACGAAAAATATAAAGATTGTTATATCGTTTATAGAAACGGCAACGCTGAATATTATTATGAAACTTCTTACACAATCACAATCGACCGTGTGCCACCAACACAAAACACAGACAAGTTAGAAGCCGAAGATAATTTGGTTGGCTATTACAACATTGAACATGGCACAGATAAAATGATGGGTTTGGGTGTATGTGACACTGCTTCTGGTTTGTATTTTGTAAATCAATATACAAAATATTATCAAACCAAAGACACGGCAGATTTGTATGCATTTGTTGTAAATGCTTCAACAGCATTTAACTCACAAGATATCGAAAAATTATATTTCCGCAAAATAACAAATGACGATTTAACATTGGCTGGTTTGAATATGCCGGTTACAAATTTTGCAACCTACACAGAAGCGGTTTATGTAAGCACAATCACTAATTTTGCTGGTATTATTCCACAAAGTTCACCTTCTGGGTATTATGAAATTGTGGAAATTGACGCTGCTGGCAACATCAACCAATATGTGATTTTATATGCAACAAATCAAGAAAAATTAACATTTACATTCAATGCAAATTATATTGATAATTCCGACCAAAGCATTAAAACCGAAGATGTTACACTTGATGATAACAACAACGCAATCACATTGTTTGAAATTGCAAACAGCACAAACGACCAAGTGCAAACAAAATTGTATGATAACTTCTTCCATATTGAACTTATCAACACAATCACTGGCTACACACTTACAATCAACACAAATGCAAAAACAAAATTCACAAATTCTGGCTTGACTGCACAAATTTGTGAAGCAATCAAAACATCTGGTCGTGGCAACTATGTTTTAAAAGTTGTTTCAAGGCAAGGTGAACAAAACTTTACAATCAACTATTACGATAAAGAAAATCGTGTTGAAATCAACGTTGCAAATTTAGTTCAAATTGACGCTTTGGGCAATTACACAATCAACTTGCATGGTGCAAATATAAAAGAAAACAACATAATGTATTATGCAAAAGAGGTGGTTGTTATCTCATCAAAAGGCACACAAGTTTATACCTGCGTTGTCGATAATGGTGAATTCAAATACTATTTAAAAAATGCTGACGGTTCACTTGCAAACACTGAAACAACAGTCATTACTGAACTTAGCGGAACATATCAAATTATTATGACTGACGCCTTTGGTTCACAAAGCACTTATCGCTTTGATACTGTTACGGGTGACAGTTTCTACAATATTTCATTTGAAGGTGCAACAACAGATAATAACAAGTATTATGAACATGCAAACACCTATTATGGTTTAACCACTGCAACAATCAAATTCAATGCCGATATTTACAAAAAAGTGGTGTTTAGCCACAGCATTGACGGCAACAAAGTTGACTATATTGCAGAATTGAAAGATGGCGTTTGGGGTGTTACTAAAAATGGTGTTGTTGTGAGTGACTATTCAACAATTAAATATCAATATTCAACAGATATTGAAGTTGAATTAATCAGATTTAACAACAGTAGTATTGAATTATTACCATTTACAGCAACCAACGCTGGTGCAAACGTTAGATATACTGTTGAATTGTGGTATAACGACATTGCTGAAAAAACATTTAATGTAGTTATTGATAGTTACACAAAACAAGTGGCACTTAAAAATACAGATAATGTTGAACACGAAATTAACTTTAAATATAACGAAGATTATGAAAAAGTTATGTTTGATTCAACCACTTCTGGCGTTATGAATTTAATGTGGACACCGGTTGAAAATGACTACTTTGTTTATAGTTATCGTTTGCATGAAAGATTGCAAGATAACACAATTTCAACATACAACCTTGATGGTTTAAGCAATTATGTTATCAACACACTTTCAACAAGCAAAGGTGTTTATTGGTTTGAAATTGAAATTTCAACAGTGGACGGCAAACGTTTGGGTAACAAAGTTTATGCCTTCTCGGTTGTGGCTGTTTTAACAGATTTGTATTATGTGCAAACTGAAGATATGGTTGCAATCAAAGCAAATTCAAGTTTCAAATTTAGTGAACTTAACCTTGATGATGCAACTATAAGCAAACTTAAAAAAGTTGGCGAACAAAACTTAACTTTGCCTATCACTAATATTCCACTTTTCATCAGCAATCAAAAGTTGGTTGTTATTGTGGCAATAGACCAAGGTGCAACCGTGCTGAAAACTGATGTAATAAGGCAAGAAAAAAATGGTGTTAAGATTGGCGACTTCACAATTTATCGTGTTTACACCAACACTTACAGCAGATATTTTGCAACACTTGAAATGGTTAAACCGGAAGATAATATTGTTGCTTCCAGCATCGAATTTGTTAAAGATGACGACAAGTTGCCAGTTGAAGGGTTTGAACAATCAATCTATTTAACCAAAAATCAAACCTTAAAATTGACTTTTGTTCAAAACAATATTCTTGCAAACTCAATCACTGCAAAAAATTTGGCAAAAGTTAGTGTTTATCACAATGGCATTTTATTATCAACCGATGAAGCAACTTATAATTCTATAACTAACAACTGGGAATACATCATCAAAGGCAGTGGCAAATACACATTTGAAATAGGCGATATTTCAGGCAATAAACATCTGTTCACATTTGATGACGACACAGATACAAAAATCACAGTAAATGTTATGAAAAATATTTACTTTACAATGAACGGGCTTGCTCCAATAGATAACGCAGTGTTTAATGAAGCGATTGAACTGGCGGTTTATGAACCATCTGCTTACGACTCTGTTAACACAAGACCTATCAGTTTAAGCCAAGTGACACGTAATGGAGTGAGTTACAATCCAACTCAAAAGGGTTATGCTTACACGTTTGCAGATTATGGTAATTATAAAGTTACATTTAATGCAACCTTTAACGGGCAACCAATTTCAAGCACAATCAGTTTCACAATCTTAAACAAAAACGAAGCACGCACAAGTTATGATTTAACATCTATTGCTCAATACACAATCACAAAAGTTGTTAATCAAGAAGGTTTGGATATTACAGATAGATTCTTGCGACTTATCAATCCACAAAGTGAAAACGGCAGATTGCTCACATATCAAACATTGATGGATAATGCTGACGAACTTGGAATTTCAGCGGGTAAACAATCATTTGCTATCACTTATCAGGTGGCTGATGGAATTTATCCAGCACGTTCAGTTGAATTTGTGCTTACCATGAATGATGAACAACCTACTATTGATTGTTCAGTTGAATTAGGTAAAGAAACAACAAAGGGCTTTGAAATAACATTTAACCCTGGTATCATCTATGAACAAGTTGGTGACAGTTTCTTATATATCAACGATACATTGATTTGCACAATCAACGAAAGTTCTGTTTTGGAACAAATGCAATATGCAATTTCACAAAAAACAGACGGTGCTGGTGACTATTATGTTAAACTGGTTGGCAGTTCAGGTTCAGTTATCACAAGTTTCAAAGTTGTGGTTAAAGAGCCACTCAACATATGGGCAATTATAATCATTATTGTTGTATCAGTTGTTGTGCTTGGCGTAACAATCACAATCATTGTGTTACGTAACAAAATGAGAATTAGATAATTAACCTTGTTGACTTAAAACCAAAATCAGTGTTAACAACAACAGTTAAATAAAACAAAAAATGTTTAGCATTTGCTAAACATTTTTTTACTTCAATAATATTGCCTAAATAATTGTGGTTATGTATTCAGGTGTCGTGATTTATGACTGTGCAGTGTCTTTGTTTTCTGCTTGTATTTCAGTGATATTTGATTCAATTTTTTCACTTAACAAAGCAACCGGCCTGCTGTCAGTGTTTGCATTTTCTTCTTTTGCCTGTGGCTTGATTTCAGCAAGTTTAACTTCAACTGTTGGTTCTGGTTTAACTTCCAACTTAGCTTCTTGTTTCTTTTGCTTTGGAGTGTTTTGTTTTAATGCTTGGAAGAAAACTTCACCTTCGTGACTTTGGAAATAAACACCAACAATACCTTTACGTTTACTGCTTAAAATGTGGAAGGCTGCACGTTTACGAGCGCCACCGACAATGTATCCAACCTTTTTGCTGTTTGGTTCAACAAACACATTGTAGGCACGCAATCTGCCCATGTTGTCAATGATGGTGATACCATCAAAGTTAAGCATATTTAAGAAAAGGTCAGCATGTGCTTGCAACTTTTCTTCACTGTAACTTTTGCTTTGTGTGAAAAGTTTGCTGAAATTGATAGGTTCTTTAAGCCAGATACCATCTTCAAAAAGGCCATTATCAACATAGTCTTTATCCACAATAACACAAAGTGCACCATGCACGTCATTTAAAACGTTGGTGAAAATGTTAAGGTACATATTTTTCATATCAGCAAGTTTGCGTTGTGTTGTACGCAATTTGCTAAATGTTGCATCAACCAATTCTTGAATCTCTTTGGTGAACACATTATTTTTAGATTTGTCCAAAGAAAAGTTAACGTTTAATGTTTCACCACTGATAGAGTGAAGGAGCATGGAATAAGAGTTAAGTGGACGGGCAATAATGCAGTGAGTTTTGCTTGTACGTTCTTTTGAAAAAGTTGTGTCTTCCAATACTTGCAAAAAGTTTTTATCCTTAATGCTTCTAAAACTCATCATCAAACCGTAAGAAATTTTATCTTCCTTCAAGTCAATAAACAAGCACCAATCTTGGCGTGAAAGAGCCAGAATAGATTTTAACCTGTTGTTAAACATTGTTGCTTCACTATCTTCAAAAATTGTTAACGCCATGGTTTTTGGCACAAATTTTACGAGTGACTCAATGTTGTCAGTAAAGATTATTTTAGGTTTGATTTTTAAATCTTCCTCTGCATAATCTAACAAATCGTTAAAACGGTTTAAAAAATGAGACATAAGCAAAGGCGGGAAATTATCAAACTCTTGTTCAAAGAATTTTGTAACACTATCCTTGGCATTGTCAAAAAAAATTGTTTCTTCCATACTTATAAAAAGAATATAACAATTTTAAATTGTTTATGCAAACGAATTTGAAAAATTTGTTGAAATTTCTTGACAAAACGTTGTTTTTTACACTTTTTTATTGAATTTTTGCAAAAAATGTGAAAATTACTAAAAATTTTGTAACATTTTTAAATTTATGCTTGATATAAACTTACAAATTTTTTGTAGTGTTTTCCCTGTCCGCAAGCGAACTTTTTAAATGTAAAATTTCATTTTTAAGACGGTTGCACTCGGCTTGTTTTGCCTTTAATTCTGCCAAAAGTTTTTCACAATTAGATTGAGTGTTGATAATTTGTGCTTTTGTTTCAAGTTCAATCTTTCTTTTCATAATGCTGACAATACCAGCAAAAAGGGCGTTGATGTCTTCGTCCGAAATTGGAGGTGGCATAACGTGTACACTGCATGGTTGTTTTGGGTTGTTGTGTTGTTTGTCTTTAATCATAAAAATATTTTCCCCAAGTTTTAAATTATTATGGTGCAAAATATTGGCTTAATATGCCTAAATTTGCAATTTGTTGCAACTGAAAGTGAGTTTAAAGTTTGTGTGAAATTTTGTGTTGTTCGCTCATAAATATAAGTATGAACTATTTGGTTGTAAATGATGATTGTGTGTTGAATTTGGATAAATCTGTAACACTTAAAGCAAATGTACCTTATTTGGTAACCGATTTAGAGGATAAACCTATTTTATGTTTAAGCAAAAATCAAACACCGATATATACAAATTTTTATGCACTGTTTTTGGGCTTTGCTACAAAAGATAACTGTTCAGTTGATAAAAGTTGTGGTTGCAAGTTTGGTGAAAACTGCCGTGGTCAACTTGTGCAAAATGGTGCTGATAAATACTTGTTTTTGTTTTTTTCGGGTATATGTAGGCAAGATTTTAGATGTTTTGAATTTAACGGTAAACAAGTTTTTGTTCTGCTTGGTGAAAGGCTGATGATAAATTTTGCTGGCAAACAGGTTGTAAATATTGAAGTTGCAGGAATTGAGTTTTCACATTTTGAAATTGAAAATGATTTTTGTTTTATCTTTTTTGAAGGGCAAAGAAAATTTTTGGTTGTGTTAAATAAAACCAATTTAGTTTGGGCTGATTTTTATGATGAATACAATGCTTCAAAAGGTGAACGTCAAATTTTAAAACACTTGTGTGACGGATTGAATCATGGGCGAGTGTTGAACTTAAAAGACAGTAAAGACGAAACTTATTTGGTGTATCTTGATGATTATGAATTACAGTTAAAACCAAAATTTGTAGCTTTGATTTTTATGGATTGTTTGCTTGCGGGCAACTATAAATATTGTTCCGCTTTGGCGGATAAAGATTTGAAGTTTGATGAGATAAATTTAAAGCAATTTTTTCCCGAGTTCGATTCATATTTTCCGCTTAATGCAACAAGTGTGGTTATGTTCAAAAAAAATGCCCTAGTGGGCATTTGTGATTTTGAAATTGTTGAAGATAAAATTATCAATATAACAATTAAATAGAGTTGGACTTTGTGCTGGATAATCTTATTAATCTTGATTAGATTGATTGCTTTGCTCTTGTGCGTTTTCGCTTTTATGTTTACCTGGCATTTCAAACAATTTGTTGAGAACAAGATAAACTGGGTAAGCAGTTTGGCAAACAATAATAAGGAACAAAACGTCAGGGTAAGCAAGTGGAACATATTTAAACAAGTCGTAAAGCACAACAACCGCTGTGATTGTAAGTCCAAGGCAGGCTATATACATTAATGTCTTAAACCAGTTGAAAGGTTTACACATTTTAAACAATGCTAAAAAGCCGATTGCTAAAATTGCAAGAGATGACATTGTTACCAACACTTCGGTTGAAATGCCAGTGAACATTTGATAGATATACATTGTGATTGTTGCAGCAATCAAGCATATGCCGGCTGGCAAGGTTGTTTTTGCAATGTTAACCAAAAATTTACCCTCAATTTTGTTTGTGTTAGGTTGCAATGCCAGGAAGAAAGATGGCAAACCGATAACAAACACTTCAAGCAATGTGAACTGAATAGGGCTGAACGGATAGGTTTTGTTAAGGCAGAGAACAAACACTGCGATACATATTGCAAAAATGGTTTTCATAAGGAAAAGTGAAGACGATTTTTGAACATTATTTACGACTCTACGGCCTTCAGCAACCACGCTTGGCATAGAACTGAAGTTGCTATCCAACAAAACAAGTTGACTGACACTGCGTGCTGCATCACTGCCGGCTGCGATTGCGATTGAACAATCTGCTTCTTTAAGGGCAAGGATATCGTTTACGCCGTCACCAGTCATAGCCACAGTTTTGCCTTGACTTTTAAGTGTTTTAACCAAAATGGCTTTTTGTTCTGGGCTGACACGGCCAAAGATTGAATATTTTGTTGCGGCTTCCATGACTTCGGTGTTGCTTAAACCATAAAGGCTGATATATTTATCATAATTTTCAACGCCAACACGTCTTGCAACTTCGCTTACTGTAACTGGGTTGTCACCAGAAATAATTTTAATATCTACGCCATTATCTTTAAACCATTGAATAGTTTTTGGAGCGTCTTTACGGATATTATCTTGCAACAAAATGAAGGCAACAGGTTTTGCATTTGTGGCTGAAAAGTTTGCGTCACTTTCAGTAAGCAAAAGCACACGATAACCGCTTAAAGAATATTCTTCTGCTTGTTTTTTTAGTTCTGCAGACGGTTTATCCATAACAAACTCATATGCACCAAGTTTATAAGCACCAACTGACCTGAATTTACAAGCCATAAATTTACGTTCGCTTGAAAATGGTATTGATTTATCAGCAGAATAACAAGGTTTGCCAAAGTATGATTTAAGGGCAAGGGCAGTGTGGTTTGCGTCATGGAAGGCGTTAACCATACTTGCAACAATTTTATCAACATCTTTTGCGGTTTTATTTGAAAGAAGCACAACATCTTTAACACTCATTGAACCATTTGTGAGTGTGCCGGTTTTATCCAAACAAAGCACGTCTGTGCGGGCAAGCATTTCAATGCAATACAAATCTTGAACCAAGGTTCGCTTTTTTGCCAAACGGACAACGCTGACAGCCAAAGCAACAGAAGTAAGCAAGAACATACCAGCAGGAATCATGGCTATAATACAGCCACTTGTTTTTGTGATTGTCATATAAAGCAAACCATAATCCTGTGCTGGGTTTGCAAGATAATATTTATAGTTGTTGTAAGCCATAAGTATTGCGATAGGCACCATAAATATACTGATGATTTTGATAAGTGTACGCAAGGAGGTTAACAATTCACTTTTTGCTTGTTTAAACTTTTTTGCTTTTTGGCTGAGTTCTGAAATATAGTTGTCGTCACCAATTTTGTTTACCTTTGCAACACATGTGCCACTTGAAATAAAACTACCGCCAAGCAAACTGTCGCCTTTGGACTTTTTGATAGGTAAACTTTCACCAGTAAGCAAACTTTCGTTAACTTCAACATTGCCAGAAACAACAATGCTGTCACAAGCAATTTGTGCACCTGGGTTTAAAACTAATAAATCGTCTAACACAACTTCGGTTTTGTAAATTTCTTGTTCTTCACCATCACGAATAACTTTTGTGAAGTTGGAGTTGGTGAGGGATAATTTATCCATGGTTTTTTTAGCACGCACTTCTTGCACGATACCAATGGTTGTGTTGATAACAACAATAACCATAAACATCATATCGCTATACGCACCAACAATGGTGAGTGCGATGGCAACCAACAAACAAGTTAAGTTGAAAAACGTGAAAACATTTTTGGCAATAATGCTCCAAATGCTTTTTGTTGTTTTTGTGCTTGCAACATTAACCAAATTTTGTTCAGTGCGTTTTTGCACTTGTTCACTTGTTAAACCGGTATCAACTTTTGGGTTGAAACGAGTGATATTTTTTGGTGTTTTGCTTTTTTGTTTTTGTGATTTTTTGTTTGACATATTTGTCCTTTTTGTAAAATGATAAAAAATTATATTTGCTTTAAATTATATATTTATATTAACACATAAAAAATATTTTAACAAATATTTAATTATATTTTTTAAAGGTAAAATAAAATTAAATAATTTAAAAATAATTAAAAATATTAAAAAGCACTAATTTTTGTAGATTTTTTCAAGTAAATTTATATTTTTTGTGAATTGTTTTTTATTATGGTTT
Organism: uncultured Clostridia bacterium; assembly: GCA_934777435.1. Lineage (GTDB taxonomy): Bacteria > Bacillota > Clostridia > Christensenellales > UBA1242 > Onthoplasma. The sequence goes on from CAKVNK010000002.1 coordinate 50,492, forward strand.
AATTTGTTTTTTGTTTGCCATGGTTTTAACAAATTTTAACTTTACCACATAAAAATAAAAAGGAGAAAGTTAAAATGGATTTTGAAGATATTGAAGTTAAAATAAATCAGCCATACCCAGAAATTGTTGACGCAAAAACTGACCCGCAAACTGTTGCGGTTTTGAAGAATTTGGCATTTTCAAATGTTGGGGAACTTGAAGCCGTGCTTACATATATTTATCAATCGGTGATTGCGGATAAAACACATAAAGACATTGCTGATGTGTTTGAAGAAATTGGTATTGTTGAAATGATGCACCAAGATATGCTTATGCACGCTATCACAGCGTTTGGTGGTGTGCCACGATATGAAGACGCAAATGGCACATACTACACAACACGTAGTGTTAATTACACACAAAAATTAAGTGAAATGTTAAACAACAATATTGCCGCGGAAGAACTTACAATAAAAATGTACACTGATGGTATAAACCGAGTTACAAACCAAAGCTTAAAAGATTTATTTGCAAGAATCATTTTAGATGAAAAACGCCATGTTGAAATTTTTAAAGCAATAAGAGATAGTGTGCAATTCTTATCTATCTAGGTTTTGTGTTTAGGTTTATCTTTTGTTGAAAGATTGTGGAAATGTTTGGTTGATAAAAATGGTTGTGATTTAGCATTTGTTATGCAGATAAAAAACAAACCGAGTTTGAGTGTTTGGCAATTAAATTTTGTTGGTGATAAATAAAAAATAATTTTTAAAATATTTTAAAAAATTAAATAAAATTAACAAAAAAATTGCAAATTTATTGTTATTTAACATATTTTGCAATTTTCTAATATTATTTTGTGAATTTTTATTATTTTATTTTGCTGATGAATTTTATTTAACATTGATAACAAATTTTAAAATTTTTAAAAAGTGCATTGGTTGTGGATAATTTGTTTTTTGTCAAGTTTTAATTTTTATTTACAATACAACATTAATTCACGTAACTTGCCAAAGCGGTTGATTTCTTTTAAATTCTTTTTGTTAACAACAGCGTGTGCTTTTATCAGCAACTCGTTGTTAAAATTGAAAATATCTTTGGTGCAAATTTTACCTAGCAAGAAATCACTATTTTGAATTTGCGTGGTAGCAGTTTCAACCAAAACGGCGTTTGTGTTTTCAACGTCTGTTAAAGGTTGTGCTGTTCCTTTTTCAGTTTTTGTGTTGTTTTTAATTGGCAAAATGTTTGCAGTCTCTGTTTGCTTGGTTTTGAAAATTTTTGGCATTTTGTTTGGCACAAATTTGCTGACGTCAACCTTGCTTGATTTATCATAAAATATCACTGTGTTTTTGCCAGAAGATGCAATCATATCAGCAGGGAGAACAAGGTTGTTTTCAAATGAGATTTTGTCGGTTAAATATTTTTCAGTTAAGATGATTTCTTTAACTACACCTAAAAACTCACCTTTAATGTTAAACGCTTTTGAACCTATTGGGCAAGTGGAATAGCAATCGTCTTCAATTTTTAAACTTACCGCTGTGTTGTTTTTGATTGTTATTGCATTTTTGCCAACATTATAAATGTTTTTTGTTGGAAGCAAAAAGCGTGTGTCGTTTTCGCTTGTCAATTCAAAATATAACAACTTTTTAAGTTTACGGTCGAATAAAAGTTTGTCCACATTACCAATCAATTCGCCCTCATAAAGAGATAAAACTGGACGAGATAAAAAATCAGAACAATAATACATAACAACTCCTAAAATAATTTATGATTGTTTATTTTTGATATGATATTTTGCCTGCGTTTTCTGTGCGAATATTTTGTCAAAGATGCGTTTTATTTTGTTTAAATAAAAAGATATATGTTGAATATTTTAAACTAATTATTTGATTTAATTTATTTTTTTAGTTATACTAAATATATATTACAATTTGCGTTTAGCATTTTAGGGGATAAATTTTGCTAAACATTTTAGGGGTAACATGAAAAAGCGTTTATGGTTGTTTATTTTATGTTTATGCGTGCCATTTGTCTTTGTTGGGTGTGAGTCGCTTAACAAAGATTATCTTTCCACGCCTAAAAATTTGGTTGTTGAAGCAGATGGGCTTATAACTTTTGAACGTGTGAATAATGATGAATATTATGTTATCCGTGTTAACCAACTTGAACAAAATGTTTTTGTTGCAACCGCTAACCCTTATATGGAATTATATAATCAAAATGGTGTAAACTATTTGCAATATGACATTTCACGTATGCTTAACCTTGGCGAAAGTTATTCAATTCAAGTTAAAGCATGTGCAAGCAAAAAGAAAGATAGTGCTTACACCAAAGCCATAAGTTATGTGCATCAAGTGCATATTGACACACCAGAAACACAAATCGTTGGCAACACCTTAACATGGAACAATGTTTACAATGCAAGCAGTTACATAGTTAAAGTTGTAACTCCTTCAACCGTTGTTGAAGCAGACGACCCAGAAACTATTGCAAACGCATCAAATGTGTTTAGTTCACAATATAGTTTGAATAAATTTGACTTTGCTTCAATGTTAACTGAAGCGGGTGAATTTAAGTTCTATGTTAAGGCAGTCAGCCGTGATAACAATTATTTGGAAAGCAGTTTCAGCCCTAAAATTGTCTACTATAACTACGTTAATCTTGCAACACCACAAAATTTGGAATTGCACAAAATTGACAATGACTGGATTTTGACTTGTGTTTTAGACCAATATACAAACAACTTGCAAGTTGACCTTAATGGTGAAGTTGAGTTGTTGGATATTTTGGATAGCAGCATCACACGTGATGAAGTTTGTGACAACTTAATTTACATCAATTTAAACCAAGCATTTAAAAGCAAAAACATTGATTTTGAAAACTTAATCAGCGCAAAAGTTAGTTGTAAAGCAGTTTATGGCACACAAACACAAAACTATTACACAAATTCTAACTGGTCAAAGCCTGCTGAACTTACAATCAAAAGCAGGTTAGAAGCCCCAACTTTAACTTTAAATGCTGACAGCAACATTTTATCTTGGTCAGCAGTGGAAAGTGATTATGTGGTTGGTTATCGTGTTTATGTATACAAGGCAACAGCTGTGGAACAAAGTTTGCTTGCTTCAAATTGCTTGAACTTTGAATTGCCAGATGATTATGTTTCAGTTGCTGTGCAAACTGTGGCACAAGGCAATGTTGAATCAAGTGTGTTGAGTGAAATTAAACACAATGGTGAAAATCAAACTGAAAATATCGGCGTTCAACTTCAAGGCAACAATTTGGTTTGGGGTGAAATTGAAAACGCTTATTATATTGTTGAAACAAACAAAGAAATTTTGGTGCTTAACACCAATCAGTTAAATTTGTTAAGCCTTAACTATTTGGTAACAGAAGTTAAAGTGACCGCCATTGTTGCAAACAAAAACAGCAACACCGCAACTTTAAAACCTAATTACAAAGTCCAACTTGGCACACCACAAAATGCTGGCTTTGTATCAAGCAATAAATATATGTTAAGTTTTGACGCTGTTAAAAATGCGGTTGGTTATAAAGTGTATATCACCGATTTATCACAAGAAACCAACCAAGCAGTTTGCATTAATCAATTATTTGTTAACAATCGTGTTGATTTGGCAAACTATATCACACGTGGTAAAGAATATCGTGTTCAAGTGCAAGCAGTGGCAGATAAATATGGCTATTATGTGGATAGTGAACTCAGCAGTCGTGACTTAACTTTAACTTATAGTCAAATTTTGGACGTGCCACAATTTGTTACTGACAGCCTTAATAATCCAATCACTATTGAAACAAACGGAAGCAGAAAATATTATCTTAACTTCAATGGTGTTGAAGGTGCATACAGATATGAAATTATGGTTAACTTTAACACAAAAACTGTGCTTAATGATAACCGCACAACACCTTATAAAGTTGATATAACCGACTTTTTAACCGATATTAATGGCGAAGTTATGGCAAACTCTTACAACATAACAGTGCGTGCTTTGCCACAAGAATCAGATAGCATCACACAAGCAAGCAAATTTAACAGTTATGTTTATAAATTGCGTGACCAATTAAAACAAGTTACAAACATTGTGGTAAGCAATCCAGACGAAACTGACGGTAAATATGTGCTTTCTTTCGATTTGCAAGACAATGCACAAAGTTATAGTGTTGAAATTATCAAACTTAACGACACTGAATACACAAGGTACCTTGCAAGTTTAACACCAAAACTTACCTTGCCTATCACAAACGTGAAAGGTGCGATTGATATTACCGCTTATGTTCAACAGGCTGGCGAATATTATATCTATATCACTGCTTACCCTGGTGCAGATAACAGTTATTATGATGCGTCTGATAGGTCAAGTGAATATGCTGTTGTAAGCAAATTGCAAACTTTGGCAACCCCATCAAATTTAAGATACAACAATCAATCTAACACTGAATTCTTAATTGGTTGGGCAGGGGATACAAATGCTGACAGTTACACAATCAAAGTTACAACACCTAAACACAAAGAATATATTTACAAAACAAACCAAACAACCTTTAATATCAATGATATTATAACGGTTGAAGGCGGATATAAATTTGCAGTTAAATCTGTGGTTTATGCTAACAGTGAAAGTTCAAAATCATATGTTTCAAGTTCGTATAGTGAGGAGTGCTCTTTCACTTATCGTTACACCGATTTAAAAGACTTTGAACGTTTTGGCGTTTATTTGTTTGATGATACAACTAAATACAATTATGCAATCAGCAATGTAACAAATTTAACCAACTTGCTTTGGTATCACTTGTTGTTTGGTGTGGACGAAAACTATAAACTTAACATTTATATCAAACCACAAACCAACGAAACAGTTAAACAAGCAATTATAAGGTTGGCTGATGAGGCTTCAAACTATCAATTATCTTCTGGCAACACCAGCATTTATAACTTTGCATCTGACGCTTCATGGCAAGCGTTAGTGGGCAGTGTTGGCACATCAAATGCAAGTTTGCTTGGCTATGTTTGCAGAAACTTGCTCAATCAATATCCAGAATTTGCAATAGTTGGCAATTTCAGTTGTGAATCAACCAACGAAAATGTGTTCAGCTTGAACTTTAAAAACACATTAGATGTTGAAAAGGTTGAAAATACCGCACATGTAATCATGGCAAAAGATTATGCAAACAAGTTTAAATATATTGACAAGTCTGTGCGTAGAAACATCAACAGCGTGTTTGCAATAGATAATCGCAAAGAGATGGAAGTAAGCACAACTGAACAATTATTTATGGCTGTTCAATATGGCTTTAAACCTGTGTTTGTTGGCAACTGCACAGTGGCACAAAAAGTGTATGAAAATGCAAAATTAGTGCTTACCGCTATTGCTTCAACCAACATGACCGACCTTGAAAAAGCAACCGCAATCTTTGATTGGCTTGAATTTGCTTTCAATATCAATATGGACGCAAGGCTTATCACAGAAGGCAGTGTGACAAAGGCTGGCACATTGGCAGACTATGGCACTCGTGCAGAATTTTATCTTGACGGTTTGCTTTACAATATTGGGCAAACAACAAATGGTGATATTTTGATTGGCTCAAATAAAGCAACTGCTGAATCACTTTCAAAAGCGTTTGTGTTGCTTTGTGGCATTGAAGGCATTGAAACACGCAAAATTAATGGTAGTCTGCTTTATAAGGACACAGAAGGCAGTGCCGCAACTGGGCATAATCACAGTTGGAACAAGATTAAAATTGCAACAACTGAAGGGGAAGTTGCAAGTTGGTATAATGTGGATATTGCATACAGCGATTTAAGATATTCCGCACGTGAACACAGCAGTTCTTACAACATGGCAAGCCATATGTTCTTCTTGGTGTCTGATGCTTATTTACAAGCAAATTTGAATTTTGGTAACAGTATCAATGCTTTAAAAGTTAGTGATATGGGTGAAAAACAAATTGTAACAATGCCTTCAAGCAAACAAATTGGCAAGATTGAACAAAGTTACGATTTTTATGCAAGCACAATCAAAACGGTAAGTTATTCAACGCTTAGCCAAATTCTCAATGCGGGCAGTTTAGTTCCAGACCAAGATATGATGACAACTGGTGTAACACAGGCCGATGATGCTTCTTCAACGTTTGGGCTTAAATACAATGCAAGTGCTGATTACAGGCAATACTATTATGGTGAATATGACGGTAGAATTTCTCGCTTGCAAGCATATTTACTTAACATGCTTATCTATGGCAAGAGTTTGCTTGTTTCTAATGACACCGAAAGAAGTGCGTTTGAATTGCGTGTTGATGAATCTGTTTCAATTGACGTGGCAGATCAACTTTCAAGATTGACACGTGAAAGATTGAACGAAATTTACATCACCGATGCTGAACAAGCAGATAGGAAATATTTAACTGTAAGTTCGTTCTCAACCTATGACACTTCAACCGGCACAATCACACTTGTTGTTACAATGCAATATGCAACAAACTAAATAGAATAATTTTGATTTAACGCGTCAAACTAGAATTATGAAAGTTGATGCAGTTAAAACCTTTGAAGAAATTAAACAAAAACTGCACGAAAGCGGAGATTTGTTAAACCGTAGCGTGCAGTTTTTTGGCACGCAAATTATGCTTGTTTTTGTGGCTGATTTAGTGGACGACCAACTATTGAGTGATTCAGTGGTTCACACAATGTGCTGTTATTCAGGGCAAATAAAACAAGATGTGGTGACAGAACTTAAAAATAAAGTGTTGGCAGATTGTTCACTCAGTTCGGCTTATGATTTAGATGAAGCCATATCAAAACTTTTGCAAGGTAATTGCCTTTTGCTTGTGGACGGAGCAGAAGAAATTTTATCCGCCAATGTTGAAAAAATTGTTGTTAGGGCAGTTGCTGAACCGCCAACAAGTGTGGTTATTAAAGGGCCAAGAGAAGGCTTTAACGAAAGCATAAAATATAACCTTAACCTTATTCGCCGTAGGGTTAAATCTGATGACTTGGTTGTAAACACACTTGAAATAGGCAAACTTACAAAAACGCAAGTGGCAGTGGTTTACTTTAACTCGGTGGCGGATAAAAAGGTTGTTAAACATATTTTAAAACGTTTAAAAGATATTGAGATAGACGGCGTGATAGACAGCCACTATCTTGTATCTTTTTTGCAGAAAAACCCAAAGTCACTTTTTAAGCAAGTGGGTGACACTGAAAAACCAGATATTTTGGTTGGCAAAATGCTGGAAGGCAGAGTTGGAATTTTAGTTGACGGAAGCCCGATTGTTTTAACTTTGCCATTTATCCTTATTGAAGATTTGCAAAACAGTGACGATTATTACAGTCAGCCTATACGTGTGACATTTGTGCGTATTTTGCGTTTTGTGGGCGTTATTTTGGCAGTGCTGTTGCCTGGTATGTATGTGGCACTTGAAAAATTCCATTATAAAATTTTGCCACTTGAATTTTTGGTTACAATTATGAACACAACGCAGGGAATACCATTTTCACCATTTATGGAAGTGCTGTTTATTGTGTTGTTGTTTGAAATTCTGTACGAAGCCAATTTGCGTATGCCACAATATTTTGGTATGGCAATGAGCATTGTTGGTGCGTTGATTTTGGGCGAAACAGCGGTAAATGCTGGGTTGGTTAGCCCACCGGCAGTTATGATTGTGGCACTTTCTGGTATCACATTTTATATTGTACCAAGCCAAGCGGCACAGTTTAGTATGTTGCGTTTGCTTGTGCTGATTATTGGTGCAAGTTTGGGGCTTTATGGTGTGATTGTTTTTTGCGTGCTGATTGTGGCATATTTAAGCAGTTTTGATAGTTATAATTCTGCATATCTTGCACCAACTGCACCTTATATTGCCAGCGACCAAAAGGATATGTTTAAACGCACAACCATAAAAGAGATGATAAAAAGGCCAAAATCCATTGCTAACAACAAGCATAATTTGGATAGGAGGCGTGACGATGAAGATTAATTATAGGCAAGTTAGTTTGCTGGTGATGATGAGTTTTATTTCAGTTAAACTTATGGCATTACCAAGTTTGTTATCTCATGACGCTGACAATATGGGTTGGATTGTGCCAGCCGTGATGATGCTTGTTGATTTTGTGTATGCCTTGTTGTTGCTTGATTTGATGAAGAAAAATGAAACGCAAAATTTTTATGAATTTGCAAAACAAACGCTGGGCGTGGTTGTGGCAAAAATTGTGCTTGCAATTTTGGCTTGCTATTATGCCATTGTGCTTGCAATAATCGGCAAAGGGTTGGAACTGTTTATAATTCAAAACCTTTATGAAGAAATGTCTTGGTTTTTGTTTGGCGTTCCACTTATGGCTGTGGTTGGCTTTATGGTTTATAAAGGGGTACGCAACATTGCAAGGGTTTGTGAATTTTTTTGGATACCAGTTGTTGTGGCGTGTGTGTATATTGCGGTTAAAGCGTTTCAAGGTGTTGATATAACAAGTTTTTTACCTATGTTTCAGCAAGGCGTAAAGCCAGTGGCTTGGGCAATGTTTAAATATATTGCATGGTTTGGTTCTTCAACATTTTTGCTTATGCTGTTTGGAGATGTGGAGTTTGGCAACGAAAAAAAACGCAACCTTATTTTGTTTTGTTTGATTGCATATGTTGTGGTGCAACTGCTTAACTTTGTGTTCTATGGTTTGTTTGGTGTAACCAGCCCAACGCACCAGTTTAGCATAAGTGATATTGCACAATTTAATGGTTCACGTTCCAGCATTGGTGAACTATCTTGGCTTGTGGTTAGTTTGTGGGTTGTGGCACAAATTGCACAATTTGCCCTTTACGGATATTGTTTTGTTAAGGCAATTATGTTTTTGTTTAACATAAAATCACCAACAGTAGGCATTTTGTTTTTGTATGCTTATATTATCTTTTGGGGTGTGTGGGGTACAAAAACCATGCAACCAGAAGTAATATTTTATCAACCAATCACCAGTTGGCTAACCATTGTTGTGGCATATATTTTGCCTATCGTTTTGTGGATAGGACATGGGGTAAATGTGCATAAACAAAAGGTTAAAAATGCAAAACAGCAAACTGAACAACAACCTATTGAAGATACAGCGGGGCAGTCAATAGACAACACTTCAAGCGGTGGGCAGATTAAAAAAGCAGAGCAACTGAAATTAGCAAATGTAGAGAATAAAAAGCAGAAAACAAACGGCAAACTAAAAGGGGTGGAACATGAAAAAGTTTAAGTCTATTTTCAGCCCAAGCAAAATTTTAGTTTTGATGTTTATTCTGCTTTTGATTGTGACAATACCAGAATTCACAAAGCCAGCCATGAGCCAAACCGAAGCGATTGTAACCTTTTTATGCGTTGATAAAGAGGAACAGGATTTCAGGGTGGGTGCGAGTGTGTTGTCGACTGCTGATGGCAAAAAACCAAACTACACCTTTTATTATGCAAATGGGCAAACTTTGGGTGACGCTATGGATAATGTTTCACTTGCTATCGGTAAAGAAATGGGGTTTTCACAGTGTGAAGTTATGGCTTTTGGCGACCAACTTTGTGAGGACGGGGTTATAAGTGCACTTGATTTTATGGTTAGGCTTAAAAAAGTCAGCCGTAATGCAATGCTTATCAACTTTGGCGGTGATATAAAAGATTTCACAAAAGCATTGTATAAATTGTTCACTGAAAAACAACTTAAAATTGAACAAATTATAAATTTTGATAAAAAATATATTCTTTCAACTGATAGCAGTATTGACAATTTTTATCGTGGATATTTCAGCCCAATTTCTGTTGGCGTGTTGCCCAAAATGACAGTTTTAAAACAAGAAACTGACAATGCAATTCAAGTTCAATCTTCTGGCGAAGGACAATCGCAAGGCCCTGAAACAAACGGAGCGGAAATGCAAAAGGAAGAAGAATTATATTTACTTAATGACGGCACAATGGGTGTGTTTAAAAAGGGTAAAAAGCAGTTGGAACTAGATTTTGCCACCGTGCAAGAAATGAATTTGTTTGTGAACAAAGATTATCAAGGCTTGATTAATATTACAGATGTGACCGACCATATTTATGACCATGCGACAGTGGTTATGAACATAACAAAAACTGCACCAAAAATTAAAGTGAGTTTTGACAATGATAAACCAGTTTTTAATTTAGATTTAACTTTAACCATGTATATTGAAGAAATTGTGCAAGATGAACAATCTTCAACTTTTATGCGTAGGAACAAAGAGTTTTACACAAAAACACTTTTAAACCGAATTGAACAAAAAGTTTTAAATCAACTTGAAACGGCTTCTAAATATTGTGTTGATAACAACATTGATGTTATAAATGTTTATAAAAATTTTAACTGTTTTAAACCAAAACAATTTAAACAATATTTAAAACAGGTTGGGCAAGAAAATTATTTGCAAGGCATTGATTTTAAGTTTAATGTTAAAATTGAAAGTGCATATTAATTTATTATAAAATTAAACAAAATGTTGCATTTAATTTGATAAACAAATTTTTATCAAAGCACAACATTATGTGATTGAAAAATAAAAAATACACCAGTTTTGGTGTATTTTTTGTGGATAAGTTTTGTTTTTGTTTTAGCAAAAAGTGGAATTAGATAATTTTAAATTTTAATTAAAGTTTTAAAAGTTTTTATGTTTTTTAAAATTTTGCAACCTTTTAAAACTTTTAAGTGTTTTTTGTTTTAAATTTGATCACTTTAATTTAAAAATAAATTTTTTTATGCACGAAGGCTTGCGTTTAATGTGGAAATTTCTGCTTGCAAAACGTGGTCTACAATAGGTGAGATTTCAGTTTCAGCCAATGGCTTTTCACCTTGACGGATATTCAAAGTGAAAGCAACACTCTTTTTATGTTCGCCAAGTGTATCGCTGACATAAACGTCAAACACTTTTGCACTTACAATATTTTGTTTATCAGCTTTTAATGCAACTTTGATGATTTCACTTGCCGGAGTGTCACGGTCAACAACAATGGCAAGGTCACGTGTGATATATGGTAATTTATCTGGAGCACTGCCTGTGTGACGGTCGTTCAAACGGCAAATCACATTGCTTAAATTGATTTCTGCCATAAACACTTTTTGGTTAATATCAAAGTTTTTCAAAATGGTTGGGTGAACTTCACCAATTTCACCAATCTTGCGATTGTACAAATAAATATCTGCACAAATGCCAGGGTGGAACATATGGTTTTGTGCTTGGCGATATTCAAGGGTGACGCCAATGCTTGCCATAATTTTGTTAAGGCGATTTTTAAGGTTATAGAAATCGTAATCACCAGTTAAACTTAAACACAAATTGTTATGTTCGTCTGGTAATTCGGTTAAAGGAAGTTGCTTTGCAATAAACACACGTGCCAATTCAAACAATTTAAGGTTTTTGTTGCCTTGTTTTAAATTGAAACTGATTGTGTTAAGCATACCCGGCATAAGGCTGGTACGCACAACGCTATAGTCTTGACCAATAGGGTTGGCAATAATAATATGTTTTGCCAAATCAAGCCCTGCATTTTGAATTGTTTTTGGACTGCCAAATTGCCATGTAAGTGTTTCATCAAAACCAAACAAGGCACTATTAACTTTAAGTTTGTTGATATTTTTTTGTTCAACAGTTAATTCACCAACTGTGTGGAAATCTGTTGAAGTGATATCTTCAATGCTGATTTTATCCAAGCCATAAATACGGCCAACTTCTTCACAAATATCGCACTCACGTTCAATGTCTGTTCTTTCGCAAGGTATGGTTGAAATAAGTTTGTCGCTATCTTGTTTATCAATGATTGTTGCAATATCAAGTGAATTTAAAATTTTAACCATTTCTTCGGCTGGGATAGTAAGGCCAAGGCGTTCATTGATACGTGTGACACTGCTGATAACTTGCCTTAATTTTGGCAATTCAGTGTGAACGTCCACAATTTGTTTTGAAATTGTGCCAGCGTTAAGTTTTGTGATGATGTTAAGGGCACGTTTTAAACCAACTTCGGTGTTTTCAATGTTGACACCTTTGCTGTAACGGATACTGCTGTCGCTTAACATACCAAGGGCATGGCATGAACGGCGGATATTTGCAAAATTGAAGTTTGCACTTTCCAACATAACGTCAGTTGTTGTTTCATATGTGCCAGATTCCATACCACCCATAATGCCGGCAATAACCATAGGTTCATTTGCATTGGCAATAACAAGGTTATCTTTGGTAAGTTCGTGCTCTTTTTCGTCCAAAGTTAAAAGTTTTTCATTTTCTTTTGCACGGCGAACAATAATTTTGTTGCCAGCAATTTTACTTAAATCAAAAGCGTGCATAGGTTGACCAACTTCCAACAATACGTAGTTTGTTATATCTACATAAAGTGAGTGTGGGGTGTGGTCAAGCAGGGTAAGACGTTTTTGCATTATTGCAGGGCTAACACCATTTTTAACATTTTCCACAACAACACTTTCATATCTTGGGCAAAGGTCAGTTGCTTCAACTGTTACGTCAACAGTGCGGTTGCCAGTTGCTGTGTAAGTTAAATCAAGTGGTTTAACTGGAAGGCTGAAAATTGCACTAATTTCTTTTGCTATGCCATAAATAGAATTGCAGTCAGCACGGTTTGGAAGCACGTTAATGTCTAACACAACTTCGTTTAAACCAAGCACTTCCGCCACTGGTGTGCCTGGCACACAATCTGGGGCTAAAATCAACAAGCCGTCAACACTTGCACCTGGGTAAATGCTGTCGTTAATGCCTAATTCGTCACCACCGCAGAACATACCATTGCTGGCAACACCACGAAGTTCACCATTTTTGATGCAAGCACCACAAGGTAAGCATGCACCGTCAAGTGCCAAAGCTACATTGTCGCCAACTTTCATATTTGTTGCGTGGGTTACAATTTGTGTTTTGCCAAAACCATATGTGCATTGACAAACAACCAATTTATCTGCGTTTGGATGACGGGTTATTTCAGTGATGTTTGCAACAACCACATGGTCAAGTCCAGCAGATTTATCAATAACTTCTTCCACTTCAAAACCGGCATCGGTTAAACCTTTAACCAAAGTTTTTAACTCTATGTTTGAAGTGTCTACATAATCATTAATCCATGATAATAATACTTTCATTTTATTCTCCTTTGACTACTCGCCTATTTGAATTGTTCAATAAATCTCACATCGTTTTCGAACATGACTTTTGCATTTGGAATTTTATAACGCATTTTTGGGAAGCGGTCGAAACCAAAACCAAACGCATAGCCACTATAAACATTAGGGTCAATGCCGTTCATTTCCAAAACGTGTGGGTGAATCATACCTGCACCCAAAATTTCATATTGACCTGCACCTTTACATGCTGGGCAACCTTTACCTTTACATACGTTGCACTCTGCATCTACTTCAACACTTGGTTCAGTAAATGGGAAGAAACTTGCCCTGAATTTTGTTTTTGTTGCTTCGCCAAGATATTTTTTCAAAATAAGGCTAAGGTCGTGTTTTAAATCAGCCAAAGAAACTTTTTTGTCAATGTAAATACCTTCAAGTTGGTGGAAGGCTGGGGTGTGGGTTGCGTCTATTTCGTCCTTACGGAACACACGGCCAAAACTGAACACTTTGAAAGGTGGTTTGATTTTTTCCATGGCTCTTGGTTGAGTGTTGCTGGTTTGTGTACGCATCAAAATTTCTGGTGTGATATAAAGGCTATCTTGCATATCACGGCTTGGGTGGTCTTTTGGAACATTAACCAATTCAAAGTTGTATTTATCCAACTCAATTTCTGGGCCGTCAATTTGGCTGAAACCCATACCAGTTAAAATTTCGCCCATACGGATAAAGTCGATTGTAACAGGGTGAAGTGCACCAATTTCATCGGTGTTTGAGTCTAATGTAACATCAATTTTTTCACTCATCAATTTTTCATTAAGTTCAGTGTCTGCAAGGATTGTTTCTTTTGCGTCAATCAACTGTTCGGCTTCGGTTTTGGCTTTGTTTAAAAGTTGCCCCATTTCTTGTTTTTGTTCTTTTGGAACATCTTTCATAAAGCGGAAAAGTTCAGTCAATTTACCTGATTTACCCAAAACTTCAACACGCAAAGCCTGACATTTTGCACTTGTTTTAATTTCTTCAATTTTTTCTTTAACATAAGTTAAAATTTCTTTAATTTTATTTTGCATAATTTCTCCCTTTTAAATTAAGCACCTTAATAAACTAAATACCCCTATAAAAACAAAAAACGCCCTATATCAGGACGAACAATTTTCGTGGTACCACCTAACTTTGTCGCAATCGCTTTATCTTGCTAGTTTGCTACACACAGTTTCGCAAACGTAAGCCTATCGAAGCGATTGCTCCTAACCCCACCAAACCCACTACGTTAGGCTTTAAGCGGGGACCCCGATATAAGTTTACCTTGTTTTGTTTGCATTTATATGTTGCAAATGCGATTGTAACCTTGTTTCATTTTCACAGTTTTGTCTGGCTCGCCTTAATGATTTTCACCTTTACCAGCAAGCAACTCAGATGTTGAAATTCACACTCAATGCTGAACATAATTGCCTTTCAGCCTAGGGCAATCTCTCTAATATGAAGCAATGGTGCTACTGACACACCGTCATAGTTGTTATTAAGATGTTTGCAAAAACATTGCAATATGCCTATATTCTAAATCAAAAAAAACATTTCGTCAACCAAAAAGAAGATTATTATAAAATAAAAGTTTGCAAGTTGTTGCCTTAAAAAGATATGTTGTTTTAAATTGCATAAACAAGATGTTATTTTAAATTAAAAAGAATGTTGATTTATTGTAATCACACTGCCGATAAGTTTGTATTTTGTTGGTAAAAATATGCTTTTAAAGACTTACTTTTTGCTTTTAAAAACTTATTTTTTGCTTTTAATTGCCATTTATTTGGTTTTTGTTGGGATATTTAACAAGTTAAATATATTGATTTTTGTTTGTTTTTGTGTTACACTCAAATTAAGAGGAAATATATGGCAGTTGTTTTTACAGATGAAACAAGCGTAAATTTAAGCAGTTTAAAGGGCAGAAACTTTAAAGAAGTTTATGTTAGAGTAACCTTTGGCGATAAAAGCACAGGTTATGTTTCTTTGGCTGAATTATGTAACCGTAGCGGTTATTCCCGTTTTGTTGAAGATATGGCTGACCCAGCAGATGAACTGGATAAACTTATAAAAAATCCTAATGATGTTTATAAAAGGCTTTCTAGTGGTAAAATTTTACCTATTATCAGCATTAACGCTGGGCTTGTGTTTGCACATGAACAGATTTCAACTGCACTCGCAACCGATGCAGATAAAAAAGTTTATGGTTTGCGTCAAGCCATAGGTTATAAAGAAGATTCATCTGCAAATTACCACGCTAACTCAAAAGTTTATGTAAAATTGAGAGGGGACAACGGCTTTACACTTGTTGACGCAAAAGACGTTTATGTTTTTGCTAACGGCACAGCAACAATTTTAACAAATGTTACTGACACAACCATTTTAGATGCAATCAAAAATGGCACAACTCTTGACAATGTTAGAATGATTGTGAACAACCGTGAAGTGGAAATTCTTGACAAGGCAAAATATTTGCAAACCACAGTTTTAAGGCAAGAAACATATTCAACTGAAACAGTTGACGGCAAACCTGTGCTTGTGCACCAAGGTTTGGACGATGATGCCGCTTCTATTGTTGAAGGCGGAGTTGTTGGCCGTAAATTTGTTGATTATCAAGACCACTCTGGCAAAGATTTGCGTGTTGTTCAAACCACAAAATATTCACTTAACCCGGGCAGAAATGGTGACCATATTTATGTTACCGATAAGCAAGGCAATCAACACTTTGTGAATATCAATGATTTATATTCTGGCAGTATCACTTCACCAACACCTATTGATTTGTCAGTTTTTGGTGCAAGTTCTGGCACTCACAACTTTTATGAATATGTTGGCAAAAGCCTTATACTTAAATCTGGTGACGACTATATTGAATTGTCACCTTTAACAAGCGAACAAGCAACAAAGGTTTATTCAAACACAACTTACACTCCAACCGAAATCAATGAACCACAAGCAATCGCACAAGAAGGTGTTTACCGCAAAACCAAAGACGGCAGATATTTTGAAGAATGTAAAATTCAACCTATTTGCTATGACTATGCAGACGGCGACACTGACTTTACCGACTATTTGTTCACTGTTAGTTTCCCAACCGGTGACCAAACTGTTATTGTGTCTAGAAAACAATTTATTGACAAAGCAAGGGTGGAAGTTGAATTGCCAGTTAACGGCAAAACTCAATCAGTGTATTTAAGTTTGACCGACAGCATGCGCCCACGTCAACTTAAACGCACAAACAAACCGGTTAATTGCTGTGCAGTTGTTCAAACAACAACAAAACATAATGAAATTTATAACAATGCAACAGTACTTAAAACAAGCAACTCCATCATTGCTGTTGAAACTGACAAAACAAAACAAATTCAAACTCAATTTATGCAAGACTATCGTGATGGTAAATATCAAGTTAATTCTACCTATAACGATTCTGGCGAGTTGGTTGAATTCAGCGAAACAAGTTCACGTTATGTTATGACAAACTATATTGAAACTGTTGACCATAACGGTGAAAATAAATACTATTGCAACTTTAAACCACAAGAACTTACATTTACAAACGGTAAATTTAAAGGTGCACCAACCTTTGACCGCAAACGTGCAAACAAAAGTTATACACAAGGTGCAAAAAACTTTGCTTTAACAAGTTTGCAATTAATGTTCTCACCTTTGGGTATCCTTACAATGGTGGCTTTGCCTGCATTGCCAGTTGTTTCTTTGGGTGCGGCATTAAGTATTCCAGTGGCAAGATTGGTTAATAGAATAAGAGAAAACAATTCAAAAGCCGGTGTTAACGGCAGTATGATGAACCCGCAACAACTCAACCGCATTAAAACAGAACAAGAAGTGTTTGAAAATGTGCGTGAAATTTTAAAACAAACCGATATGCAATACACTGAAGGTTTGCAAACCGCAGTTAAAGAACATGGTGCAGGGGCTAAATTCAATTTAACCGATGCTCAAATTGGTGCAATCAAAGAATCTATGCTTTTGTTGGAAGAAAGATTGCTTGCTAACTATGAACAAGAAAACGCACCTATCGTGTTACATATTGTAAATGGCAAGGCAAAAGTAGATGCACAAAATGCTCATCTTGCACACCGTTTTGAACAAATGGTGGCGGAACTTGATGCTGAAATTAAAGATATTAAGAAAAGGCTTAAAACGGCAACTGGCAGTGAAAAAGTTTTGCTTGAAAACGAGTTGGCTGAAAAAATGTCAGCACGTGAAGCAATGTTGCAAGAATACACACTTAATTCTGAAGACTTGCCAGAAAATCAACTTGCAAAAAACAACAGCCTTGAATATCTTGCTCTTGCAAAAGGCATTATTGTTGCAAAATATTGCAAAAACAGTTTAGATACAAAAACATTGGAATTTATAAATGCGTTGAATGTTGACTTTAAGCATAGACGTTTAACATACAAGCACACTTTGTACACAACAGTTTCTGACCTTGTGTCAAAGCACCCAGAAATTCAACCATACATTGACCAAATCTTCACATTGGCACGCAGCCTTGATGCAACAGAACACTTGGATGCAAATGGCAAACCATTAACCTTGACAGAAAAAGTTAAGGAAATTCCTGTTAAACTTGAAGAAGACCTCACCGATGAACACACAACGGATAAAGAACACACAACAGAAGACGGCGTAGATAAAGAACATGTCGATGACAAGGAGCACGGTGTAGATGAAGAACATGTTGTTGATCCCAGTGATGTAGCTGGTGACGCTGACGACTCAATGGTGCAAAAATTGATTGAAAAATTTGAATCTGCTGAAAAAACACAACAAGAATTAAATAGTCAACTTGAAGCACAAGCAGAATTTATTAATCAACTGTTGGGTAAATCTGAACTTACAGATGAAGATGCAAAATTGTTGGCAGAACATATTGACCAATTAACTAAAAAAGCAACTGAATTAAAACAACAGATTGAAGAAGCAAACGCTACCGCATCAGCAATAACAGGCAGTGCAGAAGAAATTAAAGCAGGCATAGAAGGTGTCACAGGCAATTTAAAAACTTTTGCCGATAATCTTGATAAATGCAACAAGAATATTGAAAAGTTGCAAAAATTGATAACTGGCAAAATGTCCGTAACACAAGCAACAGAAATCACTGAAAAAATAACCGCATTACAAACCATTGTTGTGGGGTATCAAGAACAAATCAGTGCAACACTCAATCAAGTTGTTGCAACATTGGAAAAGTTGGGTAAAGCCCCACAAACTGATGTGACAAAATATGAAGAACAAATCAGAAAACTGCTAGATGAAATAACCGACCTTAAATCAAAACTTACTGGTGTAAGCATAATGAACGATTTAAATGCCACATTGGTTTCAAATTTAGAGAAACAACTTGCAGAATTGCGTGACGAAAAGAAGCAACTTAACGGTACAATCAAGTCACTTTCAGCAGATAAAAAAGATATGCAGTCAACCATAGATAGTTTGAATACACAAATCAGTGATATTGAAGCACAAATTGCTGAAAAACAAAAATTGATTGACGAGCAAGAAGGCAACATTATCCTTCACCTTGAAGAAATTAAACGCTTGAAAGATGAACTTGAACAAGCACAAACCAAATTGGCACAATCAGAAGGCAAGGTTGCAGAATTAACAAACCAAATTGCAAGTTTAAAACAAAAGATTCAAACCCTTGAATCTGAAAATGCAAGTCTGCAAGAAAAGCATGACGCATTAAAGCAAATCAATGAACAATTAACCGACCTTAACAATAAATTGAGCGAAGAAAACAAAAATCAAGCCCAAAAAATTGGTGAACTTGACAGTGTGATTTCTTCACTTAAAACATCTATTGAAAAGGCTGAAAAAGAACTTGCTGAAAAACAAACAGCACTTCAAGAAGCAGAAGACAAAATCAAGTCACAAGCAGGTGAACTCGGCCAAAAAGATGCTGAAATTGCTGAATTTAGAAAGGCTTTTGAAGAACGTGCGGTTGAAATTCAAGACATGAAAGACAAACTTGCCGCCGTTGAAGCAAAACGTGATGAATTGCAAAGGACATATGATAACTCACGTGAAGAATGGGCAAAACAAAAACAAGAATTTGAAAGCCAAATCGAAGCACTTAAAAAGCAACTTGCTGAAAAGGACGAAACTATCCGCAAATTGCAAGAAAGTGAAAACAGATGCCGTATGCTTGCAAGCCGTTTGACAGGTAAAAATCAAAGCATTTTGGATAGTGCAGACGAAACAATCAACGCCATTGCAACCCTTTTGGCTGAACATATGGTTGATGATTCAGTTATCAAACGCATTAAAGATAACATCGTTGCCGGCAAATTGTATGGCTTAAAAACTGAAATTGACGGTTTGAAAAATTCAACAACTTTAACATTAAGCAAAATTGAAAAAGAAATCAAAATGTCTGCAACCCGCATTGACTCATTAGAAACTATGATTTCATTTGCATCAGATGAAGATGACGCAGATTTACAAGCAATGATTGCAAAAGCAAAAGAAAAAATCAAAGTGCTTAAAGAGAAGCAAGAACAACTTAAAAAACTTCAACCAAAAATCAAAAAAGCGTCTGACAGTTTTGACGACTTAAAAGAATATGTTGACCTTGCAAAAGTTGAACAAGATATTAACAAAACCTTGCAAGACACAAGATTTAGCACTGGCTTACAACCAACAGAAGTTGATGTTAAATATTTGGCAATGGTTATCCTTTGCTTTAAAAATGCAGTTAAACAACAAAAGTTAATTGCAAAAGGTTTGGGTGGCAGAGTTATCAGTTTTGATACTCAAACAATCAGCAACAAATTACAAACCTTGATGGCACAAATGCAACAATTTATCCGTGCAAATTACAATGTGTTTAATATGTGCGATAGCCAAAAAGTTAAAGACCAATATTATGATAAAGTTTCTGGCTATTCTAAATACGACCATAGAGTACTTTTCACCATGCCAGACGATCGCAAACATGATGGCAGAGAAACTCCGTCTGCTGACGATAACTTGTAAACATAATTTGCAACAATTTAAAAATTTAACAAGAAAAAAATTATAAAACCATTTTGGTAGATTCGATTTGTTTGATTGACTTTTTGCTAAAATGTTTTATAATATTATCAAACAGTCAATTAAAAGTTATTTAAAAGTTTTGTTGATTGTATCCTATAAGCAAAGTGGCGATTTGCTTGGAGACGCTAAAATGGCGTCCGTCTGCCTTGCGATAAAAGGTTTTAAAGTGGGCTAACAACCAATTAGGGTGGAACCGCGGTTTTAAATAATCGTCCCTATGCAGAATTTTTGCGTAGGGATTTTTTCTTTATTATTAGTGGCAGATTAATATTCACATTATTTAGTATTTATATTGATAGATTTATTAATAATTATCATTATAGAATATTATATGATTATTATATAAAGATAGGAGATAAGGAATCATGAATGAACAACGTAAAAGAAAAAATAAAATTGCTTTAATTATTACGGCAGTGATATTTGCAATAGGTTTGATATTGCTTTTCATCGGTCAAATTATTCCACATGTGCCATTATTTGTCGCTGGCTGTGTGGTGGCAGGTGTGGGCTTTATTCCACTGATGATTATTACAATCATTGATCATTTAAAACAAGATTAAAAAATTTTCAAAACGATAAGGAGAAATTATGGGAGATTTTAACAAAATTGTTAATTTATGCAAAAGCAGGGGTATAATTTTCCCTGGCAGTGACATTTATGACGGGCTTGCAAACACTTGGGACTACGGCCCAGTTGGTGTTGAACTTAAAAATAATATCAAGCGTGCTTGGTGGAAAAAGTTTGTGCAAGAAAGCCATAATAGTTTTGGTATTGATGCAGATATTTTTATGAACAGCAAAGTTTGGGAAGCAAGTGGTCACACTGCAAGTTTTTCAGATCCTAAAATGGATTGTAAAAGTTGTAAAA
This sequence comes from uncultured Clostridia bacterium, assembly GCA_934777435.1. Classification (GTDB taxonomy): domain Bacteria; phylum Bacillota; class Clostridia; order Christensenellales; family UBA1242; genus Onthoplasma. The sequence continues at coordinate 71,527 of CAKVNK010000002.1, forward strand.
CTCGTCACCGTGCAGACACTCTTATTGAAGCACACAGCAAAGGCACAGTCAATGCTGACAAAATGACAAACGAAGAAATGGAAGCATATATCAATGAACATCATGTTTGTTGCCCGAAATGTGGTAAATGTGATTGGACAAGCATTCGTAACTTTAACCTTATGTTCTCAACTTCTCGTGGCGTGACAGATGATAGCCAAAACTTGATTTATCTCCGTCCAGAAACTGCACAAGGTGAGTTTGTAAACTTCCTTAATGTGCAACGCAGTATGCGTGCAAAAGTGCCTTTTGGTATTGCACAAATTGGTAAGGCTTTCCGTAACGAAGTAACCCCAGGCAACTTCACTTTCCGTACAATCGAATTTGAACAAATGGAACATCAATGGTTCTGCAAACCAGAGGACAGCATGAAATTCTATGCTGACTATAAAAAGAAAGCAATGGACTTTTTGTTAAGCCTTGGCTTTAACCCAGAACATTTGCGTTATCATGACCATGACAAACTTGCACATTACGCAAAGGCTGCTTGTGATATTCAATATTTGTATCCTATCGGTTGGGAAGAACTTAACGGTATTCACCACCGTGGCGATTGGGATTTAAGCCGTCACCAACAATATAGCGGAAAATCAATGCTTTATATGGACCCATATACAAATGAAAAATATATTCCTAATGTTGTTGAATATTCTATTGGTGCTGACCGTTTAACTTTGGCTGTTATGTGTGAAGCATATGAGGAACAAAAGTTGGAAGATGGTGAAACTCGTGTTGTTATGCATTTCCACCCAGCACTTGCACCTTATAAAGTTGCAGTTCTTCCTTTGCAAAAGAATTTGGGTAAAAAGGCAGAAGAAATTTACCGTGAACTCAGCAAACACTTTATGGTAAGTTATGACGAAGCCGGCTCAATCGGTAAACGTTATCGCCGTCAAGACGAAATCGGCACACCAATGTGCGTGACAATCGACTTTGATACACTTGAAAACAACACCGTTACAGTGCGTGACCGTGACACAATGCAACAAATACGTTTAAGTGTGGACGAACTTGTTGCTTATGTTGAAAAACAAGTTGTATATAACTAATAAATGTTGATAAGGCAAATTTGATATTAAAAAAATCCACAGTTTGTGGATTTTTTTATGCCTTAATGTTGTAGGTTTAAATTGTTTTCTTTTAAAAATGGCAAAACCAAAATTTGCAATTCACTATAATAAGTGTGGCTGGCAAGGAATAATTGTTTTTCATTTTCAGTTACAGCTTCATGCTCTAAAAATTTTTTACGCATTTTGGCTTTTCGCACTTTGCAAAAATTGTTAACATATTCTGCGTATGGTTTTTTATATCTTTTAACCAAAAACCATACCCAATGTTTTGTTAAGTCAATGGTTGTAAAGTCAACATTGCTAAACTTACAATCAACAGATTTACAAATTTTAAACTGCACATCTCCCATCATAACATATAAATCTTCGTGCCAATTTGGAGTGACAGAGTGTGTGCAATCAGTCAGTACAACATAAGGGCTACTGCCTAAAAACTTTGCAATGCTTGTTTCATCACTGGCAAGTGTGCCATGCCACTCAATTTTTTGAGTGTGCATAAAATCTAAAATATCTTGTTTTGTGTAAAACTCACTTTTAACTATCATATTCATATTCTAACATAAAAAACAAATCTGTCAATAGCAAATAAAAATAAGGTTGGTGGCAAAAATTAAAACCATTAATGACAAATTTAAAATTGATATTTTAAAATTAAAACTTTTTGGGCTTTTAGTGGACAGTGGGGTGGTAGTGTAAATTAAAGTATGATGATTATTGTTAATGTGGGGTAAACAAAAAATCCACTAAATTGTGGATTTTTTTAATTCTGTTTTTGCTAGACCATATTTTGCCATGTGTGGAACATGACGGAATAAATATGTTAATAAATAGGTTTATTTTTTGGTTTAATTAAACATTATTTTTTATATCTCGCACCGCAGGCATCACAGGTGTTAGAGTCTTTTTTAAGCATTGCACCGCAGTATTCACAAAACAATGGTTCGTCCTTTTGCTTTGCAAGGTTTGATAATTTATCTAGAATATTACTTTCTTTGTTGTTATCTTCGTCCAAATTATCCAAAGATGCTTCAAGTTGACGCATAGATTGAAATTGTTTTGAATTAACAGTTTTTACAACACCAAAAGTTGCAATACTGCCAAATATGGTTAAAAAGCCAAAGCCACCAGCCATCATCATAACAGCACCCATTGTTGCTTTTGACTGCTTTTCGCTTGCTTCATACCAACCGCTTTCACCCATTTCTGGCACGTACATATCTTGTGCTTTACGCAATTTGCTAATGCCAATCACACCAATAATTATGCCTAAAATAAATGGAATAAGCCATAAAAAATTTAAAACTTTCTTTTTCATTTGCCCCTCGGTTAATCTATTATTTAATGTTTACGCTTGCAACAATATCAACTGAAACTTCTTTAATAAGTTGCAATGTGATTTTGTAGTCACCAACACCTTTGATTGTTGGAAAATCTTTAATTTGGTTCTTTTCAATTTTAATGCCATCACTAGCCAACGCTTGCAAAATTTCTTGTTTTGTGATTGAGCCAAACGCTTTACCATTTGCACCAACATTGAGTGTGAAAGGGTAAACTTTACCTTTAATGCGGTTTGCAATTTCTTGGTATTGTTTAACCAATTCGCCATGGTGGAAAGCCTTTGCTTCAACTTGACCTTTATGGTCGTTTAATGCACTGGCTGTTGCTTCTTTTGCAATGCCTTGACGGATAAGCACATTGCTTGCATAATTTGGGTTGACGTCAATAATGTCACCCACTTTACCTTTGCCTTTAAGGTCTTTAATTAAAATTACTTTCATGAATATCTCCTTTTGAGACCTTTTCTAAATTGTCTTTGTAAATTTGTGTGAGATTTTTAAGGCACAAATTGCTCCAACTATCAAAAGATTGTAACATAACTTCAACAGCAAAAGCATATTGAGAAAGTTTGGTTTTTTCTTTAACTTGTGCCATAAATTTCTTTTTAGATCTTATACACTTTGCACGTATGTTAACAAAATTTTTGTTAGTTTCTTTTGCTGCGACATAAGTGTTCATCAAACTAGCAACAAAATTGTCAGCATCAGCAAGGTGACACAAATTGTTGTAACATCTCATTGTTTCTTCATAATAAGTTGAATTAAAATACAATGTTAAACTCCTTATAGAATTACTTGTATGTTTATACTATCACATGTTTAATAGTTTGTCAAATTTCTTTTTAAATTATAGATTGATAAATTTTGCATAAAACAGATTAAAATATGCAAGTTGGGTTAAAAATATAGAGTAAGATTTTAATTTGGTTTTGCTAAATAAATTTTTTTTGGTTGAAGCAAAACAACAATTAGTGGGGTAAAATATGGACGTAATGTGCAGGAAATATAGTTGCATTTATAACAACAAAGCAAAATGTGAACGCAAAAATTTAAGTGTAGACAAAAGTGCCGATTGTGGAGATTTAAAACTGGACAAAACAAAAGTTGTTCCAGATGTGTCACGTGATATGTTTGAGCATGAGCCAGACGTTGCACCATTTCATCACTGCAAAACAATGAACATTGCATGTAAAGCAACAAATTGCATTTTTAACAAAGAAGGCGAGTGTTTTTCAAACGGAATATTTGTTGGCAGTGAACAAGCAAAAGCCACCTGTAACTCATTTGTGGAAAAATAGTTACATTTTAAGTTAAAAAATTATTTGTGCTTTTTGGTGTTTATATGATATTATTATAAATAGTGGAAGATGTAAAAAGAATTCAAAAATTCAAAATAGCAGTGAGTATAACATTGCTTTGTTTATGTGTCGTTTTTGTTTTTATATGCTCAATAGGTATTTTTATTTTTAAAGATGGTGTTTTTTTAAGCTCTGGAGCGACTGCTGTTAGAATTGAATTACAAGACGAAGTTACATTAGAAGACAACACTAAAGATAAACTGGTAAAAAAATTAAAGCTTACAGGCGAGACAAAGAATTGTGAAGTTGGTGAATTGGTAAAAGTAATACAGTCTGGCGTTATGTTTAACTATTATATTAATCGACAAGAATTTTGTTTATCTGCGATAGGTAAAAATATTAAAAAAATTTCTGTAGCTACATATGCTGATACAACTGGGGATATTTCGATTTCAAATGAGTCAGAATTAAGAACTTTTAGGAATAATGTTAACAATGATAACTGGTATTTAAACACGACTATCAAATTGTTAAATGATATTTCACTTAGTAATACTTGGGTTCCTATTGGTTATGGTTCAGCATTTTGGGGTACATTTGATGGTTGTGGACACACTATCTCTCATATTAATATTTCTTCGACATCTGGAGACTCGTATACCAATACAAATAGTTACTCTTATGGGGCAGGTTTCTTTGGCAATCTTGCATCAGGTGCTACAATTAAAAATCTTGCTATAAGAAATGTCTCAATTAATATCGCTAAAGAAAAGATGACATATTATGTTGGCTCTTTAGTGGGTTGTGCTTATAAAGGTGTAACTATTACAAATTGTTCAGTTTTTAATTCAAAAATTACACTTGTACAAGGTGATGGCTCGAGTGTTAATGCAGGCGGATTATTAGGTAGCACAAAGTTTTATCGTAATGATACAAATAATGTAACAATTTCGGATTGCTACGTTGAATGTAGTATTAGCGTAGAAACAAAAAAAGAATCTAATACAGCATGTGCAGGAGGTGTGGTTGGAAGCTTTGATGCGGATACTGGTAAATTAACTATTTCCAAATGTTTGTATAAAGGCAGTCTTATAGTAAAGAAATATAATTCGGATAGTAAGGCCGCTAGACTAATGGTCGCAAGTGGTATTGTTGGTGCTGGTCTAGGCATTTCTGATTGGAGTAAGACAAGCAATTTAATAAGTATAAGTAATTGTTTAAGCTATGTATTAGACAATTCAACTGTTGAATCAGGAACGTTGGCTAGATGTTTTGCAACAACATATTCTGGTTGTTATGCTCATGGTTCATCGGTTATTATTTTTGGGCATAAAGTTACAGGATATTCGTTTGCTTGGCTGTCAAATAATAACTACTATGTTGATTCCAATGCACCTTTTTCAACAGGTAGTGAAGCCAACGGGACTGTGAGTGGAGACGCCACAGGTTATAATCAAGATTACAATAAAAAATCTCCTTCTAAAAAATCAGTTTCAGATTTAACAAAATAGACATATTACAGCATTTTTGTTTAACAACATCAATCAAATGTGCGTTTAGTTGACTATTTAATTCATTATTGTTATAATCATTATTAACTTAAAAATAAGGATTTTTTATGGCAGAATTTAACCACATTGAAGTTGAAAAAAAGTGGAAAAAGTATTGGGACGAGCACCAAACATTTAGAACCGATGTTTGGGATTTTTCACGTCCTAAATTTTATGCGTTGGATATGTTCCCATATCCATCTGGGGCAGGTTTGCACGTTGGTCACCCAGAAGGCTACACCGCAACCGATATTATAAGCCGTATGAAGCGTATGCAAGGTTACAACGTTTTGCACCCAATGGGCTATGACAGTTTTGGTTTGCCAGCCGAACAATATGCAATCGACACAGGCAACAATCCAGTTATTTTCACTGAAAAGAATATTGATATTTTCACAGGGCAACTTAAAAATATTGGTTTGTCTTATGACTGGGATAAAGAGATCCGCACAAGCGACCCTAAATTTTATAAATGGACACAATGGATATTCAAACTAATGTATCTTGACGGGCTTGCAAAATGTGTGGATATGCCTGTTAACTGGTGTGAAGAACTTGGCTGTGTGCTTGCAAATGACGAGATTGTGGACGGCAAAAGTGAACGTGGTGGTTATCCAGTTGTTAAAAAGAATATGAAACAATGGGTTATTGATATGCCAAAGTATGCTGAAAAATTGCTTGCTGGGTTAGATACCATTGATTGGCCAGAATCCACAAAAGCAATGCAACGCAACCGCATAGGCAAGTCAACCGGTGTGGAAGTGGACTTTGAATTAGTTGGTGGCGGTAAATTTTCAATTTTCACCACTTGCATCGAAACAATTTATGGCATCACTTTTATGGTTGTTGCACCTGATAGTAAGTTGGTAGACAGCCTTAAACCACGCATTAAAAATTGGGCGGAAGTTGAACAATACCGCCGCCAAACTGAAAAACTTAGCGATTTGGAACGTACCGAACTTAACAAGGGTAAAACTGGTGTTAAGTTGGAAGGCGTTTATGCAATAAACCCTGTCAATGGCAAACAAGTGCCAGTGTTTGCGGGCGACTTTGTGCTTGCAAGTTATGGCACAGGTGCAGTTATGGCAGTGCCAAGCCATGACCAACGTGACTTTGAATATGCAGTTGCACACAAAATTCCTATGATTCAAGTTATCAGCGGAGCAGATGTTAGTGAACATGCCTTTGAAAAACAAGACTATTTAGGCAAGGGGTGTAAACTTATCAACAGTGAAGAATTTACAGGCTTAACTGTTGAACAAGCAAAAGAAGCAATCACTGATAAACTTGTTAAAATGGGTGTTGCACGCAAAACAGTGAATTATAAATTGCGTGAGTGGATTTTTGCACGTCAACGTTATTGGGGCGAACCTGTGCCTATTGTGTATTTTGCAGACGGCACAACAAAAGCCCTTGAAGATAGTGAATTGCCACTTGTTTTGCCAGAATTGGACGATTATAAACCAGCCAAAGACGGCAACAGCCCACTTGCAAAAGCAGATTGGTGGGTTAATGTTACTGTGGATGGCAAACCAGCAAAACGTGAAACAAACACAATGCCGGGCAGTGCCGGTTCAAGTTGGTACTTTTTGCGTTATATTGACCCACATAATGATAAAGAATTTGCAAATCAAGAATTGCTTAAACACTGGCTTCCAGTTGACCTTTATGTTGGCGGACCAGAACATGCAGTTGGTCATTTGATGTATGCACGTATGTGGAATAACTATTTGTTTGATAAAGGGCTTGTTCCAGTTAAAGAACCTTTCAAAAAACTTGTTCATCAAGGTATGATTTTGGGTGCTAACGGCATAAAAATGGGCAAACGTTATCCACAATTTGTGGTTGATCCAAATGTGATTGTTGAAAAGTATGGGGCAGATACTTTGCGTCTTTATGAAATGTTTATGGGTCCTCTTCAAGAAAGTAAACCATGGGACGACAACGGCGTTAATGGTGCACGTAAATTTTTGGATAGAGTGTGGCGTTTATTGCACGAAAAACCAATTCTAGATAAAGAGAACACCAATCTTGATGCTTTTTATAATGCAACCGTTAAAAAGGTCACCGATGATTATGAAACACTTAACTTTAACACAGCAATCAGTCAGATGATGATTTTTGTTAACTCTGCTGTTAAAGAAGAATATTTGCCAAAACAAATGGCAGAAGGCTTTGTAAAATTGCTTAACCCAATTTGTCCATTTATTACTGAAGAATTGTGGGCAGATTTTGGCCACAACAATACCATTGCTTATGAACCATGGCCAACCTATGATGAAAGCAAAATGGTTGTTAATACCATTGAAATTCCAATTCAGGTTAATGGCAAATTCCGTGGCAAAATAACTGTTGAAAAATCAGCGTCAGAAGAAGAAATCAAAACAAAAGCCTTGCAAGAAGTTTCATCATATGTTGCTAATGGCTACAAAAAAATAATCTATGTACCAGGCAGAATTTTCAACATTGTTGTTTAACTTGAAAAAACATAAAAATTAAAAAATAAGTTACTTTTTAATTAAAGTAACTTTACATGCAGAGATGTCGGAGTGGTCGAGTGTCAAAGCACAAGTTTTAAATCATTTGCTAATCGCAAATTTCAGCAAAAACTTGGCTTTTCCTTATTCCCAAAACTTAACACTTTTGGGAGCCCTTAAAAACTCGTTCGCCCACATTAATTGAAGTAGAAAATAAGTTACTTTTTAATTAAAGTAACTTTATATGCAGAGATGTCGGAGTGGTCGAACGAGCACGATTGGAAATCGTGTGATGTTAACAGCATCCGGGGGTTCAAATCCCCCTCTCTGCGCCAACTCGAAAGTACAAGCTTTTGCAACTTGTGTTTTTGAATAAAAACACAAGTTGTTGCTCTTTTGCTTGACTTTCTCGTATCCCCTTCAAAGGCACTGCGTTAGCCTTTGTGGGGACCCCATTAATTACGCTTTGGTTACTTAATCCCACTGCAACAAGTGACAGCGGGAGTTCTACTATATTATTAAGCACAAGTACTAGGCTTGTGTTTTTTGTTGGGAATATTGTGGCGTTGTGATATAATAAAATTAAGGAATAATGAATATGAACGTAATGAAAGATATTTTAAATTTGTCTAAAACCAATAAAGTTGTTTGCTTTTTTGATATGGACGGCACCTGTGTTGAATATGGTGCAAATGAAAAACCTTTGTTGCTTGCAAATGAGCCTAACTTCTTTTTGAACAAACGCCCACTTCGTTCAATTATAAAGAAAATGAAGCGTCTTTCAAAAATGAATAATGTTACTGTTAAAATTTTATCTAATTGCTATTTTGAAGAGCAAAAAGAAGATAAAATATCATGGTTGAAAAAATATGCTGGTTTTATTAAACCGGAAGATATAAATATCATTGTGTTGAACAATGAAAAATATACACCAGAGACCAAAGATAACTTAAAAGCAAACCGCATAAAAAGTATTGTTGGAAATGACAGTGAAATTTATTTGTTTGAAGATGACCAAAGAATTATGTATGTTACAATGAAAATTATGCCCGAAGTGCATGTTTGTCATGTAAGCACTCTTATTGATTAGTTTAAATTTGTGTTTAGAAATTTAAAGTGAAAGCAAAAATATTAATTGCTTTGATAAAAATTTAGATTCAATACGTTTGATTTAAAAGGTAAACTATTATTAAATCTTTTTTATTTTTATTAAAAGTATTGATTTTTAATTTTTGTATGATATAATTAGTGTTAATATCATAGATTTGTAAAAATAAGGGTGGGTTATGGCAAATTTAAATTTATATAAATTCTTTTGTTGTGTTGCTGAAGAAAAAAACATTTCAAAGGCAAGTGAAAAATTGTTTGTTTCGCAACCTGCAGTATCTTTTTCAATTAGGGAATTGGAACAAGAATTGGGACAACAACTTTTTATACGTAAAAGCAAAGGCGTGGAATTGACCACTTTTGGGCAAGTGCTTTACAATCAAGTTAAAGATGGTGTAGCAAAATTTGAGCAAGCCGAAATTTTAGCAAAGCGTTTTAGCAAGTTAGAACAAGGCATTGTTAGGCTTGGTGCAAGCACGTCAAATGTGAATCAAGTGTTGTTGGAGTATCTTTCAAAATTTGCAAGCATTTATCCAAACATACAAATTGTTATGGGGCGTGGAAGCAAAGACCAGTTGTTGGAAAAACTTAAAAATAATCAACTTGACATGATTTTTATTGATAAAACCAACAAGGTTGACGAGTTTAAAACAATCAAACAATTTAATGTAGACTATCAACTGATAGGTGATAAACAATATAAAGAAAAGTTTGCAGGTAGTGACCTTGATTTGCAAAACTTTCCTGTTGACGATTTAATGTTGCCTAGCACGAACAATAATTCAAGAATCACTATTGACAACTATTTTGCAAAGCACAATATCCGCTTTTTGCCTAAATATGAATTGGATAACTACATTTTGCTTTACGAATTTGTTAAAAAAGGTTTTGGTATTGCCTTTGTTAACATTGATTATTACAAACAAGCGGTTGAAAGCGGTGAGGTGTTTGTTTTATTTGAAAACTTTTCAATCAGGGCAAGGGAAATTGTGTGCTTAACAAACAATCAGCCAACTAACCCAGCAGTGGATAAATTGGTTACAATTATAAAGGCAAACTAATTTGTTGGGTTGTAAACAGTGTGATAAAAAGTGTTTATTAGTTACTGCGGATTGACTAATAATAAAACTTGGATATTGATTAAAATTATTAATGAAAAAACAAATTAGGAAATTATAAAAAAGCCTTTCGAGTGAAGGGCTTTTTTATAATTATAAGAAATTTATAACACAGCGTTTTGCTTGATTTATTGTTTGGTTGGTGAGTTACAAACTTGCAGTGTCTTGATTATCATTTACTTTGTTTAAACAACTCATAAGAAAATCTGTGTGTGGCGTGCTTTGATTTTGTGGTATTTCAATTTTGTTTTGATATGTGCCGATTGATTGCTCATATTTTTCCACTTTTTGGTTCAATTCTTCCCAACTATCTGCCTTAATGAGTGTGCCAAGATAGGTGTAATAAAGATATTCATATTCATGGTTAAAATATTCAATGGTTATCATCACACCAGTTGTGAAAGCAGTGCCACGTACGTCATACACTTGAGCACCAAGGTCGTCCAAACCACGCTTATATGCGTCAACCAAAATAGAGCCATCGTTTTTTACAAACATAACTCTAACTGAAAATCTGGTAGACATTCTCATCAATGCACCTGACGGATAGATGCTGATTTCTCCTTCTGGCCCAAGGTCAAAGTCCACGTTTTTGTAGTTGTTTCCATCCTTAACTTGCAAACGTTGATTGAACAAGCAGTCGTACAAAACTTTAAAATTTTTGTTTTCACATGCGTTTAAAAATTCCATATTTGTTCTCCTTTTGTTGTCTGCATTATAACCCCACATCGGTGAGTTGTAAACAACAAAAAATTTATATATGATATAAGGCGTGATTATATAATTTTGTTTTTCTTGGCTTTTCATATTATGTTTTATACTAAAAGAACTTTTGCACTTATTGTGAACCTTATTTTTGGCTTACGTTTTTTTATTTAAAACTTAATTTTTAGTTAACTTGACTTAAATGTTAGATAGAGTTAAGATAATTTTATGCAATACAAAAAGTTAGGTTATAGTGAAATGTTTAAACTTTCACCAAGCCAGTTTGATTATAAAGATAATCTTTTACCGTCTGCAATTTTAGGCTTGTTTCAAGATATAGCAAGTGTGCATGGCGAGTTAATAGGTGTTGGCTTTGAAACAATGTTTAAAAAAGGCATGTATTGGGTGACAATTCGCACTAAATATGATGTGTTATCACAACCAAAGCCATATCAACAAGTGGTTGTGGAAACATGGCCACACGTTAAAGGCAGAGTTGATTTTGACCGTGATTATCTTATCAAAGACATGTCAGGCAACATACTTATCAAAGGCACAAGCAAATGGTGTGTAATTTCAACCACCACACGCAAACTTGTTTTACCAACTGCTGTGGAATATCCAAAAGATTTGGAATATGAAACAAAAGTGAATTACGAAGATAGATTTGCAAAAACAGAAGTGGTGCAACCAAAAGATGAACCAGATTTTAAACACACAGTTTTGTTAAGTGAAATTGACCACAACAAACATTTAAACAATGTGCATTATGCGGAATATGTGTATAATAGTTTAACTGGCACAGATTTAACACATATGCAAATTAACTATATTGCAGAGTGCAAATTGGGTGAAGAAATTTATATTTACACCAACCACACAGAAGAAGGATATTTTGTTTCAGGCTATGTAAACAATGAACTTAAATTTTCCGCTTTTGCCAAATAGAAGTGGAGTAAAGGTTAAAAAATCTGTTAGAGAAAAGTTTAAAACCTAAATACAAATAAAAAAACGGCGTGTGCCGTTTTTTGTTTTTATTTTTATCCAACAAAATTTGAGTCGTATTAATTGCCACTTAAAAGTGAATTTAATTCAATTTTGATATTAATTGCTTTGTTGAATTTTATTTACTTTATATTAAGCATTTGTTAAATTTGCTGATTCTTCGCTTTGTGTGGTGTTTTGAGTGCCAGACGTTGCGGTTAAATATTCTAATTTTCTATTATAAAAACTTTCATATATTTGTTTGTTAAAATCAAAGTTGGCTTGGCTTAAATATTCAATATTTTCTTTAACACTCAATTCAGCTTTTGGGTAAATTGGTTTACCGATATGGAACACAAATTGTTTTTTTGCTGTGCCGTCTTTACGCTTTTTTAAATCTTTAAATGTAAAAAAGCAAGGAACTATTGGAACATTGAATTTGCTGGCATAATAATATGCACCCGGCATAACTGGTCTTGGCTTTTCATAACACCACCACAATGCACCTTCTGGATAAAAGACAATCATTTTTTTCTTTTCAAGCAATGTTTCAATAGCACGCATTAAGTTACGCATACATTTTGGGCTTTCACTAAATGGAAGTGTGCCACAAGCACGAAGGATAGAACCAAACAAACCATAATAGTTGTTAAATTCACCAACAGTGTAATAAGTTTTTCTGCCATGGGTTGCTTGCTTAACGAGGGCACAATCAATATCGTGGATATGGTTGGTTGTTAAAATACAACCTTGACCTTTAACCAACTTTAAATTTTTTCTGCCTTCCACTTTAAGGTGGAACATTTTACCAAGCACCCAGCTTGCAAAACCAAAGATAGGTAGGGTGAGAAAACTGCCCATTTGGTTAAAGAAGCCTTTGCGTAGATAATCATATTTAGGAGTGACCTTTTTTACATGAGTGTTTGGTTGTTGCACATGTGTGTTAAAATCGCCTGCACGCTCTTTATTTTCTATAACTTGCAACATTTCTGATTTTTTCATTACATTTTTATCCTTTCAACATGGTCCCAAGTTACTTGGTATTTTTTGTTGGCAGTTTTAAAGAAGATAACAACATATTCAAATGTGATTGCTGGACCTAAAAATACAACTGCAAGTTTTTCTTTAATTGTCATTTTATTTGTTTCTTTATCTGCACAAACAGTGATAAGGTTAAATATTGCAATAACTGCATATATCAGTAAAATCATAAGGGCAGAATATAAAATGGCCTTTACTGCAAGTATAGACCTTAAACAGCACAATACAATAAAACTTACAAGATATATGATAGAAACCAAACATGTTAAAATGATAAACAGATATACTGGGGCAAGTTCGTACAGGTATCTAAAATAATCTGTTCTAACTTTGCCTTGTTTGTAAGTTTTATTCAAAAGTTGTTTACGATATTTTTGATTATTTGCAAAATATCCTTTAAGCCAACGATAACGGCGTTTGTTGTATTCTTTGTGACTGGTTGGTTCTTCTGAATAAGTTAAAGCGTATTCATAATACAACTCTTTAAAATCATAAAGCATTGCATGTATGCCAACTTCAACGTCTTCGCAAAGTGATTTAAATGGAAAACCTTGGTATTTTTCCAAAAATCTTTGGCTTAACATCATACCTTGACCACACATAGCAAGTGCTTCGCCATGGTCTGATTTATATTTATTACCTAATGTGTCAACGCTTGTGTAGGTTAAAGCACTTAAATTGGCATACAATGTGCGGTGTGCTTTGTTGCCTGTTTCCCAGTTCTTGATAAGTTTTTTACCAACAACAACGTCAGCATTTGTTGCAAGGGCGTTGTTCATTTCTTCAACAAAATGTTCTTCCAAATAACTATCCGCATCTAAAATAATATATGACGCATATACATTGCCTTTGGTCTTGATGATGTGTTTAAACAAACAATCAAGGGCGTCTGCTTTGCATTTTTGGTTTGGTTCAATAACATAGTCATATTCACCAAGTTTTTCTTTGGCTATTTGAAGGGTTGGGTCATCAGCACGGTCGACAGCAATAAACACGTCATAGTTAGACTTATCATAAGTTTGCTTATTGATACTATCCAACAACATACCAATGCACTCACTTTCATTTTTTGCAGGAATAACCAAAGCAATTTTATTTTTGGTTGGATTGGTTAAATGTTTTTGTTTTTTAAACCCATAACACCAACATATTATTTTAGGAATATACAAAAGCAATATCACAAATGATAAAGCAAGATAAGTGAACATAATAATTTGTAAGAAATCCATAATTCATCCTTTTATTAGTTTGCACGTAAATTTTAAAGATAAACCGCAAACCGACTTTTAAAAATTTGGTGTTAAAAATGGGATAATTCAATTTGTAAACTTAAAAATTTGATTTCTACTGTAAAGTTTTATCTTTTACGCAAATAAGAATAAAAATTTACAGATTTACACTTATTAAATAAGTGCATAATTTTGTTTGACAAATTAAAAAACACATATTCAACACATGTCTAAGATAAAATCATTATAACTGATAAGATAAAAAAATCAAAGCATTTTTCGACATTTTATTCTAAAGTTAGCACTCGGCAAAACATATAAAATTCTAAAGGTCTAATAACAATAGAATTTGGTTTGTTTGCTTTTTAAATTGTGATATGTTAAGATAAAAATATGAGTAAAAAACATTTGATTAGAAAAACTTTTATTTATATTTTAAGTGTTTTGTTGGTTATCTGTGTTGGCTTTGGTAGTTATGGATTTGCTAGATATATACGCTTTAAAAAAGCAGATGACACAACACTATGCACACAAGCAGATAATATTGTTATGATGATTGGCGATGGTATGGGGTTTAACCATTTGGAAGTGACTAAAGCATATCTTGAAAAAGATGAATTAGAAATGGAAAAATTACCAATAAAGTCAGCATCAAGGACTGATTCTTTAACGCCATTTGTGCCTACAGATAGTGCGGCAGGGGCAACTGCACTTTCAACTGGCAACAAGGTTTTTAACAGCAATGTTGGACGTTTAAATGGTAAGGATTTAGAAAATATTTGTGAAATAGCCAAAACACAAGGCAAGGGGGTTGGTATTGTTTGCACAGATTCTTTAAGTGGTGCAACTCCTGCAAGTTTTTCGGCACATACTGATGCTCGTGGTGATGAACAAAAAATTATAGCAGACCAAATTTCAAGTCAGGTCGATATTTTCTTGGGCAGTGGTTATTCAACATATGTAGATTATAAAACACAAATTGAACAAGCCGGATTTTTGTTTACCAATCAATTTGAAAATCTCAGTTTGACCGAAGATAGAATATTTGCAAGTTTTTCATCAATAGCAAATGATAATTATACAAGTGAAACTCCAAGTTTACAAAGTTTGGCAGAGTTTGCTATGGAGTTCCTTTCAGCAAAATATCCACAAGGATATTTCTTAATGGTTGAGGGGAGCCATATTGATAAGTGTAGCCACAAAAACGATATTTTTGGTATGGTGGATTATTTGCGAGAGTTTGATAAAACCATTGCCGCAGTTAAATCAAAATTAATTGAAAACAACAAAGATAATTTGTTGATAGTTACGGCTGACCACGAAACTGGTAATTTGCAATATAACGGAGAAACTAAAACCCAAATTGGCAATCATTTGTATAAATCTACTGGGCATACTGCCAAAGATGTGCCAATATTTATTTGGGCGAACCAAAGTTTTAAAATGCCAAAAAGGGTGGAGAATACGGCATTGTTCTATTTGATGAAAAATTCACTTTTAAAAACTGCATAATTTAAAAAAACAAAATTGATTTGTTATTTGTCTTGTTGAAAAATTAAAAAGATTTAAATATTTTAATTTTTTAATTAAAGTAAATTTAAAAATAATTTAAAATACAACAAAATACACAAAAACAACTTATATTTTGTTTTTTTATTTATTTTTTTAGCCCGCTTTTATTTTGCTTTAAGTGTTATGCTGGTTGTATGGAAAAAGTTGAAGTTAAAAAATCTGGTTTTTTATGTGTGGTTAAATACTGTGCACTGTTTTTTGTTTGTTTGGTTTTAAGCAATGCAAAAGTTAATGGTATAAGCCCATTTTTATTTGCTTTTTTGTTTGCGTGTGTTTATGTTGGGTTGGAAGAAAAGATTATGGCGGTTTTGGTGCTTGGTTCGGCTGTGATTGTAGATTTTAGCCTGCAAGCATTTTTAATTGCAATAACTTCGGTTGCTGTTTGCTTAATCAATTATTACATACACCGCTTGGCAAAACGTAAAATAAAACTTATAACCAACTTTTGTGTTTACTTGGTGTCGCTTGCTACATATGTTTATTACAATTACACAAACGTGTGGCTTTTATGTGGATATTTAATTCTTGGTTTAATTTCACTTTGGGTGTTCACGGTTGTTTGTCAGGTTATGGTGTTAAGGAAAAACTGCTTTAAACTCACTTTGGACGAGAGTGTATGTTTCTTGTTCACTGTGGCACTTTTAGGGCTGGGACTTGCACCTGTTAATCTTTATGGATTTGCAGTTTACAAATTGGTGCTTATGCTCACCATTTATTTATCAGTGGGTGTTGGCAGCCCTGTGCTGACATATGCTTTAACTTTGGCTTTTGGAGTTGGTGTGTCGGTTGGCTTAAATAATCTTATGCCAGTGGCAGAGTTTGCTTGTTTAAGTTTGCTTTGCAGTATGTTTTTAAGCCCTAACAAGTTTAAGATTGTTTTATCTTCACTGCTAGGTGCAATTTTTATTGAACTATATTTTGTGGGTGCAAATTATGATTTACTCTATAATTTGTTACCTATTGCAAGTGCGATGGTTGTGTTTATGTGTATACCACAAAAAGGGCTTAACAGTTTGGCTGATTTGGTTTATGTTAAAAAAAGCGAACTTACAAGCCGTAATCTTATCAACACCACAAGGCGAAATATTCACAAACGTATGAGTGAATTAAGCAACATTTTTTTAGAGATGAAGCAGATTCACCTAAACATGATAAAAAAAGATTTAACGCATGCAGAATTGGTTGCAATGTTATCACGTGAAATCATTTCAAGTTGTTGCCGTGATTGTTTAGATAAAACCCGTTGCACAAGGTCGTTAGGCAGTGAAAATCCAAGCAATCTGGAAAGTTTAATTGAAGTGGCGCTCAGCAAAGGTAAAGTTAGTTTGTTGGATATTCCAGCAGGACTTACAAATAGGTGTGGAAAAATCAACAATTTAATTTCGCTTGTCAACCGATTGGCTGATGAGTATAAGCAATATAAAGGTATGGTTGCAGATGTTAATAATGTGAAATATTTGCTGGCTGACCAAATGGGGGCGGTGTCTAGATTGCTGCTTGACATTGGTGATGAAATAGACACAAACGTAACTTTTGATATTGAACGTGAAAACAAAATCATATCTCGCTTGCTTAATCACAATGTTGAGTGTAAAGAAGTGCTATTGTATACTGAAAAAAACCAAGAGATGAACGCTATGCTGATTGTTAAAACCGGTGAAAAAGATTTGTCAATTATTGAAAAGGTGTTAACCGAAGTGCTTAAAACACCTATGCAAATTTCTGCAATCAAACCTATGGAAGAATCTGGCTTTAACGCTATCAGTTTACGCAAACAATCTAAATATGACTGTGCGTTTGGTTTGGCAAGTTGTTGCAAGGCCGGCAATGAAGAAAGTGGAGATTGTCATAGTATTATTCGTTTGGGTAAGGATAAATTTTTACTTGCTTTATGTGACGGTATGGGGGCTGGCAAGTCTGCACATCAAATGAGTGCAATGACATTAAGCCTTATTGAAAATTTTTATAAAGTAGGCTTTGAAAATGATGTGATTTTGGAAAGTGTTAACAAACTGCTTGCAATAAATAATCAAGAAAACTATTCAACACTTGATGTCTGCTTATTAGATTTAGATAAGCAAATGGCAGATTTTGTTAAAGTTGGTGCCCCTTATGGCTTGGTTAAGCATGCGTCTAGCATAGAGTTGATTGAAGGAGGTGCTTTGCCTATCGGTGCGTTGGATAGCATAAACCCTTCAATTTATCAAACTGTCATTTCCACCAAAGATATTGTTATTATGGCAACTGACGGTATAACTGACGCATTTGAAACAACCGAAAACCTTGAAGATTTTGTTTTACATTTGGTAAGCACAAATCCGCAAGTGTTGGCAGAAACAATTTTAAATCAAGCAGTGTATCTAAACAACAATTCCGCTAAAGACGATATGACCGTGCTTGTTGCTAGAACATACTTGAAAAATTAAAATAAGTTCAAAATATGATATTTAAAAAAGTTTAAAGAAAGTGCAAAAGCACGGACATGGAATTATCACCGTGCTTGTTGCTAGGACATACTTGAAGAACTAGGTTAAACTTAATAAAAAAATTTAATAAAAAATTTCAACCTAAACAATAATTTAATTATCAATTAAAAATCCATAAAATTTTTTAAATAGTATTGCAAAACGGCCAAATTTGGTGTATAATCAAACCGAATTTAAAAAATTTTTAAATTTTTTGCAAAAAAGGAAATATTTTTATGGAAAATGTGCTTGAATTTATCAAAAAAAATAATATGATTAAACCTGGTGAAATTATCGG
Source organism: uncultured Clostridia bacterium (assembly GCA_934777435.1). GTDB lineage: Bacteria > Bacillota > Clostridia > Christensenellales > UBA1242 > Onthoplasma. The sequence continues at coordinate 89,817 of CAKVNK010000002.1, forward strand.
TGTGGCTTGCTCTGGCGGACGTGATAGCATTTGCTTATTGCATTATTTAAACTCTATCAAATCTGATTTGGACTGCGAAGTGGTTGCTGTTAACATTGACCACGGCATTAGACCAAGCAGTGCATTTGACACTGAATTTGTTATGAAGTTTTGTAAAGAACATAACATCAGGGCTTACAAGTTTAAAGTGGAAGCATTAAAAGTTGCCAAAGACGAAAAGATGACAGTTGAACAAGCAGCACGCAAAGTTAGATATGGTGTGTTTGAAACTGTTATGCAACGTGGTTTGGTTGATAAAATTGCTTTGGCTCATCACTTAAATGACCAAGCCGAAACAGTTTTGCTTAACATTGTGCGTGGTGCTGGACTTTCTGGTGCACGTGGTATGGACCCTGTGCGTGATGGCGTTTATATTCGTCCGTTGCTTGAAACTCCACGTGAAGAAATTATGTCTTACATTGATGAAAACGGCCTTGAATTTGTTGAAGACGAAACAAATGCAGACATTGAATTCAGCCGTAACTATATCCGCAACATTGTTATGCCAGCACTTAGAAAACGCTTTAAAGGTGTTGATAGAAACATTATCAATTTCAGCAAAATTTGTGCTCAAGACGATAACTATATTAACAGCCAAATTGACTATGGCACAATCATTGAAAATGCAGACGTAACCAAAATACCATTTGCATATTTCTATCAAGATAAAGCCATTGTTAACCGTATTTTGAAAAAGGTGTTGTCAAGATTCTCTCAACAAGATATTGAAAGCCGTCACATTAATATGGTGCGTGAATTTGCTTTGGAAGCAAACAATGGTGCAATCATCAACTTACCTTTTAAAATTAAAGTAAGCAAAGAATATGATTATATTGTTATCGGTAATATCAAAAAACGTGATATTGTTGTTGGTGAATATCCATTTAGAAGTGGCAAACTTAAAATACAAGGTTATGGCACAATTCGTACAACTTCAAGCAAAGTTAAAAATGAACAAAAATTACACCAACATGTTATTGATGCAGACAAATTGCCAGCAAATGCTGTTTGGCGTTTCAGACAAGAAGGAGACACTTTCTCACCACTTGGTTTAGACGGAACAAAGAAGTTGAAGGAATACTTTATTGATAAAAAGATACCACAACGTATGCGTGATGAAATACCTGTTTTGGCAGTTGGTAACACTGTTCTTGCCATTGCTGATATTGAAATTGCAGATAGCATTAAAGTAACAGACACAACAAAACAACTTTACAAAATCAACTATGAAAAAGATTTAGTTTAGTCTAATAAAAAAGCCACCTGTTATAAGGTGACTTTTTTGTTGCTATTTATTATTGAATCTGCTGTTTGTCATTTTGTAAAATTTGCTATTTAACTTATTGTTAGAAATACTGTTTAACTTGTTATTGAAACGACATAAAATATAATTGCTTAATTTTTAAATCTTCAATTTTTTATTATTTTGTATTTTAGTGTTTTAATCATATATTGTGTGTTATATGTTAAGTGAACACTAATTAATGCGTTTATCGTTGCCTGTGAGTTGTATGTTTAGGCTGAGTGCTTTGTTTGCAAGACGGCTATAAATACGTTCGTCATAACGGTCCAACAACTTTTCTTGATTAAGGTTGGTTGTTATAAGTGTTGGCAGATTATTTACTTGGCGAGTGTTGATAAGGTTATATAAATATTCCTTTGTAACATTTTTTAAAATTGGTTCTGTGCCAAGATCATCAATCAACAAAATATCGGCTGAAAGGCAATCGGCAAAATCAAAGTTTTTGCCTATATGATAAAGGCGTGCAAGTTCATTAAGTTCAAATGCGGTTTTATAGCATACAACATAACTGCGTTTAATCATTTCGTTTGCTACGCACTCTAACAAAAATGTTTTGCCAGTGCCTGCACCACCAACTAAACAGATATTTATTTTGCTTACACTTGGGTATTTTTCACACCATGCTTTTAAAAGTGTGCAAGTTTTGATGTCGTTTTCGTTCATCAAATTTTTGTTGCATTGGTCAAAAGACTTGAATTGATTTTGACTGCTAACTTGCATTGAAAGTTTTTTGTTTAAAGCCTGTTGTAAGCAGTTGCAAATGCGTCCGCCAACCACGCCAGTATCGTTGCAGATAGGACAGTCATATTTTGGTTGCATATCTGCTGGGTTGATATTGTTGGCTTTTAAGTATTGATTTATTTTACCTTTTAATTCTTGCAAGTCGTATTTCAAAGTTAAATTTTCTTGTTCATATTTGCTTTTTATGTATTCCAACTCTGTTTTTGTGTAAGCGGAATATAAAGCGTCAAACTCTGGGTTTTGGCGTAAGGCTAGCACAAAATCTTCTGCCTTTTCTTGTGCTTGAATACGTTTTAACATAAATTGCTGTTTAACATCGTCAATTAATTTGCGTTTGTTCATGCTATACCTCCACTTCGTCAAGGTTGGTTATAAAACTTGCAATTTGTTCTTTGGTGTAATTGTTGTGAATAAAGTCTGATTTTTCTGTATCTTCAACTTTGGTTTGTTTTGCTTGTTCAAGTGTTTTTGTGCCAGCAGTGTTCCAGTTAGACAATATCTTATTCAAATATTGCAAAGCATTTGTTTTGCCAGCACTAAGGTCAGAGGCATAAAGCACAACATCATGTGCAAAGCCCCAATCGCCAGTCCACACTGCATAAAAACTGCGGTCGCCATTATTCACGTTCCTTGCAAGTTTTAAGTGAGTTAAAACTTCTTTAATCTTGCTGTCCATTGCTAAATTATCGTTAATATATTGATTATAAGAGGCAAGGTTTACAATGCCTAAACGGAAAAGTTTAAGCAAAATGTTGTTAAAACCTTCCAATGTGCGAATTGACGATTTAAAACAGTTGTCGGCAATGGTGATTAATGTTTGTTGGTCAAAGCCCATATTTTGCCAGTTAACTATGTAAGAATCAATTTCTTTTGTAACATCTTCATAATAGATGCCTAATTCACGGTTGATTGCAATGGCAAGGTTGAATAAATTTTCCTTTTCATTTTCATAGTTTTCGATTTCTGGTATGCTGGTTAAACGCATTTCAAAATATTTGGTTAAGGCTTCGTCCAAAATATTTATATCCAGCCTGCGTTTTTTTGTTTTAAAACTTTTAACAATATAAATAATTGTGTTGAGTTCAAAGCCGTAAGATTTAAGCCATTTGTTCAACAATTCCTTATCTTCAATTTGAACTTTACGTTTACTGCCCATAGCGGATAAAATAAGGCTCATTTGGTCGTCTACGATGCCAAGTTCTTCAATCTTTTCATTGATTTGTTCAATGGATAAAATGCCTTGTCGGATCCAATCTTTTGCAACGGTTAAGCAATAATTTGGGCCGATATTAAAGCCTTTGTTGTCTGTGCAATATTTAACAATGGCAATAAGGGCAGGTTGAGGAATGTGTTTATGCTCGATAAGGTCGTAAAACTCGGTCATTTCATTTGGTGTGAGCATACGTTCAGCAAAACACTCTTGCAACTGTATATTAAAATCAGCATATTTATCAATTTTATATTTTTTAACACTGCCAGCATTTGATAATATTGGCAAGTATCTAACTTCAATAGGGTTGGTTGAAAGCACTTTAACAAGCCCCATTTCTTCCCAGTATTTGAAAAGAGAAACAACATCTTCTTCACAAACTTTTAAAGTGTTGGCAAAAAATTCAAGCGAATTGTCCGCTTCGTCTGCGCTGGAACACTTGCTTAAACCAAGCAAATAGGCTTTAACGCAAAGGTCAGGTGCTTTTGGCAGATATTCGTTAATAAAAGTGTTGTCTATAATGGTTTTGTTGTTTGCAACATAACCAGGGCTAAATTTACAAAAACTCATACTGATATTTTAGCACATATTTTTGTCATAGCCAAAGGAGTTATCCACAATTTCACCCCAGTTATCCACAATTTTGGGCTTTTAATGTGGATAACTTTTGTTTTTATGTGCGTAACCTAATTTTGACAAAGTTTTGCGTATTTTGAAAGTTTTTGTTCTGTTCTATCTTTTTTGATTGAAGCATATTTTAACATATGAAAAAATTGTTCAATATAAAGATTTTAAAAAGACACCTTTGTTTGCGTCTAGTATATGCGTTTTTTTTGTCTGCCTTTGCTTTTTTGCTGGTGGGTTGTAAAAAGGCGGACAACCTTGACAAAATTGGCAAGAATTTAACCAATTATAATATAGCGGTAGATTTTGATAATGCAAAAAAATCAATTTCAGCAAACCAACAAGTTGATTATGTGAATTCAAGTGACACGGTTTTAAAGCATGTTAAATTTCATTTATATCCAAAATATTTTGAGTTGGGTGCAACGGACAAGGTTGTTGCACAAACCAAAGTGAACAACTGCTACAAGCACGGTATGAGTTATTGTAAATTTGAAATAACTTGCCTTAAAGCAGACGGTAAAGATGTTGCGGTTGTTTTGGAAGGGGAAAATGATGGAATTTTAAACGTAAATTTAACAACTAGCCTTATGCCAACTGAACGTGTAAAAATTGAAATGCAATATAACATAAGTTTGCCAAATTGTGAACACCGCTTTGGTTATGGTGACGACACAACAAATCTTGCAAACTTTTATCCGGTTGCTTGCGTTTATGAGCAAGGAAAAGGGTTTTCAATCAATCCATACAATGCAAATGGTGACCCATTTTATAGTGATTGTGCAAATTATGTGGTTAATTTAACTTACGATAGCAATTTGGTTGTGGCTGGCACAGGTGTTCAAACTGCAGTAAAGCAACAAAGCGGAAAAATTGAAACAAAATTTAATGCAAAAGTGGTGCGTGATTTTGCGTGCGTGATAAGTGATAAGTTTGAATATAAAACCGCAAAGGCTGGCAAGGTTGAAGTTAACTACTTTTATTATAATGATGCCAATGCTGATTTGTCGCTTAAATCGGCTGTTGATGCGATAAACACCTTTTCAAACAAATTTGGGGCTTATCCTTATCAAACTTTTTCAGTTGTAAAGTGCGACTTTTTGCATGGGGGCATGGAATATCCAAATCTTGTTATGATAAGTGATGAGATTGATAACCTTGATGACTATATAAATGTGATTATACATGAAACCGCACATCAATGGTGGTATGGCTTGGTTGGTAATGATGAATATAATTTGCCATGGCTTGACGAAGCATTGACAGAATTTTCAACTGCTTTGTTTTATGACTATAACAAAGGTTACAATTTAACACATAATCAAATTGTAAAAGCTAACAAAGAAAACTACACATTGTTTATCACTGTATATCAAGATGTGTTGGGTGCGATTGACACAAGCATGCGTGCAGTTAATGAATATAACACTGAACCAGAGTACACATATTGCACCTATGTTAAAGGCACACTTATGTATGAAAGTTTGTTTGCATTAATTGGTGAAAGAAAATTTATTAAAGCGACACAAAAATATTTTGAAACCAACAAATTTAAAAATGCAAATATTGATGATTTGATTGATGCCTTTTCTTCTGCGTCTGGCAGTGATATGCAATCATTTTTCGATAGTTGGATTAAAGGCAAGGTTGTTATAAACTAAATTTAATCTTACTTTGTTTGTCTAACTAAAAATTTAAAATTGTATTTTTAAACTTTGTGTTGTTAAAGTGGTGAGAAAAAGAAAGAGAAAAGTTTAAAATTAAATTAACCTTTTAAGGAAACAGAAAAAATTAAAAAATAAAAATTTTAATTAAATTGTTAAAAAATTAATAAAAAACACGTAAAAAATTAAAAAATAATTAAAAACTTAAATAAAAATCTATATTTTCGGTGATTTTAAAAATATTAGAAAGGGAATTTTAAATTCCTTTTTTCTACTTTTTTATCTATTTTATTTTGCATTTTATGTAAGGTGTAAATTTAAAACAAGTTTATTTTGGTTGAAATTTTAAACTAGTTTTATTATACTTTAATTAATGCGGAAGTTTTTAAGTTACTTTAAAAAGTATAAATGGAAAGCAGTGTTTGGCTCAATTATGAAATTGATTGAGGCTGTTTTTGAATTGCTTAATCCGCTTCTTGTTGCAAAAATTGTTGACGTTGGTGTTACAACCGGCGATATAAAATATATCATAAAAATTGGTTTGGTTTTGCTGGTTATAAATGTGGTGGCATTTGGGCTCAGTGCAATCAGTCAAAAATTTGTTAGTTTGATGAGTTCTGGTGTGGCAAAAGAATTGCGTGCAGGTGTGTTTGAACATGTATCCACTTTTTCACATTACGAACTTGATAAATTTGGTACGGCAAGTTTGATAAATCGTATGACTGATGATGTTGACCAAGTTGAAGATGCAATCAGTTTGTTTATGCGTTTGATTATCCGTGTGCCAGCACTTTTGATTGGTGCGTTTGCACTCAGTTTAAGCATTGATAAAAAGATGTCTTTGGTGTTCTTAGTGCTTATTCCTATTGTGTTGCTTATACTTTGGATATTCACAAAAAAGACAGTGCCTTACTTCAATGTTGTGCGTAAAAAACTTGATAGAATCAGCCAAGTTACAAAAGAGAATTTGGACGGTACACGTGTTATTCGCGCTTTTAATAAACAAAAAAAAGAAACTGAAAGGTTTGAAAAAGTCAGTCAAGATTATACTGATACCAGCCTTAAAATAACCAAAATTGCAGCCTTGCTTAACCCTGTTATATTTATGGTTGTGGACGTGGCTACTATCGTTATTTTGGTTGTGGGAGGTTTTCAAATAAATGTTGGCACACTCACACAAGGTAATGTTATTGCTTTGATTGATTATGTTTCAACAATCACCATTGCATTGTTGGTTATCTCACAAGGTATTATCTTGTTTGTGCGTACAGTTGCAAGTTGGCACCGCATTGAAGAAGTGCTAAACACTGTGCCAGTAGTAAAAGATGAACCTAACGCACGTGCGTATAAGAAATTAGAATATGATGCACTTATGGAATTTGATAATGTTTCATTTAACTATACGCTTGATAATCAAACTCAATCATTTATCAAAAATTTATCATTTAAAATTTATCCACACCAAACAATAGGTATTATTGGTGGTACAGGCAGTGGTAAGTCCACTATCGCCAGCCTTATGACACGTTTTTATGATTTGACAGGTGGCAGAATATTATTTAAAGGCAAGGATATAAAAGACTTTACTTTAACTCAACTTCGTAAAGATATAAGCATAGTGCAACAACGTAGCACATTGTTCAGTGGCAGTTTGCGTGAAAATATGCAAATACGTGACAGCAAAGCCACAGATGAAGAAATTATTGAAGCATTGAAAACTGCACAAGCGTGGTCGTTTGTAAGTGAGTGGCGTAACACTTTAGATTATCAAATTATGGCAGGTGGTAAAAATGTTAGTGGTGGGCAAATGCAAAGGCTTACCATTGCACGTGCTTTGATTGGTCAACCAGAAATGCTGATTTTGGACGACAGCAGTAGTGCACTTGACTTTTTAACTGATGCCAACCTTCGCAAAGCAATCAAAAAGTTGGATACAACAACTGTTATAATTTCTCAACGTGCAACTTCAATCAAATCATGCGATTTAATTATCGTGCTTGATAATGGTGATGTGGTTGGTATGGGTAAACATAATGAACTTATGAAAAACTGCGATATTTACCGTGAAATATATGAATCACAAGCAAAATAGTAAAGTGTCAACAGTGTAAATGCTGATAATTTAAAACAAACAAATTAAAACAATCAATGAGTGTAGTGATGTAGTAAATAGTACAAAACAAAAAGGAAAAAACAAACACAAAATGGAAAAGAAAACAAAAGGATACAAAAAGTTTCTATCACGTTTGATGCCATATGTGAAACCACATAGGGTGACATTTTTCCTGTCCGTTGTGTTTGACCTTGTTGCGATTTTACTTAATATGCTTATACCTATCTGCACAGGTAAAGCAATCGACTGTATGATAACCGCTGGGCAAGTTGATTTTAAAATGCTTACGGTTATGTGTGTTACAATCTTTATCCTTACCGCTGTTAACTCGTTGTTTGACTGGTTGGGTAGTGTGTATATGAACAAATTGACATATCTTACCGCACAATCAATACGTAATTCCATTTATAAAAAATTAAATAGTGTGCCTATCAAATTTATTGACAACAATTCTCATGGCGACATTATGAACACTATGGTTGTGGACGTTGAAAATGTTACAGACGGCTTCCTTGAAGGGTTTAAAGCAATCATGTGTGGCATATTCCAAGTTGTTATAGTGCTGATAATGATGTTGGTTCTTAACTGGGCGTTGGCTTTAATTGTGTTGGTTATGGCTCCAGTTTCACTTTGGGTGGCAATCAAAATCACCAAAAAGAGCAAGGCTTTGTATCGCAAACGTGTGGATATGCAAGGTGCAATGAGTGGTTACAGCGAAGAAATGATAACCAACATGAAAATTATTAAAGCGTTTAATAATGAAAAAGCAGTAAATCAAAAGTTTGGCGAAATTAACCAAGAACTTTATGTTTCAAGTGAAAAATCATTGTACTATGCTTCTTTGGCACACCCAGCCAGCCGTATGATAAATAACATTTTATATGGCATTGTTGGTGTTGTTGGTGGCGTTATGGCACTTAAAGGTGCTATATCTATTGGTAAAATAAGTTCGTTTTTAAGTTACAGTGAAAACTTTACAAAACCTTTCAATGAGGTGGCGGGTATATTTGCAGATTTGCATGTTGCGGTTGCAAGTGCAAACCGTGTGTTCAAGTTGTTGGACGAAGAAGATGAAATCAGTGATGCTGATTTGCCAGAACTTAAAAAATGTAATGGTAAAGTAAGCATAAAACATGTTGATTTCAGTTACTCAAAAGCATTTAAATTGATTGAAGACTTCAATCTGGAAGTTGAACAAGGCAATCGAATTGCTATTGTTGGGCCAACCGGTTGTGGTAAAAGCACGCTTATCAATCTGTTAATGCGTTTTTATGATGTTGATGCAGGTTCAATTAAGGTTAGCAACAAGGATTTAAGAAAAATCAAACGTAATTCATTTAGACAATTTTATGGTATGGTGTTGCAAGAAAGTTGGCTTTATAATGCCAGTGTAAAAGAAAATGTGGCTTACGCAAAACCAGATGCTTCAATGGACGAAATTGTGGAAGCATGTATGCTTGCCAATGCACACGACTTTATTATGAAATTGCCACAAGGTTATGACACAATTATAAGCGAACGTGGTGACAATATTTCAGCAGGTCAAAAACAACTGCTTTGCATTGCACGTATTATGCTTTTAAAACCACCCATGCTTATTTTAGACGAAGCAACAAGTAACATTGATACTCGTACTGAAATGATTATTCAATCTGCTTTGGATAAGATTATGGAAGGTCGCACATGCTTTATTATTGCTCATAGGCTTTCAACAATCGAAAATGCTGATAAAATACTTGTGATGAATAAGGGTAAAATTGTGGAGACTGGCACTCATAAAGAATTACTTGCCAAGGGCGGTTTCTATGCTGAATTGTTTAATTCGCAATTTGGTAGTTAACTAAATTTGATTGCTGAAACTGTGTAAAAATGTGCTTAATTTTTAATAAAAACGCAATTTAATAAAAACAAAAAGGCTGTTGAAAGCCTTTTTTTGTTTGTTTTATATCTATGGTTTTGTAAATATTCTAATATATTCAAGTTGGTGATTATATCACAATAAAAGATTGTTTGTAAAACTTGTGCGTGTGGTTAGATGAAGCGCAAATTTGTTATGAAATTGTTTTATTTGCAAGGTTAGCAAATATTTTTTGATTGTTTTTAAGCCTTTCATTTTCACCAAAAGTCAATGCTTTGCTAACAGCGATATATGCGTTTTTATAGTCCTTTAAATTATAATAGCAAATTGAAAGATAATCATAAGGCAATGAACCCCAACAACTAGGTGTGGACATATAATTTAACTCTCGGTTTTGAATATTAAGCATTTGATTGAGCCACACTGCAGATAGTAAAAATTGGTTGTTTTCATAATATGTTACTGCCAGTTCAAAATAAGGTTCTCGCATGGTTGAACACTCTAAAATTGCCTTGTGCAAATATTCAATTTGATTTTTTAAATAATAGGTGTTGGTATTGTTTTTTTTGTTCCTTTTTGCTGAAACTATTTTGTTTGTTGAGTTGAGAGTTTTTTGTGTGCTGTTCTCTTCTGCCTGTTTTAGTGATTTTTGTTGTTTTAAAATACCTAATTGCTTGTAACAGTTGGCAATATATCTTAAACTTGCACTGCGTTCTGCTTTCCAAATGGCGGTTGGTAGGCTTAAATGTTTTTTAAACATTTTTATTGCCTTTCTATAATCGCCATGGAACATATATTCACGTGCGAGATAGTGGGTGTTGCGGTCGTCTGTGGGGTTTTCTTTAACTGAAAGTTCAAGCAGTGGTAGATAACTAGCACGTGATTTTGCATTGTCAGCCATATGGTTAAGTTGAATATTAGGTAAGTCTATTGTGATTAAATTATCTATTGAACTATTATTATTTTGGTTGAGTGAATTTTGCTTGTTCTGTTGTTGGTTTTTACTTTGTGTTTCTGGCGTGTTTGTTGGTGTTAAATTTGTGTTTTGTACTAAAATTTCATGCACTGGGTGTTCCCAATGATAGAGATTGTTTTTGTGCATTTTATCTGCCATATAAACAACACCTTCACTTCCGTCTGGGTTAAAGTTCCAAGTGTAGCGGTATCTTGCACGTCCTACATTATCTTTCCATGCTGAACGTAAAATTTTTGACCAACCTGGAACAAAAAATTCATCAATATCAATGCATACACAAATGTCTGTATCTGCTGGAATAAGTTTAAGGCTATCGTTGCGTGCGGTATCAAAGCGGAAAGGGGTGTAGACTTTTTGCTTACAAATTATGCCAAGAGAAATAAATTTCTCAAAACTACCGTCAGTGCTACCAGTGTCAAGCACGCAAACATAATCGGCTTCTTTAACTGAATTGTACCATCTATCTATAAACTTTATTTCGTTTTTAGCAATGGCATATACACATATTTTTTTATCCATAGTTCAGTATATGTTGTCGTGCCTGTTTTGGATAATGGTTGATTTTTGATGCCGTGGGCTAAGGGTGAAAGTGTGGTTTGTTGTATCAGCCTTTGTTTAATTGACTTGCTGATTGCTAAAAAGGTATAATATTGTTATGTTAGATATTAAATTGACAGAAGAACAATATTTGTGTTTGCTGGACGATTTGCTTTTGGCTTTAACCAAAGAAACCGAACAAAAGTTGCCTGAAAATTTAACAACAAAACAAAAAAGGTGGTTGCTTGACGCTTTGCTTGAAGTGCGTGCGCCTGGTGACCTTGACGAAACAATTTTACATATGCAGGATAAGTTGTTGAGTTTTGAAAGCCTTTCACGTGGGGTGAAAAATTTAAGTCAATTCAAATTTATGCAGGGGATAGCAAATATTGATTGTGGCTTATGTTCAGTTGAAGCAGATGTTTGTGTGCTTTTTTCTCCGTCTTTGGTTTGTGCTGTTGATGAACAAACTGAAAATGAAAAACAAATTTTAAATTCTGCTGGGGTGCAAGTTAAAGAAGCGTTTAGTGAAATTTTGCAAGACTATCATAATGTTGTGCCAGTTACAAAAACATATATGGTTGACGCTGGTAATTTACCTTTTAAAAAGATTGCTAAAATTTTGGTGGATAACAAACAACATCTTTTGCCGTCTGACTATGCATCACTAGATTTGGCTGTTAAAGATTTGGCAATACAAATGCAAGAAAATGGTTTAAGTTCTGTTGTGTTTGATTTTAAATCTTTATACCAAGTTGAACCTGCGTTGGTTGAAATTGTTAAACGTGAATTTAAACTGTTTAAAAAATTGAAAATAAAAATATTAAAAAATTTATAAAAAATAATTAAAAACGCCAAAAATAATGCAAAATTAATGTAAAAATAATTATTTTTTTAAAAATATTTAATTTTAAATTGATTTAATTAAATAAAAATAAATTTTAAATTCAGCAAAAAATAAATATTTCTTTTTGGTTTGGGAAGTATTTATTTTTTTATTTTATTGTTTTTTATTTTGATATTTTAATTGTTTTTAATTTTTTACAATTTATTATTTAGGCTTTTATTTTTGCGGTGCAAGAATTGTGGAATAATGATTTATTACATATATTTAAACATTTGAATATTACTGCTAGACAATGCGTCAAAAAGTTGGTCGGCAATATCTAAAATTGTTTTTGTGGTTTGTTTTGCAAAAACGGTGAGTTTTGGGTCAGTTGCAAGATTTAAAAATTCTTGTGCTAATTTTAAGCCTTCTACCAGTTTGTTTGCAAAATCAAACACGCTGAAAGTTGAAACAACTTTGGTTGTTTTTGTGTTTAGTTTAAAACTTATGTTTATATTGCTGATAAGTTTTTCAAATTCAGCCTTTGCATTGTTTAAAACCGCTTGAATACGCTTATTTACTTGGCTACTAAGCCCAAAACAATAACTTTTGCATTGGTCAAAATTAACAAACAACTTATTCATAATCTCGCTTTGAGTTTGTGGTTTTGTTTGTTGATAGTGAAGATTGATTATTTGGTATTCATCATTATTTAAAACTTGATAGTCGTTATATAACATATTTATATTTATGCTGTGGGTGATTAAAACATACCATGGTGTTGGCTGAATAACCGGTTGTATGTGATAGATTGAGATTGATAGTAAGGCGATTGTAGGGGTGAGCTTTTGGTTTCTGTTGTATGAAAATTTTTTTGTGGCGTATTGAGATTTTTTTAGTAAAACGATTTGATGTTTTTGTTAGCGAAGAAAAAATTAAAAATAAAAAATAAATAAAAATTAATTATTTTGTGAAAAAACTGTTAAAAATATGTAAAAATGTGTTAAAAATATAATTTTTTGTAAATTTTTTATATTTTACTTCCTATTTTAGTGCTAAGTGAAAATTAAATTGTTTAAATTTTTTGTGATGTTTTTATGTTGGAATTTTTTGCCTATTTATTTATAAATATTTAAAAAATATTTGATAAAAAAAATTTAATGTGTTAAACTAATTTTGACAAAAAAAGACATAAAGGGGTAATGTCTGATGACAAAAAGAAAAAGTGTTCTAGTTTGTTTGTTGATTGCAATGTTTTCTTTTTTGCTTTTCGGCTGCAAACAAGACATCAAGGTTGAAAATATATATTTTAATGCACCGTCAACAGATGGTGTTGTTTTGCTTGTTGGTGAAACTTACACACCAGAAGTTTATTTTAGTCCAAGGTATCCAACCAACAAGGCTTACAAAATAAGTTCTTACAATGATGCTATCGTTTCAGTACGCAACAATCAAATTACAGCTTTGACCGCTGGCAAAACTTACATACAAGTTGTTGCAGACGAAAACAACCTTATTCAAGACATTATGCAAGTGCAAGTTGTTGCAAGTGTTACAAAACTTTCAACCCCAACTATAACATATTCTGCAGACAAACAATCTTTTACAATTTCTCAATCAAACCAAGACGGCTTTGTTAATGGTTACACAATCGAAATCAATGGCGAAAGCATTGATATTGGCAATGTGTTGGAATACTCATTGGATGATTATAACAAACATTTACAATCTTCAACTTCAACTGCCGGCATTTCAGCATACGACCGCAACTTAACTGTGCGTGTTAAGGCAACTGTGCCTAGTTATACAAAAGCGTTTGAAGATTCTAACTTCTCACAAACAATCAAAATCAATCAAGCAAGTGCACCAAAATCTGTTAGTGTGGTTGGTGGTGAGTTAATTATTGAAAAATCAAAAGCAACCGATTATCAAGTTTTTGTTAATGATAGTTTGTTCACAACAAGCAAAAACACAAAAGTTGAATTATCTGCAATAAGCAAGAATTTGGCTGGCAGTGATGTTAATATTTCAGTTAATGCAGTTGGAACAGCAGAAGACGGCTTTATTGCTTACAATTCAAAACCTTACACATTAGTTGCAAAATGTGCTGTAAATATTGAAGCCGAACTTGTTAACACAACAATCAGTTGGCAACCTATTGACGGCGTGGCAAGTTATGAAATTTATTTAAACGACCAAAGGTTGACTGTTGTTAATACAAACTATTACGATTTGACAACTTTTGCAAATTTTGAAACTGAATTTGTGCCTAACAGTGTGGCAAGTGTGTTGTCAGTTAAACCTGTTCTTGCAAAGGACAGTAAAAACATTGTGCTTTCAAGCGAACAAATAGCAAAACTTAATGTCAATCGCCTTGCAAGCCCAACAATTAGAAGTGTAAACAATATTGTTGAGTGGGATAGTGTAGACAATGCCAGCCTTTATCACATCAAAGTTGTTGACAGTGACAATGTTAAGGTTGTGGAATATGTGACAGATAAACGTCAAATTGACTTTACACGTGACGAGTTCGAGTCTGGCAAACAATTTAGGGTGTTTGTTAATGCAAACTTTGTTGCTGGTGAAACCTATTATTTAGCATCAAAGCAAGCCGAATTAGTGGTTGAAAAACAAGCCAAAGCAGAAGTTGAAATCAACAACTATGTTTTGAACCTTACCGCTGTGCTTGAAGAACAATATGAAGTTGAAATTTTTGACACTGCAAACCAATCAATATTCAAAAGGCAATTTACCCCAGCATTGACACCAAATGTGCAAGTTAATTTGCTTATGTTGGGCATTGATTTTAATGCTGGTAAATATACAATCAATATCACTCATTTAGGCAATGGCAGTAGCAAAATTGATAGTGAAACAACACAACTTGAAATTGTATGCTTGCAAGAAATTGACAGTATTAATGTTGAAAATGGCGTGGTTACAGTGGTGGCTGGTGAGTTGAATACAACAAACAATGCATCAATAGAATTTGATTTGATCAAAGGCGGCAGTGTGGTTGAAAGTTTTGAAAACACTATCAACTTAAATGAATTAGATTTAACCGCTGGTGATTATACAATCAACCTTTATGTTCGTGGTAATGGTAGCACAACATTTAGTGTGAAAAACACAAACGGAACTGATAAAATTTGTGCAACTCACACATTTAAAGTTTTGGAAACGCCAACAATAACAACTAATCACGCAGAAGTAAAATTTGATATTAATGCAGTTGCAAATGCAGTTATGTATTGTGTTGTTGCTGAAAACGATATGAGTTTTGTTTTGCCAGAAAACCTTACCTTTAGTTTTGATTTACAATCTGGCGAAAGAAAAGAATTTGCTGTTCAAGCCCTTGGTGACGGAAGCACAACAATCAATTCACAAATGAGTGCAAGTTATGTGTTTGAAAGATTGGAAACACCTGCACTTAACTTTGACAATAGCCACAATTCATTGACAACAAATATCAGTGATGGTGGTTATACACTTAAATTGAACGAACAAGATATAACATCATCTTATGTTATGGGGTCAACTGTTACTGGTTTGGTTGACGGCGAAAACATTTTTGAACTTATTGCTTTGGCAAATGATGATGCAAGTGTTACATATATCAACAGTTTGCCTAAACAATTAAGAGTGAACAAAGCACAAGCAAATTCAAAACTTGTTATTGAAGG
This sequence comes from uncultured Clostridia bacterium, assembly GCA_934777435.1. Lineage (GTDB taxonomy): Bacteria > Bacillota > Clostridia > Christensenellales > UBA1242 > Onthoplasma. The sequence goes on from CAKVNK010000002.1 coordinate 105,391, forward strand.
CAATAAACTTATCATTGAACCTGCAAAAACAATGAATAACATGACATTGAAAGTTGTGTTGAGTTCTGGTGAAAATGTTGTTGAATTCACTGAAAATGATTTTGCACAAGTTAATGCAAAATTAGATGTTAAAAACCTTGGCACAAAATATAGCATAACTTTGTTGGACGAAATGTTTAAACCTATTTTATCTGAATTGGGCAACACATTTAATGTTAAAGTTTGCTACCTTGCTTCGCACTCAACCGAAAACTCAGATGATGTTGTAGACACTGACTTTTCAGCCGAACAAACCATTAGATTCGCACCTGTTGCTACATTTGCCATGGCTGAACGTGACGGACAAAAAATCAGTTTTGAGATTGAAACTGGATATAGTTATACTGATTATGTTTTAAGAGTAAATAATACATATTTATTGGAATTGAACAACAGTGTTGAACTTGACACTGAAACCAAAACAATAAAATTCAATTTGGCTTACATTTACAACAATGTTCCAGCAGACACATTACAAGAAATTAACAAATTGCAACTTGTGACACTCAATAACAAAACAAGTGAAGAAAACTTGTTGCTTGCAACTTTGGGTGATACATTGTATGTTAAAAAAGCGCAAGCAATCAGCATTTCTGGCACCAAAAATAATGCACGTGAGGACGGCAACAATTCAGTTAGAATAAGTTTTAATCAAGTGGCAACCGATTATGAACGTTCAGTGCTTGTTAGAATTTTTAATGATATTGATGACAGTGCAAACTATGCAACTTTATTGATTGATGTTAACCCAACAGCAACCTCAGCCATTGACTACACATTTAATTTGGACGACTATGGCAAGAATTTAAGTCAAACTAAAAAAGTGGTTGCTATGATTAAGGCAAGTTCAAATTATACTGCACAAATTGACGGTAATGAACAAACTGTATATGTGTTTGATAGTGACATTTCAAACGAACTTGAATACACAATAGTTGAAAACGCTTTGGTTGAAACTGACGGAACAAAACTTGTGTTCTCATTGCCAGAAAATGTGGCAGGTGTAGACGTTTACAAACAAACTGAAACAGGGCTTGTTAAACTTAACACAAACTTGATTATTGATTCTTACAATCTTGGCATAAATGACGGCAGTTTAGTGCTGTTTGTAAGGTCTGTGGCAGTTACAACTGGCAACTTTACAAACAGTCAACTTTCAGAAGCAATCAGCCTTACAAAATTGGCACAACCAAAAGTGAGTGTTGAAAATGGCATGGTTGTTTTATCGTTAGATAAAAAGAGTGCTGAATTGTTTGAAATGACTGTGTTTGACCCAACCACAAAATTGGAAGGGTTGGACGGCTGTGTTGTTAGATTTGTTCATGGTGACACAGACGAAGAACAATATATTTATAAAGATATGGACGGTGTAAGTTTAACTGATGGCAAACTTATAATCGAACCAAGTGTTATGCTTAAATATGGCGTAACAGCATTAACAAAAGAAACAATTAAATTTGACGTTGTTGCAAAACAATCTACGGGTGAATTGTTGCTTAACTCTAATGTTACAACAACCGACCTTTATGGATTGTTTGCTCCAACAAAAGTTAGTTTGCCAGCGGTGGGTAATCAAGATGAAGTTAAAGTTCAAACATTAACTTTCACCGACACTGGCTTAAACAAACTTGCAGACGGAACAGATGTTTTGGCTGGCTATATCCTTAAAGTTGTGGATAGTGAAGGCAATGAATATTTTAGCAATGCAAACTTAATTTACTTGGTGGCGGAAGAAGGCGCAACAAGTTATATCACAACAAGTTATCCAGCAATTATCACAACAAACAATATTGCTTTCCCATACGGATACAAAACCAAAGACGGACAAGAAGAATCGTTTAAGGCGGGAACATACAGTGTGTATATCAAAGCTGTGCCAAAATCAGGCGTGGACGGATACAATTTGTGTGCTTCAAAATATAGTGAAGTGTGCAAAGTTACAATGCTTGCGACCCCTGTGTTAAACATTGATAATGGTGTTATCAAATGGGATAAAATTGCAGGTGCAAATGAATATGTTTTAACCTTTGAAGATATATTTGACAGTTCAGTTAAACAAACAGTTGTGCTTACAAACAACTATTTTGAATTTGAAGGCTTTGACAACTTTACAAGCAGTTACAATGTGACAGTAAGGGCAATTTCAAATTTAACCAACATTGTAAACAGTGAAAACAGCAAAATGATTTGTGTTCACAAATTGCCAGTTTATGAATCTGTTACAGTTGATGACGGTGCGCTTGTGCTTAAAGCAAATGGCTTCTTCACACAGGCAAACCTTATGTTCCGCAACACAAGCACAGGTGTTACAGAAACAATAAAATATAAAAATCCAAGTTATCAAACTAACATTGAAGCATATACAAACGGAAACAAACAATGGGCAGATATTGATATGACAACAGTCAATGCTGCAACAAATTATGTGATTGAAGTTGATAAAAGTTATTTGCTTAAACTCAGCAAAGGTAGTTACACATTGTCAGTTCAACTTATTGGCAACACTTCCGGCAACTTGTCAATAATCAGTTCTGGCGTGAAGGCTGAAACAAGTATTATCAACTTTACAAAACTTGCTTTTGATAAAGCAAAACAAAATGTAGAAGATAAAACTTGGATAAGGGTTGACGAACGTGGCGTGTTCACTTTCGCTTGTCCAGAAGAATTTGCTTTGGGTGGCTTTAATTATCAATTTAATGAACCAGTGACAGATGTTAATTATGCGATGTTTAAAAAGGTTGTTGTGTACAAATTGATTGTTAAAATCAATAACAAACCTTATGAAATGTTTGCACTTGACTACAAGAGTTTTGTTGCAAATTCTGCATTATATAACCAAAATCTTATTGTGAACTACACAGACGCTGGCACTTTGTGTACAGTGGTAAAATATCCTTATGTGGATATTAATGGTGAAACAAAATACTTATACTTTAATGTGTTTAAGGATAATCAAATTAACTTGAATTTGGATAATTTCTATTACTTTAACACAATGATTTCAACAAAGGACGGCAAAGTTTCACTTGCGTCTGGGCTTAATGCTACAAATGGAAATGGCTATTATGTGATTTCACTTATTGAAGGTGGTGTGTTCAGTGTTGATTTACATATTTTGGGTTGCGATATAACAGCAACAACAACCACAGATGGAACAATCAATCAAGCATATTTATCTTCAGACCTTTATTCATCAAAATCATTTATTCGTTACACAGATAACAACTTAAAATCTTATATCAGTTACACAGTTACTGATAAACCAGAAACACCAACTGCCCCAGAACAACCAACTGACCCAGCTAGTGTAATTTCTGAATTCGCTGACGAAGTTACAGATGTTACAGGGGCAGACAATGGTGGCAAAACTGACCAACCAAGTGGTGGCGGTGACGCAACACCAACTGGTGTGACATACACCTATTCTGGTGAGTTGATATTCCAAAACAAAATCAAATATGACGATAACGGCAATGCTGTTGATTATCCAGTTTATCAGTTGGAAATTAATCCTATTGTTTACTATAACGGCAGTGCGGTAGAGGGTAAACCTTATATTTATTATCTCTATCATGACGAAGCGTCAGTTCAAAAGGTTATCGACAACAATTTGGTTGAAGATTGTGCTGGTACAGCAACAGTTAAAGTAGAATATCTGCTTAACAATAAAGACTATTTAAAATTTGATTTCTCTAAATATTTTAAAGCGGGCAATTATTCAATTAAAATCCGCACTTTGGCAGGGGTTGGAACAACAGATTTAGATTCTAAATATCTGCTTAATTCAAGGTTGCCAAACATCTCTTATTCCTTCAAACGATTGTCCGACACAAGTTTGACGGTTGTAGACGGTAAATTGCAATTTGCTTTGGCTTACGTGCTTAATGATAGGGTTAAATCATATATCAACGATTACGAACTTGTGATTGCTGATACTGAAAAAGAACCAACAGAATACACATTTAAAATTGGTAAAAACAGCGAAGGCGTTACAATCAGTAACAACACTTTAACTTACATTTTGCCTGAAAAAGTGCAAGCAACAAACAGCACAACAAATGAAACTGCTGAACTTGTTTTGCAAAACGGACAAGCATTTAATGTTAAAGTGCGTGCAGTACAAACCGAAGAAGGTGACACTGGCATATTAAATTCAACCTTTGTTAAAGTTTCTGGCAAAGATAAAGTTACAGCCATTGAAAAATCACAAGGTGTTGAAACAGTTAAAATATTAGACGGTGCAATTTGTTGTGTTGTTAAAGACCAAGCAAATTACAACGGCACAATTATTCGCATTGAATTTGAAGACGGACGTGTTGTTGAAGATACGGTTACCGCAGAAAGAACACAAACTAAAGAAATTGGCGGTCAAACCTATTTCTATTATGAAATAAGTGACAATGAATACACTTGCATTGACGGCATTGGCAAAAGCAAAATCAATGCTGGCAGTTACACATTAAAATTACGCACACGTGGTAAGTTTGATAGTGTAAATAATGTGGAAATCTTGTTAAGTGATTATACCGCAGCAGTGGATATGGTAAGACTTGCTAAGGTTGAAGCAAATGCAATAGTATCTAATGACGGTATCTTAACATGGGAACATGTGGATAGTGGACATATCAGTCAATACATTGTAACCTTAACAGGCGATACAACTTACACATTTACAACAAGTGGAAACTCTATTGACTTTGCAACAACTTTGGACGATGCTGGCAAAACATTGCAAGTTGGCAGTTATTCAATAACAATACGTGCAATCGGTTCAGATTATGTTACCGCTATGACATCTGTTGCAGTTGCAGGGTTTACAAAACTTGACAATGTTACAACTGTTGCCGAAGACGGCGATGCAATCACTTGGGGCGAAGTACAAAATGCACAAGGCTATAAAGTGACATTTAGTTGGGGCGGTAGTGAATCTCAACAATCAATCACCAAAGTTGTTAAAGCGGAAGAAGGCTTAAAATGTGTTGCTCCGGCAGAAATGTCTGGCAGTTACACAATCAAAATACAAGCAGTTGGCGTTGGCACTGGTAAAGTGTTCAATGGTGGCAAATATGTATTTGAAGGTTCAAGCGAACGCCCAGAATCAGTGGGTGAAATCAGATTTGATGAAACAGATTTAAGTTTGTATATTCCAGTTTCGTCAGACTTCAAAACTAATGATGTTTTAAGAATTTCTTATCAAATTTCAGCCTACTCATTTAACAGCAACGGCAGTGTTGCTGGCAATGCGGTGGAACAAATTGTTGAACTTACAAAAGCAAACACAGAATATGTGCGTGTTATTGACGAAACAACTTACTTTGTATATCCACTTTCAACCGCAGGCGTGTACACAAGAATAGCGGTTAACGTGGTGCGTAAAGGCAGTTTAAGTTCAGTTGCAACACCTTATGAAGATATTTACTTTAACTATTTTGCTTCGGGTGACGGCAGTGCTGAAAACCCATATGGAATTGCAACAAGTGAGCATTTCTTAAATATCGCATTAAAACCAAACTTTAACTTTGTTGTGTTGCAATCAATCAATTTATCCGACATTGATGCAACTGCACAAATCACAAAGTATGGTGCATTAATTGCAAACAAATTCTCTGGCACACTTGACGGTGGTGACTTTGCAATAGCAGGATTATCAAATATCAGTATTTCAAACAATATTGCTAATTTTGAAGGGATTGCATTATTTAATCAAATTGAAAATGCAACCATTAAAAACTTAAATATTGCAGAAACTGACAATAATTCCACAAAACTTGCAAATATATTTGCTCAACAACAATCAAATGTGTTAAAATTATCCTTGATAGCAATGAAGGCTACAAACTCAACACTTATTGATGTCAGCCTTAGAAATGCAGTGCTTGAAATTTCCGGCAGTAGTGCATTGATGGCAGACGGATATGTTGGTGGCTTAATTGCTATTGCAACCGATACAACCTTTGAGGGTTGTGTGGTTAACTTAACAGTTAAATTTGTGGCAGACTTTGTGCCAACATCAGGCAATGTGTACATTGGTGGTTTGGTGGCATATGCAACAAACATAACTGTAAACAGCAGTTCAGCAAGGGCAACCAGCGTTGGTTTAACTGTTGAACAAACACGTGTTAACAGAGTGTTTAAAGCGATTGGTGGCGTTGCAGGTTATACAACAACCACAACTTCATCACAGATCAACAATGTTAACGCAACAATTAATCAAACAACCAATGTGTATGCAGAAAACTTTGGCGGTATTGTTGGCCACGCTGTGAGAACAACTATCAGTGGTGCAACAGTGCTTGGCAACTTTGTTCACACCGCATTGGGCACAATCAACTTGGGCGGAGTTGTTGGTCAGTTGATTGGTGGCAGTGTTGATAATTGCACAATCAGATTGACATTTGATTTGACCATTGCAAGGAACGATAGAACATATATCGGCTTTGTGGCAGGTTACTTGGCTTCTTCAAGTGGCACAATGGCAACAATTTCAAATTGCAAAATCAATCAAACATTTACAACAAAAACAGAAATAAGTGAAGACAATAAATCTGTTAAAACTATGGGTATTTATGGCAATACCAACCAAAATAATTACAATCCAACGGGTTGTACGCAAATAGACTAAAGGGGAACTATGAACTATAACGATGAAATTTTAGAAAACAAGGCATTTAAGTTTGCAAAACAACTTATGTATAACATTGCTATTGGTATTGTGATTATTTTGGCATGTTGCCTTTTGTTTGTTTATGCTTTTCACTATAAACCATACAAAGTTTTAACAGGCAGTATGTATCCAAGCATTAAGGTTGGCGACATGGTTGTTGTTCACTCTGCAAAAGAATATAAAGTTGGTGACGTGCTTAAATTCGATATTACCGAAACTGCAACCTTGCCAACAGTTCACCGCTTAATTGCAATTAAAGGTGACACATATGTTTGCCATGGTGATAATGTTGGCTATCAATATGGTGCTGGTCAAGAAAATTGGACATGGCAACAAGAGGCTGAAATTGCATCTACCAAAACTTTGGCAGAATTGCGTACTGAAGCCAGCGGTCTTTATCAATTTATGACAATCGATAAAATTGAAGGCAAAGTGGTTACAACCATCGCCAACTATGGCACATATGTTGACTTTATTGCCGACCACAAAATGTTATTTATTGCAATCGTTGTAGGCTTATGGTGTATTTCAGCCGTTGCTCAAAACGAAATTGAAATGCGTAACGCTCGTCGATTGGAATATAGATAAATAAGGTAAGCAAAAACAGGGGGTAAAATTAGCGTGATTGCAAAAAAGAAAAATAAAAGCAATCTAATAAAAATCCTATGCGTCTTAATGGGCGCAGTTTTTGCTTTAACAACAAGTGTGGTTTATGCAGCATTTAGTTGGTCACGTAGCCACAATTCAGGCTACGCAACTGGTGCGTATTTGCCAAATCAAAGTTACCAAATTATTAACGACACCTTGCCAAACGGCGTGCCTTATGGTGCAGGTGCAAAGTCTTATGAAGTTGCGTTGCAATATTCTTATGATTATGATTTTAACTTCTATGTTGAGTATCAACTTGTTTGGGTTAAAACAGCATCAGCAACCGCAACAACAACCAGTTTGGACACTTCAAATGTTATTTTAGAATATGCTAACCGTGATTCTTGGATTATGGATAACAGCAAAATCTATTATCGTGACACAGTGTCTGCTGGCACAGGCAAATTGCCAATAATTGTTGGTGTGGACTTTGCTAAAGACGATAACGAAACATATTTTGGTCACTCACTTCAAATAAAAATCACAAACGTAAAAATTGTTAAATCAACTTCAAGTTTAGATACAACTGGTATAGCAGGCAGTGCATGGGCACAATATCAAAAAAGCAAACTTTCAACCTACACTGGCAAATCAGCATACGTTATGGTTTATAATCCAACTGACAAAGGCAATTATGCACCAAAAGCACCAGTTGGTAAAACTGCTTTCCGTTCAGGTAATGTGCAAACAGTTACTGAAACAAGAAGTGGAAATAACACAACCACAACAGCCACAGACGCTACAATCAAAGAAGTTTGGGGCAACAAAAACTATGTTGGGCTTGGCATATATGTTATCACTGGTTCAACAGCAGTGAACATTAAAGCAAAAGTTATTGGTTCTTGGATAGCAGACAACTCTTCATCAAGTTCATCAGCAACTGACGTTCATATTGTATCTAACACCATTAAATATGACTATTCAGACGGTTGGATAGGTGAAAGTTATGAAGACGATAACACCCAAGTGCAAGAAGTTAGAACCTACACTTACACAATTCCAGCACACAGTGCGGTTTATGTGCAAGTTGTTGATTCAGTTGAACTTACAACACGTGGCTATTATGCAAACTCTGATTATTCAGGCTTCCATGTTAAAACACAACTTAACTTAAATGGTTCAAACAATATTGACACTCCAAACGGCATAGGCGTTAAAACCGACCTTGCAACAATCACACCGGATAGCAGTGTTTCAAGCCAAATTACAACAATGCCAACCCGCACATATAGCGTGGTTAACACTTCAAAATATGACGCAGCGTTGTTCCAAGCAACTGCAACAGTTGCTGAAACACAACACACTCAATTAAGCGTTATCAATAACACAGCAAACAAACTTTCAGTCAGTGCAACATACAAATTAAAAGTGTATGTAAGCAATGGCAACTCAACCGCAGAATATGGTCAAATTTATGACTTTAATGATTCAACACACTGGGCAAGAAAAGAAGAAACTTTAACCAACGTCAACATCACCAAAGGCTTAACTTCTGGTAGCGTGGTTATCGCACCATATTCAATGGTTACAATATGTTCAGAGTTTAGCGTTCCAACTGCTATGTATACAGCACTTAAAGAAATCAATTCTAACTATGCAGGTAGTGACGTTTGGTGCGTGCTTGAACCAACAATCACAGCAACAACCAGCACGGCAACCGACAGCCAGTTGGCGTTGCAAACCGAAGTTGTGAATAACAAAGCACAATTCTATGTTAAAAACATTTCAACAAGCACAATTTCTGCTTATAACTTGTCTGTTTCATATATGTGGTTAAACACTCAAAGTGCAAGCAGTTATAGCCAAACCGTGTTGGACGGTAGCACTCAATCAAAACCAGATAACTGGGAAAGAAATTATTGGAAATATTACACCTTGTCAAACAGCAAATATACACAAAACATATCCGCTGACTGGCAAGCAACAAAATACTATTTGTTCAATGGCTGGCAAACAGAAACGGCAACAACAGCAAATAACACAATCACAATCGCCCCAGGTGAAAAAGTTTATGTTATGGCAAAAGATTTAAACAACTCACAAATTTATGATTTTAGCAACGCAACACTCACAGCCACAGTTGCAACAACTGTCAGTGATGTTATGCTTGCAAACGAAACAACTGGCCTAACATACCTTATCAACAATTCAACAACAAAATCATATTATGTGCGTTTCAATGGAACAACAACCAATACAGATAACTTCTTCAAAAACGGCAGTTACACTTACTTCTATGGCTTAATCAGGCCAGGGCAAGTTGTTCCTATTGGCACAACAGCGTCAACAAGCCAACTTACAGTAAGTGTGATTGAAGATACAACTGGCGTGTTGCTTTCATCAGCAGAGTTTACAGCAAAAGGTTGGGCAGATATTCGCTCAACTTTGGCAAATATGTTTAATTAAAAGGCAAAGCATTAATGAAAAAAGTGTACAAAAAACTTAACATAATGGGTGGCATACTTCTAGTTATGTTAGTGTTTTTGTGTGCTTTTAACGTTACATATGCTTACTTCACCGCCCGTGCAACTGTAGAAGGCAACCTAACTTTCTACGACTTAAACCTAACCTTTGGTTATCGTATCTCGGGCAACAACTCAACAACATCAACAGGTTCAACTGAATTTCAAATTTATCCAGATAACGACAATGTTTTGCGTGGAGTTCCATTTGGTTTTAAACTTCAAGCAGGCAGTGCCATAAGTGGTGTTTACTTGTGTTCATCAAACACATCATGCAACGCCTATGTAAGAATCAAAGTTAAAGCAGTAAAAATGAAACTTTCAGGCAATAGTTATGTTGCAGATGATGATGCAACTGACTACGGTCAATATATCAAGTTAACAACTCCATCAACTGTTGTGCAAAACACAGCAGATAGTTCAGACCATTGGTATTATGCAACCAGTGCTTTAAGGACAGGTTCTGGCAACTCCACACAAATGGCAACCGCTGCAACAATCTCAACAGATGCACCGGCTGATGTAACAAACAGTTATCTAAAAATCACTTTGGTGTTTGAAGCAGTGCAACAAAACACTGAAGCAGTTAAAGATACTTGGGGTGCAAGCATAGTAACACTTTTGGGCATAACCTAAAATTAAAAGGACGTTATGGTAAAAAGCAAAAAATCAAACTTAACAATGTTTTTATCAGTGATAACATTACTGGTTTGTCTTTTGCTGTCCTTGGTTAATGTTACAGGTGCATGGTTCACTGATAGCAGTGGCACAAACAAAACAATCAATGCCATTGTAAAAACTGGCGAAGCCAATTTAAATGTCTATCAAGAAGATAGCACTGGCACACAAGTTGCATTAACAAAATCATTGCCAACTGGCTACACCCAACTTGAATATATTGAATCAACCGGCACGCAGCATATTGACACGGGCGTTGTTCCAACATCAAATATGCGTTTTACAGGTCATACATATTTTGAAAGGTCTACCACGGGCACTGATAATTATTTATTTGTTTCAGGTGTTACTTACACAAATTTTGTTGGGCTTATGGCAACAAAAAGTGGATTTTATGCTGGCGTTGGAAGCAAAGCAAAGTTTTTGGTTTATTTTCCAACAGTACAAGATTACTACGATTTGAATTTTGATTATTATTACAACACTTCAACTGCAACACTAAAATCAAATTTGGTAACAGCAAACACTACGTATGAAGATTCCACTTTACCAACAACAAACATCACAATGTTTAAAAGATTGAGTGGTAGTATTTTTTTGGTGAGATTTTATAATTTTACAATTTATAGTGAAAATGTTTTGGTACGCAATTTTGTACCGGCAAAAAACAGCGCAGGCACAATCGGTATGTATGATACCGTTGGTGATAAATTCTATACAAATGCTGGCACTGGCACATTTACAGCAGGTTCAGAAGCGTTGTCCGGTGCAAGCATATCAATTCCATACGATACTACTAATAAAACAAATAACAAATTAACACTTGATACATTACCAACTGGCTATACACAAATGGAATATATATCTGCCAACCAATCATTAAGCAATAATTGTGCAAATGTTGAATTGAATGTTGCGTGGAAAGATGTTGGACAATTAGGTGCAACAGTTCAATTTACTAGCGTGCCAACAAGTAACCCAATGTTGTGGGCTTCATATTCTACTGCTGGTTCTTCAACCAAAGCAGCACCATATATATATGCTTCACCTACGGCAATTAGTTATAGTGGCATAACTGGTTCAGTAAAAACAGATTATACAAAAAGTCAACTCACAAACAATGGATTTAAAAATGTTATAGTTGATGTATCAAGAAATAGTTCAACAAGTAAAATTTCATTTGGCTCTTGGTCGGATACAAGCTGGTCAGCGAACTGGCAAGTTAAAAACTTGTTTGTTAGAAATACTGCAGGCAGTTTAGTTAGATACCTTGTGCCTTGTGTAAATTCATCAGGAACTGCTGGCTTTTATGATACAATAAATGGGGTGTTCTACTCAAATGGTGTAACGTCAAAAACAAATGCGTTTACAGCAACATCAAATAATCAATTAAAACTTTTGCTTAAAAATGAAGATTTGGGCAAATCTTTTGGCGTGAGATATAAAGTGGAATTCTTTGTGGCTACTGCAACAGGTAAAAAGGCTTTGTCTGCAACCATTGCCGGTATGACAGCACCCACAAGTTCAACAAATGGCTTTAAACTTAACAGTGACGGCTGGTATTATTATCAAAATAATTCAGGGGCAAACGTTGTGTTTGAACCTGCAACAAGTTCAGCAGTTACAAGCAAATATCTTATGACGTCATTTACAATCAAATCAAATGCAACAACTGACGCATTGCTTGGCGGTAATGCAATTTATATGCAAATCACTGTGGAAAGCCTAACAGTGTAAAAAAGGAAAATAAATGCCAAATATGGATGAAAAACAAGTTAAACAGAATATGTCTGGGGTGCGTCCAAACACACCTAATGTTTCTTCGTCCGCACCAAGGCAAGCAGTTCCAAGACCAACCCAACCAAGGGCTGATTCAACAATTTCAGCAAGGCAAGCACCTATCGTGCCTAAAAGCACATTGAGTGAAACAGCCAAGCCGGAAGCGACAACCAACAAAAAGCAAGAAAAAATTAAGCAACGTTTAAAATCGACCAACATCAGTATGGACGATTTGGAAACAATCAACGAGCAAAACCTTAAACAATATCGTAGCCGTGTAACACGTAACAGATTTTTGATTATCACACTAGTTATTTTGCTTATTGCGGCAGTTGCAACTTTTGCCATTGTTTTAAGCATTAACAAAATGGTTAACAACTGTGAAGTTATTATCCATGGCAATGTGGATGCTGACGTGATTGTGGACGGACAAAAAATGGATAAATTCCGTACACCTATCGGTGTGCAAGGCAACCGTGTCTATATGATTGACACTGATATTGACATCAATTCTTCTGGCAACTTTGACGTGTATTTCACCATTGATGTTTACCAATCAGGTGTAAAACTTAAAAACACATTTGCATATGAATATGACCATGATTTATTCCATGCTGACGGCACTGGTAAATATGTAAGCAACAGTGCAATAGCAGGTGGGCAAACAATCAATTTGTTTAATGGTGTGGTGTTGGATAATGCTTATGAAAACACACTCACAACCGACAACTTTTCAATGAAAATCAATGTGTATTTCACAAGGGTGTAGCAGTTGGCTACATCTTTTTTATCCTTTTGGGGTGTGAATAAGTGTAAAAGCAAATTTTAGTGTCACAAAAATGCCACAAAAATGTCACAAACACACAATAGAAATGCCGCAAACACAATTATTATTTTTGCTTAATTCTGCTTTGGGTGGTAAATTTTGGTAAATATTATTAATAGTTGTCAATTCCACCAATTTTAGGGGGATATTCTTTATTGATTTTTATTGATTATTGTGTTAAAATAAAGCATAAGGAGATAAAATGCTAGAACTTAAAAATATCAGTTATGTTGTTAAAAATGGCAAAGAAAAAAAGACCATTTTAAACAATTTTTCATACATATTTAAAGATGATTGTATAACTGCAATCACTGGGCATAATGGCAGTGGTAAATCAACTTTAACCAAAATTATAATGGGTATTGTTAAGCCAACTGCTGGGCAAATTTTGCTTAATGGTGTGGATATAACAAATTTATCAGTTGACGAACGTGCAAATTTAGGTGTCAATTATGCTTTTCAACAACCTATTGTTTTTAAAGGCATAACAATCAAAGATATGATTGACATTGCAACTAAACGTAACAACACTGTGCCACAAGCATGTGAATACCTTTCAAAAGTTGGTATCTGTGCAAAAGACTACATCAATCGTGATTTTGACAAAACCTTATCAGGTGGTGAACAAAAGCGTGTTGAAATTGCTTTGGCGCTGGCAAAACAAGGCAATACTGTGATTTTTGACGAGCCAGAAGCGGGTATAGACTTGTGGAGTTTTGACAGGCTTACCAGCGTGTTTGAAAAAGGCAAATGCTATATTGTTGTAAGCCACCAAACAAGATTGTTGGAACAAGCCGACCAAATTTTGGTTATGAGCAAAGGGCAAATTTCAACAAGTGGGGCAAGTGCAGAAGTGCTTAAAAATATGGGCAAATTAACCTGCGGACAAATTGACGGAGGCAAAAATGAAGTTAGATAATATTACAAAAACCATATTAGAGCAAGTGGCAGGTCTGCATGAAATACCTGCTGGTGCTGTTTCACTGCGTATCAATGGTAAAAGTGAAATGCTTAAATCAAGTGCAAACATCGAAATTGAACGCAAAACAGATAACCCAGGTATCAATGTTTATATTCACTCATCTTGCCAAGGTGAAGCTTGCCATATTCCAGTTGTTGTAAATCAAAACGACTTGTTTGATATGGTGTATAACGACTTTTATATTGAAGATAATGCGGTTGTTACAATCGTGGCTGGTTGCGGCGTGCACTCTACTGGCAATGCTGGACATGACGGCATACACACCTTCCATGTTGGCAAAAATGCAACTGTAACATATATTGAAAATCATTTGGGCTTGGGCAATGGCGAACATAAAATTTTAAACCCAACCACAATTTTAAAACTTGGCAAAGGTTCAACAGTAACTTTAAACACAACACAACTTGGGGGTGTGGATTCTGCCAATCGTGTAACAAAAGCGGTTGTTGGTGAAGATGCAACTTTGGTGATTAACGAAAAGATTTTAACTGACCGCTTCCAAGTTGCTAAAACAAATTTCACAGTGCAACTTAAAGGATATAACAGCAAATGCAATATTGTGTCACGCAGTGTTGCAAGGGGTGAAAGTGAACAAGTGTTTAAATCAAATATGATTGGCAAAAACGAATGTTTTGGACATGTTGAGTGTGACGGTATTGTTTTGGATAATTCAAGGATTTCTTCAATGCCACAAGTTAGTGCGTTTGACAATCGTGCCAGCCTTTCACATGAAGCGGCTATTGGTAAAATTGCAAGTGAACAAATTATCAAATTAAGAACTTTAGGGTTAACCGAAACACAAGCAGAAGAAAAAATCATTGAAGGCTTTTTAAGGTAAATTGTTTAAGTGAAAATTTAAACAATACTAAAATTTTTATAATTAAATATTATTGAAAACTAATTAAAAAAATAAATGTAAAAACAAATAAGGATAATTGTTTAATAAATAGAAATTAAATTTAAAATAATAAAAAATAAATTTAAAATAATAAAAAATAAATTAAAAATTGATTAAAATAAATAAAAAACCTGTTTAATTTAAGTATTTTAAATTGTTTTTAAAAATAATTATTATTTTAAAATTTGTTTATAATAAAAAATACTTATTAAACTATTAAAAATATATTTATTGATAATTTAAAAATATTTTCAATTTAATTATTTTGGTTTTTAAATATGATAAATAAATTTGATTAGCATAAAGTTTTTAATAAGTTTTATGTTGGATAGAATTTAAACATTAAAAACAATCTAGTTCAAAATCTTGGCTGGGTTGTTTTTTCAATGCAAGATATTTTTGCCTGGTGCTTTCGCCACCGTGCAAATGTTTTATGCTGAAATTTTGGTCCAATAATTTTTTAACCTTTAAATATAGCGGATAGTCAATATATTTTAGTTTGGTGCTTACGTCATGGTGAACTGTGCTTTTGGGTAAATCAAAAACTTTTGCTGTTGCACGTATGGTTGTATTGTTTTCTAATAAATAGTGGGCAAGGGCTTTTGGGCGAGAATAAATTTCTGTCTTCATAATTTCTCCTTACCAAAACTTATTGTGGCTTGCCCCAAAATATGTCAAAAAAACAAAAAAGGCGACATAATTAGTCGCATTTTGTTGTGATTTATTATAGACGATGTTGTTAGTGTTGAGAAGCCTAACTTATTTATTATGGAACTTGTTAACTGTTTGTTTTTTTTGTTTTGATTGATAAGTGATAATCTGGATTAATTTGATAGTTAAAACTGTGTGATGTGTAGGAAGTGATTATGCTTTGTCTTTATCCGTGTCAATATTTTTGTTTTCTGTTGGGTTGGTCATGCCGTAAGATAAACTTAAAAGATTGTAACTTTCAGGGGATAGAATTGCGTTTTCTATCCTTTTCCTACTGCCTGGGAATTGTTGTTCTATGCTGGATACAAATTCTTTAATTTCCTTACGTTTACTGTTGTCGTTTGCTGGGCAAATGCTCTTTAAAATAGGGAAGTTGCGGCTTGCGTGGATAATTTTGCTTTCTTCAGTTAAATAAAGTGGGCGTATAAGTGTTATGCCTGATTGTGTCATATATGACATGGGTTGCATTGTGCTTAATCTACCTTCGTACAATAATGACATAAAGAAGGTTGTTACAACATCTTGTTTATGGTGTGCAAGTGCAAGTTTGTTGCAACCAAGTTTTTGGCAAACAGTGTTTAAAGCACCACGTCGCATTTTTGCACAGAGAGAACATGGGTTTTTCTCTTTTCTTATTTCAAACACAATTTTGTTTATATCTGTTTGTTCAATGTGAAGTGGAACATTGATTTCAGTACAAAACTTTTTTAAACCGTCATAACTGATTTCGCCTGAATAATTATCGATTGTAACTGCATAGAGATTAAAATTATAAAGCCCAAACTTTTTAAAATCTGATAAGGCTTTTAATAAAACCAAACTATCCTTACCGCCTGAAACGCCAACGGCAATGTTGTCGCCGTCTTGAATAAGATTATATTTTTGTATTGCTTTACGCATTGTGCTTAAAACTTTTTGCATATGATTTTCCTTTTAGTGTGTGTGCTTTTTATTGCGTTTGATTTGATTGTATGCTGTTGTGGGGTGTGCTTTTGCATTGTGTGGAAGATTTTAAAATTTCCTTTTTATGGGGCGGATAAAAAACTTTTAATTCAAACATTGTGATAAAAATTTTTAAATATTAAAAAAATTATATCAAAAATATGAAAAAACACAATAAAAAATTAAATATTTTTAAAAAAATTATTAAAAATTAATTTTAAAATGCTATTTTATAGTATTTTGCGATAATTTATTCAATTTGTTTAATTTAAAATTAATTAAGTATTTTTATCGCTTTTAAAATTATTTATTTGACTTAATCCCTTATAATTTTATATAATAAAATTAATATTTATGTAGAAATAGAGCAAATTAAGGTGAGGGGTTATGAAGAAGAAATTTGTTAGTTTTCTTATAGTACTTATGATGGTTTTATCATGCGGTATTTTGAGTGCATGTAAGAACCGCTACAACAAGATGCAGTTTGTTGTTGAGTACGCATTTAAAGATGAAAATGGTGAGATTGACCAGTGGTATACTATTGGGCAAAATCTTTCATTGAATTTTGGTGCGGAGGATGATAAACTTGACGTTGGACGCAACAATCTTGTGTTTAGGGTTGAAGTGAAAAATGTTAAGGCAAAATATATTGACGACATTGTCATCTTCGACAGCAATTCTTCTTCATCTCAAATTGTTAAACAAGGGCAAGAGTTCTCACTTGATGTTGACGGCGTTATGCAAACTTCTGTTCGCATTTACGAAACGAAGTCGGGCAAAGAAAAAAGTTTCCGTTTAAACATTTTTGAGAGTTTAAAAAACATAACCACCAACAAAGATTTCAAACCAGCCCTTGCAGTTGGACAAAGTGTAAACCTTAACCTTCTTACAACAGCAAATCAAAACCGCAGTGTGCTTTTATTTAACCCTGTTGGCACAAACCAAACCGCAGTTGATTACAGTATTGTTGGGCTTGGCTATTATAACGGGACAACTTGGGTGCAAACTAGGTCTGCTGACGAGGCTTCAAATGTTGTTGGACTTGCAAATGATGTTGTTACAATCACTGATACATATGACGCTTTCACAAACCCTATTTTGAAGATTAAAGCGACATCTAAAATCTACAACGACCATGAAAATGGAATAAGCACCACTTTTGACATTTATGTTATTGAAAAATTAACAGTTGGTGACTCACCAGTTATCAGCCAAAATGGTGAACAAATTAAAAGCAAAATCTTGTATGTTAATGATGACGAAAACAATGAATATAAAACAATCATTGATGTTGGCGTTGGCACAATCACAAGTAAATATATTGCTGGTGTAACAACTGCAAATGGCGATGTGGCTAAATATGGACTTAATGTTTATGTTGACGGTGTGAAAGTTGAAATGGACGCTTATGACGACCATAACGGCATAAGAATTCAACCTATGGACACAAGTGACGACCCTAACAATGAAAAACGAAACTTTGTTTATGAAATCACTGCTGACGACAAAACATATTTGACATACCCTAAAAACACAATCAAATTTGAATTGACAGTGCTTGGTTTGGACTATGTTGTGGAAACTCCACTTTATTCAGCCGACCTTGAAATTGAAAAACGCAGTATTGTTAAAAATGTTACATTGAACGGCAAAACAAGCCAAACCTTAACAGAAGGCAAAATTTATGCAACTGCTAATAGTTCTGTTTCACAATCTGGGCTTTATTTAACTGTTGATGTTTTACCAAATGACGGTGCATTACATAATGTGCTTATTGCCGTAACAAACGGTTTGACTGTTACTGGCAGAGGTTTGGAAAGTATAACATCTTATCCAACAATCAACAGTGCAAACAGAGATAATTACACATATTATTCAGTTAAAAATGGCACAACCATTTTGGTTAACTTTAAAGCAAATGGCAACACTGCAAATCAAGAATTACGCTTTACCACACTTAAAAAAGGTGAAGACGGTGTTGCAGCCGGTTATGTTGACGACTATGTTTTGCCTATCACAAAAGTTGTGACAGCAAACAGTTTTGAAGTGTTGTCTGCAAGAACTGGCAGTATTAACTATATTGACCAAACATATTTGGTTGATGCTGAACAAGAAACTGTCTTCTTCTTGAAAGTGCGTTACACTGGTGACAATTTGGCACTTGATACCATTGATTTAAGTTTGCCGGTTGATAGTGGTTTTACATTTAAAAATGGTAGAACCAGCATAAATGTTAAAAACGATTTTGCATCTGCTGGCATTTCGCTTGCAGAAGGCAGAACAAAAGTTGATTCTACAACTAACGAATATTATGAAATTTACCAAATTCCATTAAGACCAACCAATGCTGTTGGCAGTGCACTTGTTTCTATCAGTGCGGGTAAAACTGGTAACTATGCCTTGTTTGAAGGGTATTTTACAATCAAGAGCGTGTTTGTTGCACAAAGTGACAATTTTACAATACAAACAGAAGGTCAAAATATAACAAAAATAACTGATTTGACTAGCCTTGAATTTGATAAGTTTGCTGTTGTAAACAATATCAACCTTAAAAGTGAAATCAGTTTTGGACAAATTAATCCAAACGGACAATTTGAACAAAAAACTGTTGCTAATGTGCGTTTGACAAAATCAGGCAAAGAGGGCAATGCAAACTTCTCGGCATCTGCTGTAGATTATTTAACAATCGGCAGGGCGGATAGTGCTAACAAATTCCAAATTTGGGGCATACAGGGTGGTAAAACAACACATTTTGTTGCAACAATCACTCATTATACACGTGACGGCGGTGTTATAACTGAAAAGCAACAATCTTTGGAATTTGAAGTGGCCGCTTACAACAATATTAACAACATTGAGTTAGCATTTAATTCTGCAAATGCTGGCAAAATTGTTTATATCAATAGCAATTATCCAGATGCTGCAAGCACAAACGTTGTGTTTAACGCAAAAAGTGAATTATCTGAACCTTCTGCATCAATTTCATTTGGTATGAATTCAGGTGAAACACAAAATAAAACTGGCATTAATAAAGTTAAAATTGGTATTTTTGGTGATGACACTTGCGTTGATATCTATTTGAACACTGATGACGGCTTAAAGTTGATTAAAAACAACCAAATTATTGATAAACTTTCAGGCAATATTGTTGTTAAATTGGTTAAAACACCAGAACAATCATTGAGATATGTTGGTTTATCTTTCACCGCACTCAGTTTTGACCAAGAAACATCGGTTTCAAGGTCTATCACTATCAATTTTGGAGATTATACACCTTCTTCAAAGATTGAACTTGAAGGAAATTCTCTCAAAAAAGAAAATGGTGACATTTCTATCAATATGTCATTTATGAACGTTCCAGACGGCGGACAAACAACAACAAACTTTAACGCAACTGTGACCTATGATAATCAATCTGCAACAATAAGTAGATACGACGATTTAGACTATCAACTTTACCAAATTATGATTGACGACCAAGGCAATCCTATTAAGAGAAATGGTAAATATCAAACCATTGAACTTTCAAAAGCGGCCAACAGACTCGGTATTAACATAAACAAAAACAACGGAAAAAGTGAAGTTGGTGTTTCAGCAAACAAAGCGCTTGGTGGAGGTATGTTTATCTTGCGTTTGGTTGCACAAGATTCTTACAACGAATTGACCGGTAAATATGAAAACTTTGTTGAAATATTTATCAGCATTGCTGACGGTTCTAACACTGCTAAATATAAAATTTCATCAGTGGACGATTTCAACAATATTGCAAACAACCTTAACGCTCACTATGTTTTGACAAATGATATTGTTATCAAAAATCACAAAACCTTTGAAAGTTTCTCTGGCTCAATTTCTGGTAAAGATATTAAATATTCGTCAAACGGAAACATTACAGAAACAATACGCAAATTGACAATCACTATTGCAAATGGTTCAACTGAAACTGATAATGTTTATTATGGTATCTTTGAAAGATTGACAGGCGAAGCATCAATCAGTGATTTAACTTTGGATATTAGATTTGCAGATATTACACCTAATTTAACTGACCCAAGCAAAGCAGTTTATATTGGCGGTTTGGCTGGTGTTATTGATACAAATGTTAAAATTGAAAATGTTAAATTTATTGTAAATGTGAACAACATCAACTTACAACAAAATGTAAATAACAGACCAAATTTGACAACAGATGTGTTTGTTGGTGGTGTTGCAGGTGAGATGGCGGGAAGCATTGATTTAAACAATTCACCAGTAACAATCTCTGGCAATATCAAAACATCTTTTGCAGTGATAGATAAAAACATCTATTTCGGTGGCGTGGCAGGTAGGCTTTTAGGTAACATTTCAGGCAATTACACTCAACCAAGCGACTTAAAAGGTGTGGTTTATAACATCGGCTTAAATGTTCACTTTATTCAAGCAGAAAACAATGTGACAGCAACCAACGTGATTGTCGGTGGTGTGGCAGGTGTTGCTGAAAATGCAAACATTTCTGGCATTATTGTTATGGGGCAAATTGAAATTGCTTCGACCTTATCTTTGGCAAATGGTTTTGGTGCAGGCATTGTGGGGCAAGCAACAAACAGCCAAATTAAAGATATTGTTTTGTTAGGTGTGAATATCTACGCCGGCAGTCCAAATTTAAACCTTGCTGGTGTGGCTGGCAAAACCTTGGGCAGTGGCACAGAAAAAACAATAATCAATAATGTTAAATTTATTGGTTTTAGAATTGAAGACGGCATTGAAAATGGCTTAACATTGAACCCAGATAACTACGGTTTGATTTCAAATATTAACAGTTCAAACAATGGCGTTGGTACAGTTGCTGGCGTGATTGCACAAATGGGTAACAATAGCACAATCACACTTTGCAGTGTTGAAAACTTTGCAGATGCTGATATGCTTGTTGGTGAACAAGTGTTTGGCTTGGCACAAGTTGTGGATAGTGCAGAAAATGTGGAAATCTCATTAAGTTATGTAAATGCAAACATTTTGGCAGGGGCAACAAAACAAAGCAGTTTGCTTGCAAATATTGCAACAAGCAACAGTTACTATATTGGTAAATTTGTTGGCAGCAGAAATGCTGGTATTGCTGGAGCAAACAACTATATCTTTGTTCTTGACGGCAATGGTAATGTTAACTATGCAACAAGCCCAGCAGATAGTGATATCACTGTTGTGCTTGATAATTATTCAAAAGACACAGTTAACCAAATTGATGCGGTTAGTGGTGAAAAATGGGCAATAAGCACAACCAAAAACTTGGTTAAAGTTGGTGAATATACCTTCTGCTTGCCATATTTAACAGAAAACTTCACTTTGATACCTACCGACATTTTGGCAAACATAAATCAAACAAAGTTGGAAGAAATTAAATCACTTTATTCTGATGCAGATACAAGTGCAGAAGATAATGTGCTTAAAGCTTATAAAATAACTGAAACTGCAATTATCAACTATTTCAACGACATTAAAAATCCACTTAGAAATGCAGATAATAACACATATAAAATTGCCGATTTAGTGGATATTACAGTTGTGCCAGATAATGCTATTGGCACAGTGGTTTACAAAATTTTGCATGGTGCAGAATATGCGTCAATAGTAAACGGCGACAGCATTTACTTTAAAGGTGTTTCAAACAGAGATTACATTTTAGTAAAGGCTTATTCATTGTTTAACCCAGATGCTTGCGACTATTTCTTGTTCTACACTCAAACATGGTTCAGTGATATTGAACTTGATGGTGGCAGTTTGCAAAAAGTTGATTCAAATATCTATCAACTTGAAACACACAAAGGTTTTGAAGATATTGAAATTGATGTGTTGACTTCAAATGTTAAACAAGGTGACGCAACAACATATTCTTCATTGTTTGATGTGGATAATATCCGTGAATTTGTGGAATTTGAAACAAGCGTAACAAACTTGAACACAACTGAAACTGGTCATGCAACAAAAATTGACCAAATCAGCAGTATGTTTAACCGCTTGACAATCAGCAGTACCAATAACGATTTTGCTGACGGCGAAAAACAAGAAAGGATTGTTATTAAAGTTAAATTCAATTTAACCGCTTACCTGGGCTCTGTTGTTTGCCCACAAGTTGACGGTGTAGATAAATATATTGATTTAGCAACACTTACTGTTAATGTTAATATAAGCGAAACAGCAACTGGCCTTGAATTTACAACCGACCATTTGGAAGGCGAGTCAAAAGAAAACTTTGCTTTCAATGCAACTTTGCACACTGGTTATGTTGGAAGTTCAATCGATACACCAGAAGATAATAAATATATTGAAACAAACTTAAACAACAATATTGTTGAATTTATTGAACCTAACCACGATAGTTTGCTTATGAGTTTTTCAGTGCTAGATGGGCAAGATGAATTTAACCGCCTTCTGGCACAAGCAAAAGTTAGCACAATTCCTGAATTGTTTGATATTGATGTGTTTAACACTTTCAACAACGCAAACAAAACTTTCAATTACAGCATTGCTTTGCAACTTAAAGATAGTTACAACACAAGATATTTAACAGCACCTATCAGTTTTGCAATCAAAGTGTTTGCAAAATCTAACCCTAATGTGGATGGTGGCTCTGCAATCAACCTTGTAATCAAACCTTCAAGTTTAAGCACAAGCATTATTATAAACAACTATGCTGCTTCAAGTGAACAAACAAAAGATAACTACACTCACTTGATAACCAGCAGTCAAGTTGAAACTGCAACTATCACCCCTGGTGGTAATGGCGGTGTGCTTGCAATACGTATGCAACCAAGTTATGCATATGTTGGCAGAGTTACACTTTCAAGCAGTCAATTATTTGTGCCAAGTTTGAACGATAATGTTACAGCACGTTTTGAACAACTTGTTTATCACACAAAACTTGATAGTTATATTGGTATCACACCAAGTTGTGAACAAACTGCTGACGGTTTGGGTGTTATCTTAAAACTTGCAAGTCAAACAGAAAATGGTGTTGAGTACACATTTGACGGAACAATTTATGTTCACGTTGTGTTGGATAAAAAATTCAGTGGTTTGGCTGACGAAATCCGCTTAACACTTGATGTTGAAAACACAGACGGAACACATATTGTTAAAACAAAATCTTTGGTAACCGATTTCTTGCCTGGTGTTGAACTTGACTATGACAATCAATATTTGGTTGGTACAGGCGACGCAAAAGGCTATTTAATTCAACAAAACACAACAAACAACATTGTTACACTTAAAATTTATGGTTATCAATTCAATGCAAACCCATCAGTAACTATTGCATGGGCAAACGAAAACAATACTGATAACGATAACAACCATTTGGCAGATATTGACTATATTTGGTTGGATAAATATAGCGACCTTAAACCAAATGCTGACGGCTCATACACAATGCGTATGTCGGTTGCAGTTAGAGAAAAAATAACACAACCATTTAAAATCTCTGTTAACATGAGTTTGATTTCAAATAATGAAATCAAAACAGACGGCAGTGATATAACTTTCTATCCAACTGATTATCTTTTAAACAATAAACAGGCTAAATTTGAGTTTGGTAGCAAACTTAATTTGGCACTTAATCAATCACGTGATTTGACTTTCAGTTTTGTAACAAACAATACAAACATTGATTATTCAACTGAAATCTACTTAAAATTGTTGGCAGACTTTGCTAATAAATCTGTTGAAGAATTTAAAAATATGTCAACAACTGAAAAAGCAGACGTGGTTAAAAAATTGTTGGCTAAATTCACTTATATGGAAGGTGATGTAAGCAAAAACTTTGCTGACACAAGCGAATATTTTGAACTTTACACAACCAACTATGGCAGTGGCAGTGAAAATATCACATATATGAGGCTTAAAGCAAACGGTAAGTTTGAAACATCTGTTAAATTTAAAGTTTTCTACACTTATGAAAAACAAGCCGGTGGCAATTATGCTTTAAAATTTGGTGAAGATACAACCTATCCTTATGTGTTGGAAATTGCCTTTGATATGCAATTCTACACAGCAACCACACGTCAACAAGCATTTGCAATCAGCAGTGCTGAACAGATGTTTGACTCAAACGGTAACAGCCTTTTGGGTGAAGGACAAAACTATGTTTTAACAAACGATATTGTGGTTGAACTTGCAAAACCTATCACAACAAAAATTGCAAGTTTGGACGGCAACAACAAAAAGATTATCATTAAAAACTTTGCAGTTGATTCAAGTTCAAGCAGTAGTGAAACAGCAGGTTATTATGGCTTGTTCGCAACAGTTGACGAAAGCACATTGCTTTACAACATTGTTGTAGACTATTCACAATTTAACACTGGCAAATCTGGGCAACTTGTGCTTGCTTATGAAAACATAACTTCGGTTGTGTTTGGTGGTTTGGCAGCAGTTAACAATGGTTTGATTTACAACTGTGATGTGGTTAACGCAGGTAACGCAAGCAAAATAATCAACATTTTGGTTAACAATAATGCCGATACAAGCATCACTTTTGGTGGCTTGGTTGGTATCAACAACGGCACAATCACAAACAGCCGTGTTGGTAGAAGTGAATCTACAAAAATTATTGCTAACGATAACTCACAAACAAGTTATACTGAATTCTTTAAACCACTTGAATTTATTGTGGGTAACCGCACAATAGAACAAGGGCAAGGCTTTAAATCTTTGATTGGTGGCTTGGTTGGTGTTAACAATTCAGGCAAAACAATTTCTTCTTCATATGTTGCAAACACAAGTTTGTACACTTACTCAACAAATCAAGATTCTAAATTGGCAGGCTTTGTGGCTGACAACTCAGGCAAAATCAGTTACAGTTATGTCAAAGGGCTTGAAAGCACAATAACAAGTGAAAATGTTTATGCAACTGGCTCTAAAGTTGAAGCATATGCAGACGGCAATATTGCAGGTTTTGTTTATGACAACAATTCAGGGGCAAACATCAATAACAGTTTTGCTAACATTGAATTAGTTTCAAAATCAGCATTTATGGCTGGCTTTGTGTTCAACAACAATTCAGGGGCAAGCATTGCACAATGTTATGCATCATGCACATTTACAAACACAAACAGTGACACAAGTTTACAAATCACACCAGAACAACCATTTGTTGGTGCAGATACAACTGGTTTGCACTCACTTGGCACATTAGAAAACTGCTTCTGGTATAAAGACAATGACCCAAACCGTCAATTCATTTTGTTTGAAGACGACACAAAACCACAGGCAACTGGTTTAAATGCTACAAACTTTGCAGACACAACCAACTTGGTTAACTTCGTGTTTGTGTTGAGCAACAGTAAAAATGATAGGGACGAAGGCATTTGGTCTTTCTATAACAATCAAGGCAATGTAGTTAAATTGCCAGAACTTACCATTGCAAACAATGTTGCACATTCATTTAGGTATGAATCAGGCAATGCAAGTGAAGAATCTGGTTTGGATAAATACACTTACGCAACCAAATTCAGCCTTGGCAGTAAGGCAAACCCAGAAATTATTTCAAGCGTGCAAGAATTTAATGATGTGTTCACAAGTTATGGCACATCAACAACCTTCTCAGGATATGTTCGCTTTATTAATGATATTGACTTTGCAAGTGATAAGGCAGCAATTCAAACCCGCCGTGGCTTTGTTTTGGGCGGTGAAAGAAGTTCAACAAATGTTGTGGCAGACTCTTACACAAGCGTTGATGGTAACGGCATGTCAATCAGCAACATCTATTTGGACGTTGGCGAAGACAGCGAAAAATCAGTTGGTTTGTTTGCTGAAATCAACCGTGCATATATCAAAAACTTGAATTTAAGTTTCTCATCTGGCAATTTCAGTACGGCAAACTCAGTTTACTCTGGCGGTTTGGCTGGTAGAGTGAGCGACTCTGTTATTATCAATATCAGTTTGGACGGTGCAAGCACAACTATCCAAGGTGCAAACATTGTTGGTGGTTTGGCAGGTTTGATTGAAGGTCAAAGTTTGATTTATGGCGTATCTTCAAACCTTAGCGTAAACACAACAAACGGTGACACAACCGAACTTTACAATTCAACAAAACACGCAAACGACACAAATTATGCAACAAGACTTTCCTACGCTGGTGGTATTGTTGGTATTGCAGATTTGACAGCACGTGCGTATTCTAAAGAAGCATTCAACTTATCCTATTTATATATAAATGAAAATGCTGTTGATAAAAACCAAACTTTGAACATCGTGGCAGACTTTGCCGGTGGTGTTGCAGGTTATGTTGGCAAAGAAGTTAAAGCATTACGTTTATCTTACAATATCGGCACAAACAACCGCATTAAAGGGCAATATTCCGCAGGTGGTTTGTTTGGTGCAAGCGTTGGGGCAAGTGTGGAAGCATCAAAAGTTAGTGCTAGTGATACTGACACTGAACAATTTGCTTACGATCAATCATTTGCAGATTATGTTGTAAATGGTTTAACAGATTTGCAACTTGACGAAAAATACAATGCTGGGCTTATTGAATCTTACCAATATGGTGGCGGTTTGATAGGTATGGGCATTGGCTCAACTGTATTCTCTTGTTACAGCAAGGCAAGTTTCTATGCTGGCGTTAATATTGGTGGTTTGATTGGTTTAGACGTGCTTTCAACACTCAACTTTAACTATTCAGTGCCTTACCTTAACTTTAACGGCAATATGGAAGAACTTAAAACTGTTGGTGGATATATCGGCGTTGCAGGCAATGCAAGCACACCAACTTATGGTCAAATCTATTCTTCACTTGGTTCAATATCGGGTGGTATAAGTTATGCCTTCTCAACAATATTGATTAATAATGCACAATATCAAACTTATGTTCAAACAATGAAGAATCAAGGCATTAATGTTGACAGTCAAATATTCAACAACTTTATTGGCAGTGATTATATTGATCATATAGTGTTCCAAGCATATGTTGGGAATGTGGACTATACAACCGTTCCAACAAATATCAACTACACAGCAGGTGTTGCTGTTAAACAAATGAAAGATTTGTTTGATTTAGACACACCAGATAATCAACTTGCAACTTATAATGCAATATTCTCAATTTGGGATACTAAATACTGGAATTTGGATACTTACAGACATTTCTTCCCATTACTCACAGACCAACGTGATGAGAATTATGAAATCATTAAAGATGCAAACGACTTCAACAAACTTAAAAACAATCCAACTGGTAGTTTCAAGATTGTTGATGACATAAATATGGACACCTATATCGGTGGAACAAACTTTGTGTTTGACTTCACTTTTAAAGGCGTTTTGGTTGGTGAAAAGCCAAATGGCGAAACACCAATGGTTTACAACTTGCACGTTGCAGGAACTGATAAAGACGATGCTGGCTTGTTCAGGGCAACACAAGGTGCAACATTTAGAAATATTGAATTCTCTTGGAAAGAAAATGGTGTTGGTGGCACTAGGGCAGTTGAAATTAAAAACTTTGCTGGTTTAGTTGGCACAGACACCCCTTCGACAGAATCTCAAATTAACACAAAAATCAGTGCAATTTTGGTTACTGTTGGCAAAACACCAAGCACAAACAATGCAAAAGCAAGCGAATTGTTTGCCAAGAGTGATAAAGCAAGCACTATAACAGGCTTTGCAGGTTTAATCTACTCAGCAACTGGCACAAGCATATTAAATTCATCTTTCTCTGGTGTGGTAACAGCAACAGTTAAAAATGAAGATAGTGTTTCTGTTGTGCCTCATCAGTTGGCTGGCCTTATTGGTATTGGTCAAACTGACGATACAAATACACTGGGCATTGTCAACAGCACAGTTGGCGACAATCAAGAAACAGTGTTCAATCTCACTTTACAAACAACAAAACAAGTCAACTTTGGTTTGATTGCTGGTGAACTTACAAGCACAGCAGTTTCAGGCAACATTGTTGGCAGTTTGGGCAGTGCAACAAGCACAAATAAAATTGTGGTTGCAAACATTGTTTTAAACGGTTGCAACAATGCAATCAATTTGGCTGGTTTGGTTGCAGTAAGTGAAAACTGCACATTATCAGACAATGCAAGTTACAACAAAATTGTTGTTAGCCAAACTGAAACAGACAATTCAAGTGCAAGGTTAAATCTTGCTGGTTTGGTTGGCAAATACTTGCTTGATAAGTCAGATAGAGTGATGACTGCAAACAAGGCAAAAGTTTATCTTGAATCAACAGCAAATGTTGGCGTCACATATGCTTCGGCTGGCATTGCAACTGTTGAAACAGAACAAAAAGTTCAAATTATTCAATCAGTTTTAACTGGCGACATTTTAGTATCAGGCAATTCTGTTGTCGGTGCAGTTGTTGCTAATGCAGATTTGGGTGAAGAAAAATCAACAACAGTGTTGTTAGACCAAGTTGTTGCAAATGTAAACATTACTCCAACCCTTACAACTGACGCTACAAACGCAGATGAAATTAGCACAATTACTGGTGGTTTGGTTGGTAACATTAATGGCGAATTAATTTTGGCTAACACCATGAATATGGGTAGAATTATGCCAAAATCAGTTTCAGCAAATGTTAAATACTTTGTTGGTGGTATGGCTGGTAAAGTTAATAAGGTGACTATCAATTTGGATAGTTATTCTTACAGCCTTTCAAGCATTTTGGCTGGTGGCCTCAGTGGTCAAGCAATCGCTCAACAACTGGGTCAAGATGGGGCTGAAAAAGCAGACATTTCTAACATGAGTGCTTTGTTTGGCTATGTTGATAATGTCAATATCAACGGTCAAGCATACAACACAACAGCAACAAACAAAATGGAACTTAAAGGTGACATTTTCTATTCAACAGATTTAAGTTTGATGCCGGAAGATTCACTCTTTGGCACTAACTTAACTTACACAACCTTGATTGGTACAGAAAGTGGCTATCAACAACGTGCGGTTGAAACTGGTTTGTGGACAAACACTGCAAGCAACAATACTTGCGTGCCTTATATTACAAGTTTGTATGCACCTTTGCGTCAACTTAACATTTTGCAAACTGCATCAAACAACTATGTTTCAGGTTTGGCAGCAAACCCAAAAACAAATTATGTAAGCACAACTGAAAACTATTATTACCTTGTTTCAGGGCTTAATC
Organism: uncultured Clostridia bacterium; assembly: GCA_934777435.1. Taxonomy (GTDB): domain Bacteria; phylum Bacillota; class Clostridia; order Christensenellales; family UBA1242; genus Onthoplasma. The sequence goes on from CAKVNK010000002.1 coordinate 135,128, forward strand.
TTGATAGCAAATTTGTTGGTATTGCAATCGGTAGTTCAACAATTAGCGATTTATTTATCAACACTATTGATGAAAATTCTGCATTATCAAATGTTCATATTAATTATGATAACAAAGCGGTAACAAGACCTTTGGTTCATGTTAACCTTGGCGTGATTTACAACTGCTCAATCAATGGCGTTATAACAAGCCTTACTGATACACAAAACAATAATGGTTCAATAGGCTTGATTGTAAACAACAACTATGGTTTGTTGTCACACAGTTTTAACTCTGCTGACATCACAAGCAAAATCAAAGTTGGTGCTTTGGCTGTTGCAAACAGTGACAGTGGTACTATCAGCAGTTCTTACTTTACTGGTAACATCACAATCACTGATGATTCATCTTCTGTTTATGGCTTTGCTTTTGCTGAAACAGTTAATGGTTACTATTTCAACAACTATTCAGCAGGCAATATTACAAAAGTATCTTCAAATTCATTTGGTGCTGTTTCGATGGGTGTGAACAACTATGTTGACCCACTTGCAACACCAGTTGATGGAAATATCGGTGAAACAGAACAAGGGCAAACAAATGCCTTAATGAAAGCAACAACTTATCAACTTATGAGTGCTTCTATCTTGCACGGCAACTGGAAATCAACACTTTTGGAAACTCAAATGTTTGATTTAACTGACACTTCATTTGGTTTTAACTTTAACTATCCGGTTTACAACTTCAATCAATACACATTTATTTCAGGCAGCAGTATTGAACCACTTTCACTCAATTCATATTCTCGTCAAACAGGTAATGGTGTTGATAAAGTGTTTGAAGTTTCACACTTGGGCGTTTTAAGTTCTATTCAAGGCATTATTGCAAACGTTAATGGTGCAAACAGAAGTTACAAACTTATCCGTGATATTGATGGTACAGTCAATGCGGATGGAAATGTCAACTGGGTTGCAGTAGGTTATTCATCAACCGCAATAAGCGAAAATATGTTCGCAGGCAGTGAGTCAGGCTTTACTGGTACATTTGATGGTACAAAAGCAGTTGAAGATAATAAAGTTACTGAAGTTTATTCGATCAGCAACATTGCAAATAATGGTTTGTTTGCAAATGTGGGATACAATAAAGAAGGTAAAGCAATAGCAAATATTCAAAACATTGCATTTAAAGGAAACTTTGATAAGTTTGTTCAATCTGGTGCGATTGGTACAACAATAAAAGGCGATGTTGAAATTACAAATATTGACATCTCAAGTTTAACAATATCAGCAGCAACACTTGCAGGCAGTGGTGTTAACAAAGTAGCAATGTTGTTTGCAAGTCAAATTTCTGGTAGTTTATCAATAATTGGCTTAACAACAAAAAATGAAGATACACAACAAGGGGCGACAACAAATGTTGCAACATTGCAAACTGGTGGTGCTGGCTATTATGCTTCATTGCTGGCTGAATTGCAATTAGGTAATGTTGAATTTAATGATGAAGCCTTGTACATAAACTTTGATGATGGCACAGGCAGTTCTATTGACAATAATGTTATTGGTGGTTTGGTAGGTTTGATTTCAGGCAATGCAGATACTACAGAACAACAATCAGTTAGAAGTTTGTATGCAGGCGGACAAACCGATGTTAACTTAACATTAACAAATCACCAAATTATTGGTGGTTTGATTGGTCAGGTTGGTAATGGTTCTAACAGTTGTGATTTTGTTGTGTCTAACTTTAAAGTTAAATTTACGAGATCAACATTTACAGCCAACCAATTCGGTGGTTTAATTGGTGTGGTAAATAGTCAAATTCAAATTAAATCTTGCATAATAGAAAACCGCGACTTAAATATAAGTTTCGCACAAGGCGAAAACAGATACTTTGGCCTTGTTGCAGCAATAATTAATGGTGGTTCACTGACATATGATGATAGCGGTACAGCGTTTGAATATAGTTCTAAAATCATGATTAATGCAGATGCAACGACAAGCTCTGTTTCAGACTTTGAATCTTCACAAGGCTTTGGTGCGTTGGTTGGTAAACTGGCACAAGATGAAGCATCATTTGTTATGAAGGGACAAATTGCAACATTTGCTCCAACTATGGTTGTTGTTAATGCTTGTAATGTTGGTGGATTTGTTGGCTATTATGGTGGCGGTACAATCAGCATTGCTAAACCAAAACTTATTAAACTTCAAGGTACAGTTAACGTTGGTGGGGCAATCGGTTATGCTAATGCAAAATTAAAAATAGATGAAGAATCTGATATTAATAAATATATTAGTGTGGAAAAATCCTCTAACACAGAAGCTGAAGCAAACAAATTTGCCGAACTTCAATCGGCTCTTACAAAATCGGCAACCAATGCAATGAACTGGGGCGGTTTAATTGGTAAGGCTGGTGAAAGTTGCGAAATTAACGGCTTAGCAAACTATAACGCAATTAAAATTCAAAATAACTTGGTTAACAGCAAAATCAGTAATGTAGGTGGTGTTGTTGGTTACACCATGGGTAAAGTAAATAATTGTGTTAATAATGCAAGCATCTTAGTGCTTGACTTATATGGTCAAGCGCCTGCTGTAGGCACAGATTTTTATAATTTATATGTTTCTTCTGAAACGGCAGATATGAACCAAGCAACAGTAAGTATTCGCCCAATTAATGTTGGTGGTATTGCTGGTAAATCAGATGGTGAAATCACATCTTGCACAATCAGTGAAGAAGTTGTTGTTCAGGGGTATGAATCTGTTGGTGGCATTGTTGGTTACACTAATAGTCTAGTAATAGGTTTTAAAATTGTTAACACAAATGATACAACCCCATCTGAAAATGTTGTTTATTACGAAAATTTAGATGGTAGTTACAGAGCAGTTAATACACTAACTATGCAAGATGATAAACCTGTTTATAATCAGGATGGCAGTTTAAAATATAATAATCTCGACACGTTTGATATTAACAAAACTTATTATGTGATGGATTCAAATGCTATAGTTTACGGCAACGTGATGGGGGCATATAATGTTGGTGGTGTTGTAGGTTGTTTAGATAGTGCTGGATCAATAGCAGGCTATAAAGTTAAGGCAAATGTTTATGGTAACACAAATGTTGGTGGTGCGGTTGGCTTTGCAAAGAACAACACAGTTGTTGAAAACAATATGGTTGCAGCAACCATAACAACTGATGACGCAGGCAACACTACAAAGTATTATCCAACAATTAAAGGTATAATGGTTCATGACTATGTTCTAATTAGTGCAGTATCCGATGAAGGTAATTCTTACTACTTTATTCCTACAAGTGTTGGTGGTTTAATTGGTTCAACTGTTGATAGTTCAGGTACAGCAACAGGCACAAGGGTTGCAAACAATATAGTGCTTGCAAATATAACAAGTACAGAAGAAGGTGTAACACCTAGAACGGTTAAAGACGAAAATGGGAATGTTGACGCTGCTGCTATTCAAGGTGTAAACAAGGGTAGCAATGTAATTTCTACAATCAGTAACTTTATGTTAACAAGTAATTCAAGCAGTTTGGCACTTGATGATAAAGCAAAGAACAGCATAATTTACAACGGAAAAACTGAAAGGAAAACCAAATTTAATGGTCTTGCAACAGGTTTTGGTGGTTTGATTGGTTCAACTGATTCAAATACTGTTCTTAAAAATGAGAATCTAGCATTCACCATAGAAACCAACCATATCACAACATCTATTGATGCGAGCCTTGGTATTAATGTGGGCACATATTATGGTTCATACATAATTTGGGCCTCTGTTCAAGAAACAACAGGAAATAATAGTGTAGAACATAAAATGGTTTTACCAGTTTTGCAAGCAGAGTCGAATATAAGTGGTGCTTACAATATTGGTGGAGCAATCGGCTATTCAGAAGATAAAACACAAACAGGCTTATCTTATCATTATGCACCTGCTTACCAAATCAACATTCAAACAAATGGTGTTGGTATGTATGTAGGTGGTGTGTTCGGTAAATTTATTGGCACAATAGGCAATAATAGTAGTCAAGATCCAGGCAAAGGTTTAACAGTTGGTGGCGTAAGCAAAACTGGTTCTTTAAATATTGTAATTCATAGTGACGGCTCTTACTTTGTTGGTGGCTTGATTGGTAGACTTGAGGGCAATATGTACAATTCAAGTGTTGTTACAAAAAAAGCGGACGGCGGTTTTACTCAAAACTTGGCAGTTAATGGAAATCATGTTCAAAACTTTGGTGGACTTGTTGGTATGCTTAAAGTCGGTGCAAGAGCAGGTGGCTCAACTGTAACAGTGCACGGTGCACACACCTTTGAGTTTACGGTTAACACTATTGAAAACCAAAATTATGCAGACGGTGAAGCATTATTTAACTCAACTATATCAAACAGTCAAATTGATCTTTATGCCCAGGCATATTATATAAACTTGGATACATTTAACATTTCATCTTCGTTAATTGTGCCAGCTGATAGTCCTATTAATGGAACTTCTGGTTGGCATAAAGATTACACTGCGTTCCGTGCAATTCAACGCTGTATTCCAGCGTCAGCAAACGGGCAAATTGATGAAAACGGAACATTACAAACCGCTGGTTGGGATAGTGTTACAGTTATTTATGATGCTGGTAATATTATGAGTGTTGGCGTAGATAATAAAAATAATATCACTTACACATTGTATGAAGAGGAACCAGGTGTTCCAAAACTTTACACAAAAATTGGTATCGCAGTTGTATTGTTAGATGAAGCAGGTAATAATATGACCGTTGAAACATTGACATCAAAAGGAGATAAGGCAAACTTCCCAGATGAAACAGTTATGAATTTGGATGATCCTTACAAGAAATTCACAAAGCTTGAATCATTTGATCAATCTGTAGGTAAATCTATTTATGACAACAACAAGTATGCAAGATATTATTATCCTTTGGAATACAATGGAGAGACCTATGCTTTTGGCTTTAGAACGATTTATAATAGTGATAGCAGACCTTTAACTGGTTCGATATTTGAAGTTAATGGAATAGCCCAAACATCTGTGGATATGGGTGAAGAATATATAGAAGGTCAAAAGACTTGGTCAACAATCCTTGGATGGTTTGGTGTTGCTCTTGTTATCGCAGCAATCATTATTCCAGGTTGTCAATGGTACCTTGTCGTTGCTGGTATTGCTGGTGCGGCAGTGGGAGTTGTGAACTTTGCAATGGTGGAAATGTATTCAAATCAATTAATGCAAATTCGTCAATCTTCTATTAACTATATGTTGGCAACAAACCAAAATAGAGGTTTCTTGGCATCTCTTAATTCTCGTGAAATGAGATACGATATTGATGAAGATGGAAACATTGTAAACATTAGTAGTTCTGGTTACACCTATGAAGATACAGAGTTAAGCAAATACTATGTGAAATATTCAACAATTAGACCGGTTGATTATTATGATAAGTTGTATTGTGAAGTTACAGGTAAAGATTCAACGGGTGCTGATATTGCTATTAATAATGAATCAACTGCACTTGAAGTTATTGTTAAAGCTGAAAGCATTAATCAGTGCGTAAAACCTGAAGGCGATATTAACTGGAATGGTAGTTATGGATACTTGAACAATAAGGCATATTTCTTGAACTATTTATATAAAGATGGGTACTATTGGAAATGTGCACTTTCTGGTAAAATTGTTTATAACAGAAGTAACGCATCATTATTCTATGGTTTAAATCCTAACGCAAAAGAACCATTAGTGTACGACAATGGATTAATATATGTGTATGGAAAATATGATTATGATAACGATGTATATACTTATGAAAAAACATATGGCAACCAGCTACAATACAAAAATGGTTCATATACATTGGAAGGCAAAGAAATTTGGGGATCTGCTAAAAATATTGAAAATCCAGTCATAACAATTAAAGATAAACAATTTATATATGATCCAAACGCTTCCGATAAAATTGGACAAGCAGGTTACAATTTTATTAAAGGTGTTTATTACACTTATAAAGGTAAAGATATTTCAGATCTGAAAGGATATGCTAATTATAGCCTTTTGAGCAATAATACTATTCAATCAAATTGGGTGGAAGGTATTGATTATGTTACAGCAAATTATATGTTGGCAAATTACTCAGAATATGAAGGTGATTTAATAGTTGGTCAAACCTACTATAAATTAGAATCTGGCACATATAATCCTTTTGTTGTGCTTGATGGTGTCGAATATGATAAAACAAATATTTACACAAGAACGACAACAGAAAAAAAGGCGGTTTATGTAATCAATTCAACAACTCTTGAAGAATATTCATCTACATTACCACAAAGCACAAATTTAAGAAGTGATGCTTCTAATGATGGGGCATTTGAAAATGAAACACAAATTCCAAAAATAATTCAACTTCAAGTTAAACCATACTCATTTAAAAACCCATATCATCGAATGGTTAATAATGTCTTGCCAAAAATTAAAAACGAGACTGCGATGTTCACAATCGCGGGTGATAACTATAATGGATCGGCAAGTATAGCCTGTGATGTTAACTATTACTTGTGGCAAGGTGGCTATGTATATGACAGTGATAATAAAAAATTGTATACAGCAGTCGAACAATCTGTTATTGAGGATGAAAACAAAAAAATTCCAGTAATTCCAGCAACAGAAAAATCTTACACTCTTAAGGATATTAATGATAATTGGAGTACTTATAACAGCTGGTATATATTTAATGGTGAACAATTTGTGTTGGTTTCAAATCTTTATGGCAAGCGTAGGTCTGCTTTGTATTTAAAATCTACAAATAAAAACCTTTCTAATACAGAATTACAATCAAAGGTAATTTTAGTAAAAGAACCTACTACTATCACATATAAATCCCTTCAAGATAACTATGAAGCCTATAAAGATAAGTATCTTGCAAAAGATGTGAAAATTGGTGATGTGTTTAAGATTTTAAAGATTGACGAAAACAACAAACATTTGTGTTCACTATCTCAATCTTATACATTAAGTAATGACAATGGTTTTACAGGCTTGTTGTATCAAATTTCATTTGTAATGGGCGATGAAGGTGTGGTTGATTATAACTACAATATGTATTTGTCTAATGCAAAATATGGTTTGTATACAAGATATAAGTATTTATTTGCGGACAACACTGGGAAGGATGGTGATGGAAATGATAGAATTATTGGGGCTTCCGACCTGGCTAAACGTTTTTGGAAATTTGACAATAATAATTACTCTATAGTTCCAAAAGAAGATTCAACTGTTGTTAATAATGGTAGAAAAACATACTTTGTTGAACGCGTTATGGTAACTTTAAGTAATTCAACTGGTAACACTTTGTCAACGATTTATCTTGGCAGGAGTAACGGTTCACAAAAAGTTGGTAAAATTTCTATTAGTTCATATGAATTCAAATAGACATAAAAACTCACTTTCGGGTGAGTTTTTTGTTTTTGTTGGTTTTTAATTTATCTAAATTGAATAATCATTGTTGCTAAAAATTTATTCTTGTTATGTTAAAAATTTTTCTATTGACAAATTAAAATTTTTGTGTTAACCTTTTAGAAAGTAAAGATTTTTTTTAATCAAAGGAGCAATTATGGAAGACAAAAAACCTAATTTAATCCAAAGAGCGATAACTCGAATTGCAAATAAAATGTATAACACTAAAGTGTTCAAGCGTGTTGGAACACTTACTATTGCTTTACTTACAGCTTTATCATTGTCAGCATGTAACCCTAAAATGCCAGAACCAACTCCAGGGCCAGGCGTATCAACAGTGTGTAGTGAATGTGGTGGTAACCATAAAACCGAGGATCACGGCAAACAAACAGAGGCGGGCTATTCAGTTTTGTTGCACTCTATTGTTGAGGACCCATATTATCAGTCCATAGTAAAATTGGCAAAAGAAAATGTAAAGCCGAACAATGATCCAATCGATAAATATCAATATCTATTAAATCAACACCCATATGGCTTTTTGGAAAAGCAGGGCTATGATGTGGAAGGAATAAAAAATGGTGAAATTTCTTGCCAGACATTCAGTTATGTGCGTGCAGATCAACCTAACAGATTGTATATGGTTACAAGAGTGTCAACCGATCAAAATATCAATTCCATTAAAGCCAAATATTATGACAATTATTTGATAAGTTATGATTTATCAAAAGAGGAAATGGCGGATTATAAAGGCACTTATGCTCAACAATATATTTATGCAAATTTTTTAAATGATGCAATTTCAAAGCAAAAGAAAGTTACAGTACATATGTCAACAATAACAACACAAGATGTATCGTCAGATGTGTTTTATTACGCTGAAAAAACGGGCGAAAGGAATAGATACAAACCATTAAAAAAGGTTGGCGAAGTGTTGTATGTTTCAGCGGTTGCTGGTAATTCTGGTGAAAATGAAATATCAATAATTGGATTTACACCAACACAGGCACATTATGTTACATTGATGGATGGTGAATATATTTATGCTGTTAACAATGTTTTATATAATTTAGGCTCTACTGCAGCAAATAAAGTTGTAGGTGAACCACAAGTTTATGATATTGAATATTTCAATAAAACTTGGATAGATTGTGCTGATAGTGATTATACAGCTTTTAGACGTTATGGTGGCTATTGCTGTGGGAATATGACTTACGAACCAGGTTTGAAAAAATAAATATTATCAATATCAAATTTATTAAATAAAAAATAAAAGTCTGCTGGGTGGCGGACTTTTTTAAATTTCTTTAACAAAACTGGTTGACAATTCTGTTTTGTGGGTGTATAATAAGCCCAGTTTAATAAATTTCACGCCAAAGACCACAAGTGCTTTTAGCATAAAGTTATTAATTTGAACTGCTTGTGTAGGAGAGAAAAGAAATGTCGATTATTATTGATTCCTTTTGTCTTGGCAAAAGGAATTTTTTAAATTAAAAACATTTAGTTTATCTATTTGTTTTTGTGAACAAGTGTGGTTTTAGTTTATCTTTAATCACATTTGTTAACTTCAAAAGGCATAAAGGAGGATAAAGTGTCAGCAAATCTTGAAGCAAAAAAGAATGCGGTAGAGGAAATTAAAAGCCTTATCAGTGCAAGCAAGTCTATTGTTTTGGTTGATTACCGTGGTATCAGCGTTAGCAACGACACCGCTTTGCGTAAATCTTTAAGAGAAAATAACGTAACTTACAAAGTTATCAAAAATACTCTCTTTAAGAAAGCATGTGAACAACTTGGTATCAATGGCTTTGACGAAGCACTTAACGGCACAACTGCTTTTGCTTTTGGTATGGACGATGAAACTGCAGCCCCTCGCATGATTAAAAATGCAATTAAGGACTACACAACACTTTCAATCAAGGCTGGTTACTGTGATGGTAAAGTTCTTGACGAAAATGGTGTTAAAGTTTTGGCTTCTATCCCAAGCAGAGAACAACTTCTTGCTCAGTTGGTATATGTCCTCAATGCACCAGTGTCTGGCTTGGCACGTGCATTAAAAGCGGTCGCAGAAAAAGAATAATATTGACTTGTTGGTTAATGTTGGCCAAACAGTTAAGTTATTTTAAAAATCGCTTTGTGAAAATTCACATTTAGCCAAAAATTTTGGTTTTGTGCTTAGCCAAAGTTTTGTTAGTTTGATTTGTCAAACATCACAGCACGCAATAAAAAAAGGAGAAAATTATGGATAAACAAAAATTCATTGAAGAAATTAAGGCTATGACAGTCGTTGAACTTAACGAATTAGTTAAAGCCATTGAAGAAGAATTTGGTGTTAGCGCAGCTGCAGCAGTTGTTGCTGGCCCAGCTGCAGCTGGTGAAGCTGCCCCTGCAGCAGAAGAAAAAACAGAATTCAACGTTGTGCTTAAAGAAGTTGGCGCAAACAAAATTGCTGTTATTAAAGCAGTTCGTGAAGCAACAGGCCTTGGCTTGATGGAAGCTAAAGCAATGGTTGAAAGTGCACCTGCAACAGTTAAAGAAAATGTACCTACCGCTGATGCTAAAGCTCTTGAAAAGGCTTTGACAGACGCTGGTGCAGTTGTTGAACTTAAATAATCTTTTATGCCAAAAGAAAAAGAGTGACCAAAAGGTTGCTCTTTTTTATTTTTGTTTGTAAACTTAAAATAACAAAAGAGAAAATTTGTGGTACATAAAATAAAAAATTTCAAAGATTGGTTGCTTGATATTGTGTATCCAAGGCATATCAAGTGTATTTTTTGTGGCGAAGAACTAAATGAAAACGCAGACAAAGACACTTGTGAAGATTGTGTTGAACATTTGCCATACAATTTAAATCCATGCCCTAAATGTGGTAACCCTATGGGTAAAGAAGAAATTGGTGTTTGTTTTGAGTGTAAAACAAAGAATTATGAATTTGATCAAGCAGTAAGCAGTTTTGACTATTCTGGCAAGGTTGTTAAGGCAGTGCATGATTTTAAATTTGAAGGTAACAAGCCACTTTATGAGCCTTTGGCTGAATATATGTGTGAAACTTTGGCAGGTTATGAGATAAAACCTGACATTGTTACTTTTGTTCCTATGCAAAAGAAAAAACAAAAACAGCGTGGATATAATCAGGCGGAATTGTTGGCACGCTTTATTGCAAATAAATTTGGCTATCCTTGTGCTGAGATTGTAAAAAAAGTTAAAGACAATCAAAATCAAGCAAGTTTAAATTTTGCTGATAGGCAAGCAAACATAGTTGATGCGTTTGCTGTTAAAAAGGAATTTATTCCTTTACTTCATGGGTTAACAGTGTTGCTGGTTGATGATGTGTTTACAACTGGTGCAACAAGCAATGAAATTAGCAAAGTGTTAAAGCAAGCAGGGGCGGACAAGGTTTTTGTGCTAACTTTGGCTCATACTAAAATAGAAAAAGATTTATAGTAACGGCATTTAAAAGCGGTGACATATGGAAATTTAATCAACCTTATTGTTATCACTTTTTTTTATTTTGTGGTTTAAATAAGTGTTGTTGGGAGTGTAAAAATTTTATAAATAAAGCAAAAGATTGGTTGAAATGCTACCTAAAACGCTATATATAGTGGATATTCGCCAAATAACTGACATATTATTTGACAAGTCTAAAAAAATGTTGCATAATTTAATCATAGTTTAGGCTATGAAAAGGAGTGTTTATGAAAAAACAAAATTTAACTGCGGGCATGTCTTTAAGCCTTGCAACTTGCTTTGTGGCATTTGTCAATTTGTTGTTGCCTATAATGTTGCTTATACAAGATTCAATGTCTGGTTCTGGCTCTGCCACAATGGACGGAAAAACTATCTTCTTTGTATTGGCTCATGGCATGGTTGCTATATTTGGCCTTGTATTCACAATTTTAGCAATTATCAGCATCTGCAAATTAGGCAACAAAGATGATGAAAAAGTTGCTAAAAAGAAAGGCTTGTATATTGCAACAATCGTTTTCCAAGCAATAGTTCTTGTTGCTTGCATTATTGTTTCAATTAATGCTTTCAAAGCAATTAACGCATTTATGTCAGTGGAAAACCAAGAAGAAGGCATAGCAAACTTAATGATGTTTGGTTCTTCATACATTGCACTTATTGGTGCAACAGTTGTTCACCTTGTTGCATTTATTGTTAACTTGGTTGCAGTTATCAAACTTAAAAAACCGGTTACAGTTGAGGCTAAATAATTTTACATAGCGTTTAAAAATTTTCATTAATAATTGAAAATTTAAAAAAACACACATTTGTTTGTGTGTTTTTTGTTTTGATTGAATATTTTTATATATTTTACATATCTTTAAATTCTTCAATAACAAAATCTTTAAGCAAAGTAAAGCGTTTGGCTGTGTAATTATTGTGTATCATACGGGCAAGAATTTGTTTACTACCCACAAGCACAACCGTCTTTTTGGCACGAGTGATTGCAGTGTAAAGCAAGTTGCGGGTTATGATAATTGGAGCACCTGGTACAAGAGGAATAACCACACAATCAAATTCACTACCTTGGCTTTTGTGAATTGTTATTGCATAGGCAAGGGTAATTTGATAAAGGTCGGTTTGGGCGTATCTGCAAATTTTTCCGTCATCAAAACGGATTGTAATTTCGTGTGTTTCTGCTTCAATGCGTGTTATATAACCGATGTCGCCATTAAACACGCCCGTGCCGGTTTGTATTTTGCCATTTTCTTCATATTTTACATATTCCATTTCATAATTGTTTTGAATTTGCATAACTTTATCGTTAACATGAAATTTTGTAAAATCTGTTGCTAATTCGACGCCAGAAAAGTGTGGATTGATTGTGAGTTGCAAACGTTTGTTTAAATTGTCAACTCCGCATGGACCGGCCTTCATAGGGGCAAGCACTTGTATTTTTTCTGGTCTATATCCAAAATAATTTGGCAAGCGTGTTGTGACAAGGTCAACAATGGTTTCGCTGTTTTTCATTAAATCGTTGCCAGACTCATAAAAGAAATCTCGGCTTGAATTGTCAATGATTGGCATTTTGCCAGCATTGATTAAGTGAGCATTTGTGATAATTAAACTATCATTGCCTTGGCGGTAAATATTAACAAGTTGAGTGGTGTGAATTTTGTGACTTTCAATTAAATCACGTAAAACATTGCCTGCACCTACACTTGGAAGTTGATCTTTATCGCCAACCAAAATAAGGCGTGCGGTTGATTTTAGTGCCTTTGCTAAATGGTAAAGAAGTGTAACATCAACCATGCTTACTTCGTCAATAATCACAATGTCGGCGTCAAGTGGGTTGTTTTCATTGCGGTGGAAAATGCCTTCGCCATCTGTTGGGTTCATTTCAAGGGCACGGTGTATGGTTTTTGCTTCCATACCGCTGGTTTCGGTCAGCCTTTTTGATGCTCTGCCTGTTGGGGCACATAACAAAACTTTGTTGCCTTGTTGTTTAAACATTTCTAAAATGCAACGAACGATTGTGGTTTTACCCGTACCTGGACCACCAGTGATTATGCTAACACCTTTATTAAGGCTTGAAAGCACGGCATCGGTTTGCTCACCATTAAGTTGAATTTTGTGTATGCGTTGATAAAGGTTGATATTGTCTAAAAAGTTAAACTTCTCGTCAAACTGATTCATGGAAAGTTTGCACAATTTGCGAGCAATATATTTTTCTTGATAATAATATTTGGTAAGTACGGTTACATCTTCACTGTGATAGGTGAAATTTTTAACCATACCTTCAATTTGTAAGTAATCAATACACTTTTCTATCAAACCGGTTTCGGCGTCAGAAAAACCTAAAATTTCAATGCAGTTCTGCACAAGGTTTGCTTTTGGTAAATATGTGTGACCTTCACGCTCGCTGGCAGTTTTTAAAGTGTAAACAAGCCCTGCTTTTATGCGGTTTTCACCATATAAATCAATGCCAAGTTTGATAGCAATTTTATCTGCGGTGGTAAAACCTATGCCGTCAACATCTTCAACAAGTTGGTATGGGTTTGATTTAACCACTTCTATGGTTTTGTCTTTATAAATATTATAAATTTTTATTGCCATATTGGTGGTTATTTGGTTGGTTTGCAAAAACATAATAACGTTTTGCATGTCCTTCATTTCATTATAAGCGTTTGAAATTTCAATGGCCTTTTGGCGTGAAATACCTTTAACTTTGCTGAGTTGCACTGGGTTAAATTCCATAACCGTTAACGTGTCTTCACCAAATTGTTCAACAATCTTTTTCGCTGTGACTGGGCCCACGCCATAGATAAGCCCACTTGCTAAATATTTTTCAATGGCTGGCAGAGTGGTTGGTTCAACAACTTTACCTTCAGTTACTTGGAATTGTTCACCAAATTTTTTGTTGACAACAAAATTGCCTTCAAGTTCCAGAGTTTGACCTTCATAAACTTCTGGCAAAGTGCCAACAACTGTTAAACGCTTTTTATCGTATGAAAGATTGATAACGGAATATCCGTTTTCAGCGTTCCTAAATACAGTGTTTTCCACATTGCCAACAATTTTCATAACTCTATGATACTAAATTATTAAAAATTTTACAAGCACATGGGCGTTTTGTTTTACAAAGAAATTTTAGTTTGTTAAAATATAGACGAATTACAAAAAATTATACAAAATAACACAAAATAACAACACAAAGGGAAAATTTATGAAAAAGTTTTTTAAAGAGTTTAAAGAATTTATATCAAAAGGCAATGTCTTTGATATGGCAGTGGGCTTAATCATAGCGACGGCATTTAATAAAATTGTGTCAAGTATGGTTAATGATATAATTATGCCACTTATCACATGGGCAACTGGTGCGGCAAGTTTGGCAGACCTTAGCATACCTTTGAGATGGGAAGTGGTTGACGGCGTTAAAGTTGTTACATTAAGTTGGGCTTATGGCAATTTCTTACAAACAGTTATTGACTTCTTTATCATTGCAATGAGTGTGTTTGTTATGGTTAAAGTTGTTAATGCTTCACGTAAAAAACTGAAAGAAATGGAAGATGTGATTGTTCAACAATCAAAAAAAGAAGTTCGAGCAGAACGCAAAGCACTTAAACTTAAAGCAAAACAAGAAAATCGTCCATTTAAAGAAGTGTTGAAGGAATACGAAGAACAAAAAGCAAAAGATTTGGCAGAAGCAAAGGCTGTGGCTGATAAAGAAAAGGCCGAAAAAGAAGCAGAAGAAAGAAGAAACAATCCAACACAAGAAGATTTGCTTAAAGAAATACGTGATTTGTTAAAAGCAGAAACTAAGGTTGAAGCAAAAGCAAAAAAATCAAAAACTGAAAAAGCAAAACAAGAATAATAAGAATAATGTGATTGCTAAACATTTAATAAAACAATTTAAAGGCTTGAAAAAGCCTTTTTTGTTTGGTATAACAACAAATTTGTAGGTTGAAATGTTGATTTTTTGTGCAAATCTGGTTTTAAAAAGCAATAAAAATTATCTTTTTAAGGCCGTTTAACGCATAAAAATTACAAAAATTTAATAAAATCAATAAAAAAACGTTGTTTTTTAGGTTTTTTTGTTGTTTAAAGTGGATAAAATAAAAAAAATTGAAAGTGGGTATTGACAAAATGTCGTTTTGCGGTATAATATCACCGAAAATTTATTTCAAGGTGGGAATATGAAAAAGTTTTTAGTGTTTTTAATTTCAATCGTAACAGTTGTAAGTTTTGGTTTAGTAACTTACTACTTTTTGCGTAATGATGAAGTTATCAACTTCCAAACAACAGAAGTATATTGTAATGTTGGCGATATTATAACTGTTGCTGATTTAGGCAAAAATGTTAAGAAACCTTCAAACAAAACAACTTATAATTATAATGCAGCAGAAGAAAGCGTTGTTAACGCTATCAAATTTGATACTGACAAAGGATACTATGTTGCAAATATGGGTGGTAACTACGAAGTTGTTATCAAAACTTCAAACAAAAAGTTTGCTGAATTCAAATTCACAGTTCACATTGGTGACGGTAGTGCAACAAACCCATACTTCATTGCAGATGAACAAGATTTTGGTAAAATCGGTAACACATATGCTTTGGACGCAAATTATGTTTTAACAGAAGATATTACACTCTTAAACACTTTTGCTCCTATTGGCTTTGATGCTACAACTGAATCTTGGGTTGGTTTTTCAGGCACATTAGACGGTGCTGACCACACAATTATTGGATCAAACTACACATTTGAAACAGAAAATGCAGGTTTGTTCCATACATTAAACAATGCAACAATCAAAAATTTAAAACTTTCTGGCTTTAACATCTCTGGTGCTTATGCAAATGCAGGTATCCTTGCAGGTCAAGCAAATAATGCAACAGTTAAAAATGTTCAAGTTAAATCTTCAAGCATTATCAACACTCAATCTAACGGTGTTACCGCTGGTTTGATTGGTACAGCAATCGGTAATGCAACAGAAATCTCCACATCAGCAGTTAACGATATTGTTATCAGTGCTGGTGACGGTGAAACAACAGTCCCTGCAGTTATGGCAGGTTTGGTTGGTAAACTTAACCAAGGTTTAATCAGTGCAAGTTTGGCAACTGGTACAATCACAACAGCAAACGAAGCAAGCAAAGTTGCTGGCCTTGTTGCTGAAATGACAGTTTCAAAATCTTATGGTTCAATTCAACAATCATATGCAGTTGTGTCTAGCCAAAACGCTGGTTTTGCTGGTTTTGTCCACACAGTTGCAACAACTGGTGATATGACAGACGCTAACTATTTGAAAGTGTTTATTGGTAACTATTCTGTTAATGGTTCAGTGGAAAGCGTTGTTGTTAAACCTGATTACATCAAAACATTAATCAATGAAACAAAAGGTATTTATGGTGTCAAAGGTTATGCAACAGTTGATGATATGTTGCTTGAACACAGCACAGACAATAGTTATGTCTTCTATGCAGTTGAAGGTTCAACAACAACTTGGGACGCATATATCTGGAAAATGACCGCTGGTAATTTGCCAGTTTTGATTAATTCTAACTTAAATCCATCAGTTGTAAGCAACGAATATTTCCGTGCTGACACTGAAAAAGAATATATCAAAACAGTTAACGAATTTATGGACTTCATCAACAACTGCCGTACAACAGACGGAGCAATCAAAAACAAAAAATACACATTGCTTGACGATATTGATATGTCAGAAGTTGACTGGCAACAAATTGACGTTATCAACTCAACTATTGATGGTAATGGTCACAAAATTATAAATCTTAACCTTAAAAATGTAAGCAACGACAGTTTGTCAATGTTTGGTACAGTTGACAATAGCACAATCAAAAACATTGTGTTTGAAAACCCAATCTTCTCTGCAAACGCATCAGAAGCAGCAGTTGTTGCCAACCTTGTAAATTCAAGTGATAACACATCTTCAAGCAGTATTGAATCAATCACTATTGAATTTACAACTCCAATCACAAACAAAACAAGCCGTATTGCAGCAGTTGCTAACCGCATTGATAACTCTACAATAGTTAAAGCATGTGAAGTTAAAAATATGGTTATCGGCGATAACGCAGTTGTAAGCAGTGTTGCTGGTTTGGTTAACACAATCAATTCAGAATCTCGTATCATCAATTCAAATGTTGTTGCAACACTTAGAGGCGACCTTTTAGTTGCTGGTGTTGCAAACACAAACAGTGGTTATGTGATTGATACAAATGCAACAATCAACATCACTCATAAAAATACAACTTTGAACACAAATATTGCTGGCGTTGTTTGTATTAACAATGGCGAAATTATGAATATTAAGTTGGTTTTGGCAGTTGATGTTCAAAAATCTGGAGATAATACAACAATTTCTGGTGTTGCTGGTGAAAACAATGGTAACATCACAAACGTAACCATAACTGGTGATGGTATCTCAACTTCAGATAACACTTCAGACAAACTTTATGTTGCTGGTTTGGTATGCAATAACAAAGGTAAACTTGCATCATCTAAATGTTTGCTTGATAGAGTAGGTAACTACAATGCTGGTAAACATCACTATGTTGCTGGTATGGCTATTTACAACTCTGAAATCAATTCAGTTATAAGTCAATGTGTTGTAACTTCAACAATAGAAGGTAACACTGTTGCAGGTGCTGTTGTTGTTATGAACAATTCAGCAGCAAAAATGGACCAAGTTGTTGTTGGTTACTATAATTATAACGATAGCGATTTCAAACAAAACCTTATTAAAGGTGACAGATATGTTGCCGGTGTGGTTGTAGATTTACGTAATGGTGCAGTATCAAACGTTCAAGCAAGTAGCGAAATCTATGGTGCAACAAACAACACTGTATCTTCATTGATTGTTTTGATTTTCCCAAATGGTGCAAGTTTCAAAAACGCAGTTATTGATTCTTCATTTAACGGTTTTGGTAAATATTACAGCGAGTGCTGGCAAGACTTCCGTAACAGTGATTCATCAGTCAAAGACGAATTGAATTACTACACAACTGGTAACAGCGACAGAAGTTTTGATATTTTGGACTATGATAAATCAGCAGGTAGTTTACAATCAGTTATTATCAACCGAGCATCAGCAACAAGATATGGCAAATCATATCAAACAGCAATTTTCTACAATAATGCTGTATTTGTTAAATTAATTCAATGGTTGACATATGAAAACACAGCAAACAGCAGTTTCTTTGCGATTGTAAGTGCTGATGACTTCAAAAAGATTTCAACTTACAAAGGTGAAATTGTTATGACTGCTAAAACAGGTTTCTTCGATGCACGTACTCAAACAATCAGAAAACAAACAACATATGACTTCAACTCTGTTTGGACTGAATTGTCAAACAATGGTATTGTTTTACAATTCTTAAACATTGCCTAATTTGAAGGTTTAAATTAAGTTAAACGATTAAAAAATAAAAAAGGACAGGCTAATAACCTGTCTTTTTTTCTGTTTAAAATAAACTCAATTTAAGCCGTGGCTTTTATCCGTTTATTCTATTGGTTTGCTTTTTCTTTTTCATAAGCAGCCAACACAGCAGAAACGATTTGCTCACGTGCTTCAGTGTTTGCAGGGTGTACAATATCCCTATATTCACCGCTTGGCGCTTGCTTTGATGGCATAGCGATGAAATAACCATTTGAGCCTTCAATAATTTTTACATCGTGCACAACAAATGCGTCATCGATTGTAAATGAGGCAACGGCCTTCAACTTGCTATCATCTTTGCTAACCATACGAATTCTAATGTCTGTAATTTTCAAGCAGTTCACCTTCCCCTTTTTAGATTAACTTTAATGTTTGAGTTTATGTTTAAAACAAACATTTCCGTCATTAATATTTTACCATAACAACTAAAAAAATCAAACAAAATTAAAATAAATTAAAAAAATATTTATCCCCCTTTGCCAAGAAAATTTTTGTTTTCATATATACCAATATGAGAGTAAAAACAAAAAAAGATAATCTGATTTTAGCAAAACATAATGCCGTTTTGTTGCTGGGTGTTGGTGGGGTAAGTGTTGGGCAGATTGCAAAGGTATATTTAAAGCAAGGCTATAAAGTTTATGGTTATGACCAAACTGAAAATCAAACGGTTAAAGATTTGGTACAGTTGGGGTTGATTTTTAGCAAAAAATTCAATGCTAACTTTTTAAATGTTGATTTTTGCGTCCGCACTGCAGCAGTTAAAGACGACAATGCGTTTGTTGTGGCGTTAAACAAGGCAAAAATTCCTATTTTAGATAGAGCATATGTGTTGGGGCAAATGCTTAAACAGTTTAAAACTGTTATTGCTGTGGCAGGAACTCATGGCAAAAGCACCACAAGTGCTTTGATTTATGAAATTTTGCATACTGCCGGCAAAAAGGTGTCTTGTCATATTGGTGCAGATATAACTGAACCTAGGTTTGAACTTGGTGACGATTATGTGGTGGTTGAAGCGTGCGAATACAATAAAAGTTTTTTAAAAATTTATCCACACATAACAGTTATAACAAATGTAGAACCAGAACATTTGGATAGTTATGGCAGTTTTAAAAACTTGCAAATGGCTTTTTTAACTTTTACAAAACGTGGGGATTTAAGGTTTGCTTTTGATTGTGAATCAACTTCATTTTTAAAGCGTGTAAAAAACATTAATATGGTGCAATCAGCCAACTTTGAAAGCCGATTAAAAGGGCAATATAATCAAAATAATATTACGTTGGCAGTGGCAGTTTGTTGTGCTTTGGGTGTGGATAAATCATTTGCTTTAAAAGTTGCTAAAAACTTTGCAGGTGTGCCAAGAAGATATGAATTGTTGGGGCAGGTTAAAAACACAAAAATCTATATTGATTATGCACATCACCCAACTGAAATTAAGGCGTTTTTATCTGCTTTTAATGAAGAATATTCTAACGCACTTATTGTTTTTCAACCGCACACATATTCCCGCACAAAAATGTTTTTAGGGCAGTTTGTGGAAGTGTTGGCTGCACAAAAAAATGTGTGTATTTTTAAAGAATATCCAGCAAGAGAACAAAAATCTGCTGGGGTAGACGCCAAAACACTTTATCAACTTGTTAAAGTGAATAACCCTAATTGTAAATATATGTCTACTGGTAAAAAATTTAGCCAGTATTTAGGCAGATTTTCAGCCATATCATTTGTTGGTGCTGGTGATATTTGCCAAGTTGCAAAACGTTTGATAGCTCAAAACAAAGATAAACGCTAATCTAATATAATTCCTTTATCAGTTTTGTTAAGTCAAAATAAACAGAATAAACATATGTTTTGTTGTGGATAATCATATTAAATTAATAATTATGTAGTATAGTGGTTTATGGCTAGGGAAGCGGACTATTAGCAAGCGTCAACTAAAATTTTAAATTTGGTTTTATGTGAAAATCAATATATGACTAACAGATATTTGCTTTTAATTAATAACAAAATCAAAAGAGTTATTAAAAAAACCGTTGACAAAATCTTATTTTCAATGTATAATCTAACTGCTAGTATGTTTAAGCCAAATTATGTTTAAAGCATAGTTTGTTGGCAAAACTAACCCAAAAGCGGTTAAGTTAAACTTGAAAAGGAGTTTGAAATGCAAAAAGATATTCAACCAAAATATGAAGAAGTTACATTTGTATGTGCTTGTGGTGCAGAATTTAAAGGTAAAAGTTCAAAACCAGGCGTTAAAGCAGGCGATGTAATCAAACTTGAAGTTTGTGATAAATGCCATCCTTTCTTCACAGGTCAACAAAAACTTGTGGATACAGAAGGTCGTGTTGATAAATTCAATAAAAAACACAATTTAAAATAGCAACGCTAACGTGTTCCTTTTTTGCATAGGCTAAATAGGGGCACGTTTTTTTGTTGGAATTTATTAGGCAACAAAGGATACTAAAAACAAAAAGTGAGCAACGCTTTTTGAAAGTAGGCTAAAATAAGTATGGTTAGCCCAAAGTGAGGAGCAAGTGAAATTATTTGATTTGCGTAAAAATTTAAAATCAGAATTTGAATCAATGGATATTGATGCTGTTGATGCAGACTTTATCATATCCGAAGTGCTTGACCAACCTATAACAGTTTTACCATTGATTGATGATGTTGATGATGATACTGTGCAAAAGATTTTAAAGTATGCTGAAATGCGTAAACAACATATTCCAGTTAACAAAATTTTTAAACATACATGTTTTTATGGGCTTGATTTTAAGATTAACAATTCAGTTTTAGCACCAAGGCAAGATAGTGAATTGTTGGTTGAAACAGTGTTAAAATATATCCGCAACAATAACTATAAAACTGCACTTGATTTGTGCACCGGCAGTGGCTGTTTGGCTATCAGTATTAAAAAGAATTGTGACATTGATATGCTTGCAACCGATATTTCACAACGTGCGTTAAATGTTGCTGAAGCAAATGCTGAAAAGCATAAGGTTGATGTTAAGTTTTTATTGTCTGATATGTTTGAAGAAGTGGAAGGTAAATTTGATGTTATTGTTTCAAACCCACCTTACATTGCAACAGATGATATTGATGACCTTGATGAAGAAGTTAAAAAGTGCGACCCAAGGCTTGCACTTGATGGTGGTGCTTTAGGTTTAGATTATTACAATATTATTCATGATAACTTGCGTAAATATCTAAATAATGACGGCGTGCTTATTATGGAAATCGGCGAAGACCAACGCTTTATGATTGAAAGCCTTTTCAATGATTTTGAATTGCTTGAAGTGCTTGAAGATTATAATGGCATTGAACGTGTTATGGTGTTTAAAAAATAAATAAAAAAATAAAATTAAAAACAAATTAAAATTATAATAAAATATTTTAAATTTATAAAAACAAAAAAACATAATTAAGTTTTTAAAAAATAAAAAAATAAATATTTTATTTAAAATTTAATTAAAAAATTAATTATTTTGCATTAATTAAATAAAAAATTAATTAAAATTCAATTTTTTAAAATAATTTAACAAATATAAAAAATAAGATTTAAAAGGAGAAAAACAATTTATGATGCTGGATAAACTTAAAATTACAAAACAAAAATTTGATGTTTTAACACAAGAAATTTCTGACCCAGCGGTTATTGCAGATACAAAAACCTGGCAAGCAAAAGTTAAAGAACACGCCAACCTTCAACCATTGATTGAAGAATATGATTTAAACTGTAAATTGACAAAAGAACTTGAAGAAGCTGATGCACAGTTGGAAGTGGAAACTGACCCGGAAATGAAAGATATGTTAAGGGAAGAAAGTTTGTCACTTAAAGACCAAATTGAAGCAAGCGTAGAACGTCTTAAAGTTTTGCTTTTGCCAAAAGATGAAAACGACACTAAAAACGTTATTTTGGAAATTCGTGGTGGTGCCGGTGGTGAAGAAAGTGCATTGTTTGCTCACAGCCTTTTAAGGATGTATCAAATGTATTGTGATCGTCACCGCTTTAAAATGGAAATCTTGAATATTGAAGAAACTGAACTTGGTGGGGTGAAAGAAGTTCAAGCACAAATCAAAGGTAAAAACGCCTATGCAAAATTCAAGTTTGAATCAGGTGTTCACCGTGTTCAACGTGTGCCAGAAACTGAAAGCCAAGGTCGTGTTCATACTTCTACTGCAACAGTTGCAATTTTGCCAGAAATGGAAGATGCAGATGTTGATATTGATGAAAAAGATATTCGTATTGATATTTTCCGCAGTAGTGGTGCTGGCGGTCAAAAAGTTAACAAGACAAGCAGTGCAATTCGTATCACACACTTCCCAACAGGTATTGTTGTAAGTTGTCAAGACGAACGCAGCCAAACACAAAACAAGGAAAAGGCTTTTGCTATTTTGCGTTCAAAAATCTATGACTATTACCAACAACAAAAAGAAGCAGAATACAAACAAAATCGTAAGGCTCAAGTTGGTACAGGTGACAGAAGTGAACGTATCAGAACATACAATTTCCCACAAGGTCGTGTAACTGACCACCGTATTGGTTTAAGTTTGTATAATATTGATGCATTTATGGATGGCGATTTAGACGAAATGATTGAAGCATTAACACTTGCCGACCAACAAGCAAAGTTAAATGCACAAGCCGAAGAATAAACAAAATACAATAAAAAAGTGATGCAATAATGCACCACTTTTTTGTTTAGCTTCAAAATTTAACTGTTTGTGTAAAACTTTAATTAACCGCTTTTAAGTTTGAATATAGTGGCTAAAATAATAATATTTTAATTTTTAAGTAAAAACAAAATCTGTGGTTTTGTTTTGATTTTAACAGACGGTGTGTTATACTTATCTATATAAGATAGTAGTTTACGGAGGAAAAGGCTATGGCACAATATATAAGAAATGATTGCGAACAAGGGTTTATAACTGACAGTGCTGAAATTGAAAACTTAAAATTTAACAATATGCGTCACACTGTTTTGGGCTGTATGTTGGGCGATTTTGATGCTGACGGCAACTATGTTGTTGACCCTGAAATTGTTGAAGAATTGATTGCTATGCCTAAATATATTGTTGACACTGTTGATAATATTGATGTTTGTTCAAGTGTAATCAAACTTGATAGGCAAATAACTTTCTTTGTAACATATGAGGGTGAGCATGCGGTGTTGACTTTGGCTGAAAAAGTTAACTTTCAAGCAAACTTTAAAACTAACAGCGGTTTATTTAGTAATATTAATGAATATGTGTTGGATAGTTATGAAACTTCTGGCGTTATTGATAAAAATGCAGTATATTCCAAATGGCACATTTCACCATATTCTGGCATGGCGTTAGATGTGTTCAATATGGACGAAGAAACACTTGCAAAATATTTTGGCATTGTTAATCGCTTTAAATATTTGATGAAAGCAAATCAAATAATGCTTGAAAATGAAGATAAAATTGAAGAAATTGAATCTAACTATGCTGTTCAAATGATTGAACTTATTGCAAGGTATCCAGCACTTAAAAAAATAGTTGATGAAAAGCTAAAAGAAGTTGTCTCAAAACAACCTAGTGTGATAAGGCTTGATAAACCTTTCTTTGCAAAAACAGTTAATGAAGTTATCAATCAAACCATTGAAGCCAATGTTACAGTTTTAAAGCCAGAAGAAAAGCAAGAATTTGAATTGGAAAGACGCAATTTGATTGTTGAACAAAACGTTAAACTTTCACAAGTTATTGATGTAATCAATGCTCCGGTTTTAGATGAAAAACAAGAAACAATTACAACTAAATGTGTGCTTAACACCAATGGTGTTGAAAGACGTCAATCCTTGACAGACGTGGCGGCAGAATATATAGTTGCAAAAAACAAGATTAACACTAGAATTGTGCAACAAGCAGTGGCTGAAACTTTAAGCCCAACTGTTAGAGATAAATTCATTGCTTCAACTGGTACAAAAATATCCATAGTAAAACAAAAATTGATTGATGCTATTGCTGTTTCAACTGGTCAAACAGCAGAACAACTTGGCAAAAAGATTGTGGACACTTCAACAAACGATGTTGTTTCAACAATCACTAAAAAGCACAGCGAATCTCAGACAAATTTGGTGGCTCGTGCCGCAGGTGTTGACGCTACCGCAGAAGCAACAAAAACGGCTGGTGCTGATAAAAAAGCAAGCGGAGATAAAAAAGCTGGTGGTGATAAAAAGAAAGCCGCAGCGAAGAAGGCTGGTGATAAAAAAGGTGCGTCAAAAGACAAGGCAAAAACAGTTTTAGGTGGTTTTGACTTTGGCTTTGATGCAACAGAAGATGAGCCTGAAATTATTGAAGATGCTACAACGGCAGAAGCACAACACGCGGCGGATACATTAGCAAACGCTAGGGCGTTGCATCAATCAGATACTGATAAAGTTAGCATTGCAGAACAACTTGGTATGGGACTGGGTAACTGGGAAAAAGAAAAAAGAGTTGAAGAAGACACATATGAATCAGTACAAAATCAAAACGATACAGATGAAAAAACTGAAGAAGCGATAGATTTACTCATTTCGACTGGACTGACTGACCCTGGGGTAGAAAAAGAGCTTGGCACGGACACAACATATGGAGGTGGGCAAGAAAATCGAATTCCAATGGAACAAGTTTCTCATACAGAAAGTGTTGAAAATAGGGAAGTGGCGCAATCTGCAACTAATGGTGAACAATTTGAGAGCGTTTCCAATCATCTTGAAGGCTCAATATAAAATAGGGTTTTAACAAATTAATGTCACAGCAGAGTTGAATTATGATAATAAAAAAAGTTCGCATTTGATTGCGAACTTTTTTATTGCTTTGAATTTAAATAAATTGTTATTTATGATTATAAAGAAAGTTGATTAATGTTTCTGTAATCATAAGCCCTTTTAAGGAGTGGCTTAAAGAAATTTTCAAAATATTCCATTAATTTTTCATCAGGAATTGCACGTGTGTTTGTTCTTGCGAAGTTTTCCAAAACTTTGGTGAGTGCTGGAAGATTTAAAGCATAATCGCATGAACCAGAGTTGATTACATATATTTCATAAAGTGCTTGCAACAATGGAACACTTTTCTTAACACGTGAATAAGCGTATGTCTTGCCGTCTTTATCTTTATCGGCTAAAAAGTATCCAAGTATATCTGGTACAAAATTTAAAGCGGTTACATAAGAACCATCATTACGTTCTGTTGATAAAAATTCCTCTGCAAGTTGTTCATCTGTGTATGTACGATATTTAACTAATGCTTGTGGATTAATTGCTGGTGTTTCCATAACTTTCTCCTTATCTTGTTTTTAATTGACTGTATTATAACACGCATAAAAAAATTTGTAAATACCTTTTTGAAAAAATCTTTAATGAAATTGTTAAAGGCTTACGCTGTGATAATAAGAAAAAAATGAATTAGATTGTGTTGAGTATGTTGTGTAAATTGTAAAACTCAAATACTGGCAAGTCTGAAACTTGATTGTGTTATATTTTGTTTTATTCTGATTGGGTGTTTATACGTACTTGTGATGAAGATGTTTTGGTGGTGATGTATTATGGTTGGTTTTAATTGTATATGAAAATTTTAAAAAATTTGTTTAAATGTGAATTGTTGAACTATGGCTGATTTGTAGATGTAAAGTTTTTTTTGTAAAATTTGTGATTTGGTTTGATGTGATAAAAAAGAAAAATATTTTAAAATTAATTAAATTATTGTGAAAATTGATTAAAAATAATATATTTTTTAAATATTTTTTAATTTTTTATTTATTTTTCACGTAAATTATTATTTTTTTATATGGCTTTTTATTTTATTTAAAAAAGATTTTAATTAAATTTAATCTTTTATTTTATTTTTGTTTAATTTAAAAAAGGAAAATAATTATTTAATTTTATTTTGTTGAATATTTTTAATTTTGTGTGTATTAATTTTTAGTTTTAATATATTTTTGATTTATTAACTTAAAAATTTTGAATTTGTTTTTGATATTTTTTAAAATAAAAACTGGGCTGTTTTTGGCAAAAGTTTGTATGCAAAAATTGTTGAAAAAGTTTTTTAAAAAGGGTTGACAAAGTATGCAGTGTTTGGTAGAATAACAGTGCAGGTTTTATGTGGGAAGACGCATAAGGTTGCATTTGCTAGCAACAGCAAATGGTAATTTGTGCCGACCATAACTCGTTAGAGTGCTAGTGGATTGATTGCCGAGCCAGAAAGGGTAAGGCATTTTCTTTTGGAAACCGGCACTTAACACACGGGTCAGTGTAAATTGTGTTAAAAACAAATTTATGCTTTGCCTTACCTATTATATATACGTACGTGTATACGTGATAGGCGGCAGTAATTTGAAATAACGCAATCTGGTAAGTGAGTGGAACATCTCATACTGCTTGGCTGACAAGTTAATGTTAAGGACACTAGTTAGGGTGTTGACTAAAAAATAAAAGGAGAAGAAAAATGGCAACAACAAAATTAAGAATTAAACTTGCTTCATATGACACAGGTTTAATTGAAAACGTGGTTTCAAAAATACTTGATACCGCAACAAAGTCTGGCTGTAAAGTTTCAGGCCCTATTCCACTTCCAACAAAACGTGAGGTGGTTACAATCTTACGTAGTACGCACGTAAACAAAGATTCACGTGAACAATTTGAATCGCGTACACACTTTAGACTTATCGATGTCTATGCACCTAATGCAAAAGCGGTTGATACACTTTTGAAAATGAACGTACCAGCCGGCGTTGACATTAAGGTTGAATTATAAGGAGGAAACTGTGGAAAAAGCAATTATAGGTAGAAAAATTGGTATGACTCAACTTTTCACCGAAGATGGTAGAGTTGAACCTGTAACAGTAGTTGAAGCAGGTCCTTGCTATGTTACACAAATCAAAAACGCTCAAAAAGACGGTTATGATTCAGTGCAACTTGCATTTGGCGATGTTAAAGCCAAAAATGTTAATAAATGTGTTGCTGGCACTTTCAAAAAGGCTGGCGTTGATGCAAAACGCATTTTAAAAGAATTCAGATATGACGACACAAGCAAATACAGTGTTGGTCAAGAAATCAAAGCAGATATGTTTACTGCTGGCGACATCGTTGATGTAACTGGCACAACAAAAGGTCACGGTTTCACTGGTGTTATCAAACGTTGGAATCAACAACGTCTTAAAATGACTCACGGTGTTGGCCCTGTTCACAGAGAAGTTGGTTCAATGGGTGCAAACTCAACCCCAAGCCGTGTATTTAAAGGTAAAAATATGCCTGGTCACTATGGTCACGAAACAGCAACAGTTCAAAACTTGAAAGTTGTTCGTGTTGACGCGGAAAGAAATTTACTTTTGATTAAAGGTGCTATCCCAGGCCCTAAAAAATCAATCGTAGTTGTTAAATCCGCTGCTAAGGCTTAAAGGAGAAAACTATGGAACTTAAAGTTTATAATATGAAAAAGGAAGAAGTTGGCAAACTTGAACTCAACGATATGGTGTTCGGTGCTGACTATAACCAACCTTTGATTCACCAAGTTATCGTTGCATTGCACAACAACGCACGTCAAGGCACAAAATCAACTTTGACACGTAGTGAAATCAATGCAAGCAAAAAGAAAATCTATCGTCAAAAAGGTACTGGTAATGCTCGTCACGATGAAAAGAGTGCACCTCAATTCACAGGTGGTGGCGTAGTATTCGCACCTAAGCCAAGAGATTTCAGCCAAAAAATCAACAAGAAAATGCGTGACATCGCTTTTGCTTCAGCAATCAGCGAAAAAATCCGTCAAAACGAAGTTGTCGTGCTTGATAAAGTTGATTTTGAAAACAAAACAAAAGCAGCAAGCAACTTCTTAAACACATTTGGCCTTAACAAACGTACAATCATTGTTACCGCTGGTAAAGATGAAGGCGTTGTTAGAGCAACCAACAATCTTGAAAAAGTTAGTTGTGTTGACGCTGACTTGTTGAACGTTGCTGAAATTGTTGAAAACACATTTGTTGTTTTCACTGCTGACGCAATGAAAAAGTTAGAGGAGGCTTACGTTTAATATGAAAGCACAACAAATTATTTTAGAACCTATTATGACAGAAAAGTCATATGCTGGTATCCCAAACAAGGTTTATACCTTCAAAGTAGCAAAATCTGCTAACAAAATTGAAATCAAAAAAGCAGTTGAAGAATTGTTTGAAGTGCAAGTTGCACGTGTTAACACAATTAACTGCTCAGGCAAACTTAAAACTAGAAACACAAAAAGTGGTCAAGTAACTGGTAGAACAAGCGATTACAAAAAGGCTATCGTCTTCTTGAAAGCAGACAGCAAACCTATCGCGTTCTTCGAAAGCTTGAACTAAAAGGAGATAGTATGGCAATAAGAACAAGAAAACCAACATCTGCAGGTAGCCGTTTCGTTAGTTATAAGACTTATGAAGAATTGACCAAAGATGCAGTTGTGCCAAAGTCACTTTTAACTTCTGTTAAAAAGACTGGTGGTCGTAACGCTCAAGGTAAAATCACTGTTAGAAACATCGGTGGCGAAAACAGACGTAAATATCGTGTTATCGATTTTAAAAGAAAGAAAGATGGTGTCGTTGCTCGCGTTGAAAGCATCCAATACGACCCAAACCGTACAGCATATATTGCATTGCTCACTTATGCTGATGGTGAAAAAAGATTTATCATCGCTCCACGTGGCTTAAGCGTTGGCGATAAAGTTATGAGCGGTACTGGCGCTGAAATCAAACCAGGTAACTGCTTGGAACTTAAAGATATTCCACTTGGTGCAAAAATCCACAATATTGAACTTCAACCTGGCCGTGGCGGTCAAATGGTTCGTTCTGCTGGTGGTTCTGCACAACTTATGGCTAAAGAAGGCGCTTATGTTACACTTCGTTTGCCTAGTGGTGAAATGAGAAAAGTTTTGGCAGTTTGCCGTGCAACAATCGGTGAAATTGGCAATGAAGAAAATGAAATTGTATCCTTGGGTAAAGCAGGCCGTAAACGTCACATGGGCGTTCGTCCATCTGTACGTGGTAGTGCTATGAACCCAGTTGATCACCCACACGGTGGTGGTGAAGGTAAGTCTCCGGTTGGTCACGCTGGCCCTATGACTCCTTGGGGTAAACCTGCTCTTGGTTACAAGACAAGAAAACACAACAAAGCATCTGACAAACTCATTGTCAAGAGAGCTAATGCTAAGTAGGAGTGAAGTATGAGTAGAAGTTTAAAGAAAAAACCTTATGTTGAACAAAAACTTATGGCTCGC
Source organism: uncultured Clostridia bacterium (assembly GCA_934777435.1). Classification (GTDB taxonomy): domain Bacteria; phylum Bacillota; class Clostridia; order Christensenellales; family UBA1242; genus Onthoplasma. Next base: position 164,697 of record CAKVNK010000002.1, read on the forward strand.
ATCGTTGCTATGAACGAAAAAGGTGAAAAGAAAGCACTTAAAACCTGGTCAAGGACAAGCACTATTTACCCTGAATTCGTTGGTCATACAATCGCTGTTCACAATGGTAAAAAACATATTCCAGTGTACTGTACTGTCGATATGGTTGGTCACAAATTAGGTGAATTTGCACCAACCCGTACATTTAAAGGTCACAAACAAAAAGAAGCGGCCGCACCAAAGAAATAGGAGTAAATTATGGCAAAGAGAATTAGAGAAAAATCTGAAAAAATCAAAGCAAATAAAGAAACTCGTCCTTATGCTAGCGTGCGTTTCGTACGTTTGGCTCCTACAAAGGCTAAAATTGTTATCGACCAAGTTAGAGGAAAGAGTTATGATGATGCAGTTGCAATTTTGAGCAATATGCCACATGATGCTGCTGCAATCTTATTAAAAGTTGTTAAATCTGCTGGTGCTAATGCTGAAAACAATAAAGGACTTAATGTTCACGATTTGTATTTGGCAGAAGTTATCCTTGGCCAAGGCCCTACACGTGTAAACAAAGTTTACTTCCGTGGTCGTGCTCATGGTGCTGACAGAATTGTAACTAGAACAAGCCACATCAAAGTGGTTTTAGATAGTAAGGAGTAAGAATTATGGGACAAAAAGTAAATCCTAATGGAATGAGACTTGGTATCAATAAGACTTGGAATTCTTTTTGGTACGCAGGCAAAAAAGATATCGCTGCAAACATCAAGGAAGATAATACAATCCGTAATTATATCCTTAAAGAATACAAAAATTGTGCAGTTTCAAATGTTCTTATCGAAAGAACAAATGACAGTGTAACAGTTTCAATCTCAACTGCTAAACCTGGTGTGCTTATCGGTCAAAAAGGTGCTGGTGTTGAAGCATTGAAGAAAAATGTTGAAAAACTTTCAAACGCTAAAAAAGTTAACGTTAACATTGTTGAAATTAAAAACCCTGATTTAGACGCAAAACTTGTTGCTGAATCAATCGCCGCTCAACTTGAAAAACGTGCTCAATTTAGACGTACAATGAAGAGTGCTATGCAACGTGTTATGCGTGCTGGTGCTGTTGGTGTTAAAACTATGGTTTCTGGCCGTTTGGACGGTGCTGAAATCGCACGTAGTGAACACTACCACGAAGGCTTGCTTCCACTTCACACAATCCGTGCTAATATTGACTATGCTTGCGTTGAAGCACACACAACCTTTGGCGTGCTTGGCGTAAAAGTTTGGATTAATAAAGGCGAAATTTTGGGTAAGGTTTCTCAAAGCACTGTTCAAAACCACAAGAAAGGAGAAAACTAATATGTTGATACCTAAAAGAGAAAAAAGAAGAAAACAATTCCGCGGTCGTTTAACTGGCCGTGCAACTCGTGGTAATTTTGTAAGTTATGGTGACTACGGCCTTCAAGCCACAGAACCATGCTGGATAACTCCAAACCAAATCGAAGCAGCACGTGTTGCTATCAACAGATACATGAAACGTGGTGGTCAAGTTTGGATTAAAGTTTTCCCACACAAACCTATCACTAAAAAACCAGCCGACACTCGTATGGGTAGCGGTAAAGGTGCTCAAGTAGGACACGTAGCAGTTGTTAAACGTGATCGTGTTATCTTGGAAGTTAGCGGTCCAAGCGAAGAAGTTTGCTTGGAAGCATTGAGACTTGCTTCTCACAAACTTCCTTGCAAAACTAAAGTAGTTCGCAAGGAAAAAGGCGGTGAAAACAATGAAGAATAATTACAAAGATATGTCAGTTGCTGAATTGACCAATGAAGAAAGCAAACTTCGTACAGAACTTTTCAATTTAACTTTCCAAAAGAAAGTTGGTCAACTTCAAAATACTTCAAGCATCCGTGAAGTTAAACGTGATATTGCTAGAGTTAAAACTGAATTAAACTTAAAGAAGAACGCTGGAGCAAAGGAGTAATATTATGGAAGAAAAAGTAAACCACAAGACAATTCAAGGTGTTGTTGTTTCTGATAAAATGGACAAAACTATTACTGTTTTGGTAACCAGCAAGAAAAAACACCCAATTTATAAAAAGTACATGACACGTACTAAAAAATATAAAGCCCACGATGAAAAGAACGAAGCACACGTTGGTGACACAGTTGTTATCCAAGAAACACGTCCACTTTCAAAAGACAAGTACTTCCGTCTTCTTACAATCGTTGAAAGGGCTAAGTAGGAGGCAAAAATATGATTCAACCATTTTCAATTTTGAACGTGGCAGACAACTCAGGCGCAAAGAAAATTATGTGCATCCGTTGCCTTGGCGGTTCAGTAAGAAAATTTGCTAACATTGGTGATGTAATCGTTGCCTCTGTTAAAAAAGCAGATCCAGACGGCAAAGTTAAAAAAGGTGATGTTGTTATGGCAGTTATCGTTCGCACAAAACAACCTGTGCAACGTGCTGACGGCAGTGTTATCAGATTTGACGAAAACGCAGCAGTGCTTATTGATAAACAAAAAGCAACTCGCGGTACTCGTGTGTTTGGACCTATCGCAAGAGAACTTCGTGCAAAGGGATTTAGCCAAATAATTTCACTTGCACCGGAAGTATTATAGGAGGTCGAATATGAAGTTAAGTGTTAAAAAAGGCGATAACGTATTAGTGATTGCTGGCAAAGACGCTGGCAAAACTGGTGAAGTGCTTGAAGTTAACCGCGACAATGGTAAAGTTGTTGTTGCTAACGTTAATATTCAATCTCATCACACAAAACCAAGAAGCAAAGACGATAAAGGTGGCATCATCAAACGTGAAGGTGCTGTTGACGCTTCTAATGTTCAAGTTGTTTGCCCAGTTTGCAAAAAAGCAACTCGTGTTGCTCACAGCGAAGTAGACGGTAAACACGTACGCGTTTGTAAAAAATGCGGTGCTAGTTTGGAAGTAGCAAAAAAGGCTACAAAATCAACAAAAACTAGCAAAAAAGCGTAAAGGAGTATGACAAATGGAAAAAGAATTAAATAGACGTCATGCATACTATAACGGAGTTGTTAAACCAGCATTGAAGGAAAAATTTGGTTACAAAAACGTAATGCAAATCCCTCACATGGATAAAATTGTTTTATCACTTCGTCTTGGTAAAGAAAAAGATAATGCAAAAAGTTTCAACACAGCAGTTGAAGAATTAAGTTTGATTGCTGGTCAAAAAGCAGTTGTTACTTATGCTAAAAAATCAGTTGCAAATTTCAAACTTCGTCAAGGTCAAAAAATTGGCGCAAAAGTTACACTTCGTGGTGAAAAAATGTATGAATTCTTCGACAGATTGATTTCAGTTGCATTGCCACGTGTGCGTGACTTCCAAGGTTTGAGCACAACATCATTTGATGGTCGCGGTAATTACAGTTTCGGTGTTAAAGAACAAATCATCTTCCCAGAAATTATCTATGATAAGATTGATGCTGTTCGTGGTTTCGATATTATGTTTGTTACAACAGCAAACACAAACGAAGAAGCATTTGAATTGTTAAAATTAATGGGCGTACCATTTAGAAAGAAGTAGGAGTGGATTATGGCAAGAAAAGCAATGATTAATAAACAACAAAAAGAACAAAAGTTTGCAACTCGTGAATACACACGTTGCTCTCTTTGTGGCCGTCCACACGCTGTGCTTAAAAAGTATGGTATTTGCAGAATCTGTTTCAGAAATTTGGCTAACAAAGGTGAAATCCCTGGTGTTAAGAAGGCTAGTTGGTAAAAGGAGAAGAATATGTTAAGTATAGACCCAATCGCAGATATGCTTACTCGTATCCGCAATGCGAATATGTCTAAGCACGAAAGTGTGCTTGTTCCAAAATCCAAAACCAAACTTGCAATCGCTGAAATCTTGAAAAATGAAGGTTTCATTGTTGATTATAAATCACAAGTGGTTGATGGTGTTGATATGATGGAAATCACACTTAAATATGGCCCTAATGGCGAAAAAGTTATTCAAGGCCTTAAAAGAATCAGCAAACCTGGTTTGAGAATTTATGCTAACGCTGAACAATTACCACAAGTTCTTAACGGCTTAGGTATCGCTATTGTTTCAACAAGCAAAGGCATCGTTACAGATAAGGTTGCTAGAAAAATGAACGTAGGCGGCGAAGTGCTCGCTTATGTATGGTAGGAGGGTAAGATATGTCAAGAATTGGTAAATTACCTGTTGCTATCCCAGCTGGCGTTACTGTTGAAGTTAACGGCCACGTTGTTACTGTTAAAGGTGCAAAAGACACTTTAACACAAGAATTTTCAAAAAATATCGCAGTTGAAGTTAAAGACGGTCACGTTTATGTTACTCGCCTTGACGAAACAACTGACAGCAATGCAAAACAAGGTTTGTATCGCCAACTTATCCATAATATGGTTATTGGTGTTAAAGACGGTTACAAAAAATCTTTAACAGTTAACGGTGTTGGTTACAAACTTAACAAACAAGGCAAAAAATTGGTTATGAACCTTGGCCTTTCACACCCAGTTGAAGTGGAAGAACCAGCAGGCATCACTTTTGAAGTGCCAGATAACAACACAATCCTTGTTTGTGGTGCAAATAAAGAATTAGTTGGTGAAGTTGCTGCTAAAATTCGTGCTCTTCGCCCTATGGAACCATACCATGGTTATGGTATTCACTACACAAGTGAACCAGTTATCTTAAAACCAGGTAAGGCTGCCGGTAAGAAAAAGTAGGAGGTAGGTTATGATTAATAAAGAAAATAAAAATGCAAAACGTGTTAAACGCCATATCAGAATTCGTCATAATTTATCTGGTACAAGCGCTTGCCCACGTCTTTGCGTATATCGCAGTTTAAGCAATATTTACGCTCAAATCATTGATGATACTAAGGGCGTTACACTTGTTGCTTGCAACACAACACAAAAAGAAATTAAAGAACAAGTTAAAGATATGACAAACAAAGAAGCAGCAAGATTTGTTGGCGAACAAATCGCTAAACTTGCTAAAAAAGCAAAAATCAAAACTGTTGTATTTGACCGTGGTGGATATCTTTACACAGGACGAGTTAAAGAACTTGCTGACGGCGCACGCGCTGGCGGCTTGGAATTTTAAGGAGAGATTATGGCACAACAACAAAAACGTGAATTTAGAAAGCCAAGAGAAAGAGAAGAAATCAAAGACGAATTCGACAAGAAAATGTTGGATGTACGCCGTGTAACAAAAGTTGTTAAGGGCGGCCGTACAATGAGATTTTCAGCTCTTGTTATCGTTGGCGATAAGAAAGGTAGAGTTGGTATGGGCTTGGCTAAAGCCGCTGAAGTTCCTGCTGCTATCGAAAAAGCAACAAAAGCTGCTAAAAAATCTTTAATTACTGTTCCTGTAATCGATGGTACAATCCCACACGAAATTATTGGCAAATTTGCTAAAACAAGCGTTAAAATGCTTCCTTCTAAAAAAGGTAGCGGTTTGATTGCTGGTGGTGCGGCTCGTACTGTATTTGAAATGGCAGGTTACACTGATTTAACTGCAAAAATTTATGGCTCAACTGACAAAATCAACGTTGCTAGGGCTACTTTAAATGGTCTTAAATCTTTAAGAACTAAAGAACAAGTTGCTCTCCTTCGTGGTAAATCAGTTGAAGAAATTTAGGAGGATATATGGCTAAAAAATCACAAAAAACCATCAAGGTTACTTACGTAAAAAGTGCCGTTGGTTATAATAAAGAACAAGCCAAAGTTGTTGAAGCCCTTGGTTTCAAAAAACTTGGTCAAACCCGTGTTCTTCCTGACAACGATTGTATAAGAGGAAGCATCTTCAAAGTTAAACACTTGTTAAAAGTGGAAGAAGAAGCGTAAAGGAGAGATTATGTATATACACGAATTAACATACGCCGAAGGCGCTAGAACAAGCAAAAAACGTCTTGGTCGTGGTATCGGTAGTGGTGTAGGCAAAACCTCTGGTAAAGGTCATAAAGGCCAAAATGCTCGTTCTGGTGGCGGTGTTCGTCCTGGATTTGAAGGTGGTCAAAACCCTTTGTACAGAAGAGTTCCTATTAAAGGATTTAGCAATGCTAAATTCAAAAAAGTTTATTCTGTTGTAAACGTTAGTGCTTTGAATATTTTTGAAGCAAACACAACTGTTGACGCTGTTAAACTTCTTGAAAGTGGTATTCTTTCAAAAGTTGAAAAAGACGGTGTTAAAATCCTTGGCAATGGCGAACTTACTGTTGCTTTGAAAGTTGTTGCTAACAAATTTACTGCAACAGCAAAAGAAAAAATTACAGCGCAAGGTGGCAGTGTAGAGGAGGTATAATGTTTAAAACATTAGCTGACGCATTTAAAATTAAGGAAATAAGAAACAAGTTATTATTAACTATTCTCTTATTATTCATTTACCGCCTTGGTTGTTGGATTCCAATTCCGGGCATCAATATTGACGCTTATGCATCTAACGTTGAAGACAACACCTTCCTTAGTTTGTTAAGTGCAGTAAGCGGTGGAGCATTAAGTCAAGGTTCCTTCTTGGCTTTGGGTGTTTCACCTTATATCACATCAAGCATTATTATTCAGTTGTTGAGTGCTGTTATCCCTAGTTGGCAAGCACTTGCAAAAGATGGTGGTGCTGATGGTAGAAAACGCTTGAATTTGTACACAAAAATTGCAGCCCTTATCATATCAATTGCACAAGCACTTGGTATTGCAATCGGCTTCAATTCAGCAAGCGGTGCTGACTTAACAGCATTTGGCAACAATAAATTTGTATTCTACGCATTTGTTGTTACTATGCTTGTTGCTGGTGCAATGTTTACAGTTTGGCTTGGCGAAAAAATCACAGAAATTGGCATTGGCAATGGTATGTCATTGTTGATTTTCGTTGGTATTTTATCAAGTGCAGCAAAAACAGTCTTTGACAACTTTAGAGATATGGCTGTTGGTGGTGCAACAACTCAAAAAGCAATCTGGCGTTTAATTTTGTTTGTAGTTGTATTAATTCTTATCTTCGCACTTGTTGTCTTTGTTGACGGCGGTGAAAGAAGAGTTAATGTTCAATATGCAAAACAAATGAAAGGCAGAAAAATGTATGGTGGTCAATCTACATTTATTCCTGTCCGTGTTAATGCAAATGGCGTTATGCCTATCATTTTCGCAAGCACAATCCTTTCCTTCCCACAACTTATTATGTCAATCATCAATCCTAATGCGACTGGTGGTTTTATAGGCTGGTGGAATAAATGGCTTGGTGCTGGCACATGGATTTATGCCATTGTTTTATCATTATTGATTTTGGCATTTGCATATTTCTATTCAATGCTCAATTTCGATACTGAACAAATCTCACGTCAAATTCAACAAAATGGTGGCTTTATTCAAGGTATTCGTCCTGGTAAACCAACCGCAGATTATCTTGGTGGCATCAACAAGAGAATTACACTTTTCGGTGCAATATTCTTGGCATTTATGGCACTTGTTCCAACACTTTTGTTCACATTTATCGGTGCGGGCAGTGTTACAAGTGCGTTCAGTGCAACTGGTATGCTGATTATCGTTTCTGTGGCACTTGAATTTGATAAACAACTTGAAGCACAAATGCTTGCAAGAAATTATCGTGGATTTTTAAAGTAAGTTAGTTTTGGCTTTGCTTTAAATTAACTTATTGCTATAAATAAACCAATTTTCAGGCTACGGCTTGAATTTTGGTTTGTTAAAAATCTGACAAACGGCAGGTTTTAAAAGCAATTTGCTTAACCGCATTTTGCGTTAAAAGGGGTTTTATGAATATCGTACTTATCGGTATCCAAGGCTCTGGCAAGGGCACTTTGGTTGCAGATCTTCAAAATTACATCGATTTTGAGTTGATTTCAACTGGAAAATTGTTCCGTGATGAAATTGCAACTGGCTCACAACTTGGCAAGTATATTGCTGAACTTATAAATGCTGGTAACTTGGTGGATAATGATACTGTTATGCAAGTTTTAAAAAATAAACTTGATTCGGTTGCAAAACCAAATGTTGTGTTTGATGGTTTCCCAAGAGAAATTGGTCAAGCCAAATTGCTTAAACAAATAATGGACGTTGATTTAGTTATCAATTTAAATTTAAGCAAAGAAAAGGCGATTGATAGGTTGCTTAACCGCCTTACTTGCAAAAAATGTAATTTAATAACTAAAAAGACCGAAGTAAATTCAAACGTTTGCTCAGCATGTGGTGGCGAATTGTTCACCCGTGATGATGATACTGTTGAATCAATCAACAAACGTTTTGAAATATTTGAAAACAACACATTACCACTTCTTGATTTGTATAAATCATGGGGCGTTAAAGTTGTTGATATAGACGCAAGTCAAACACCAAAACAGGTTTTGGCAGACGTGATGAGGGTAATTAAATGAGCGTAACCATAAAAACCGAAGAACAAATTGAAATTATGCGTCAAGCAGGTAAAATTTTAAGGGATACCTTAAATATGCTTGAACAACACGTATTTCCTGGCCAAACAAGTTTGCGCCTTAATGATTTGGCCTATCAATATATTAAATCCCAAGGCGCTATTCCTTCCTTCCTCGGATACGAGGGTTTTCCGTTTACCATTTGTGCAAGTGTTAACGAACAAGTGGTGCACGGATTTTGTAACGATCAGCCTTTAGTAGATGGCGACATAATCAGCATTGACTGTGGCGTCATTTACAACGGGTGGCAAAGTGATGCTGCTAGGACATTTGCTGTGGGCAACATTTCACTTGAAAAACAAAGGTTAATTAACGACACAAAGCAATCTTTCTTTGAGGGGCTTAAAGGCATCAAAGCAGGCAGTAGATTAGGCAATATCAGCCATCAAATTCAAACCTACCTTGAAAGCCGTGGCTATGGCGTTGTACGTGAATTAACAGGGCACGGTATAGGCACTGAAATGCACGAAGACCCATATGTGCCAAACTATGGTAAGTACAATTCTGGTATTGTGCTTCAAGCAGGTATGACCTTGGCAATCGAACCAATGGTTACACTTGGCAAACGTGATGTGGTTATGGAAGACAACGAGTGGACAATATCTACTTGGGACGGCCGTCCAGCAGCACATTATGAAAACACCATTTTAATCACAAAAGATGGCGTTGAAATTCTGTCATTATAGGAGTGGTATGAACAATCAATTTACAGCCGGTGATATTGTTAAATCAGTTGCTGGGCACGATAAAAACCGCATATTTTTAGTGGTTTCTATTGACAAAATTGGATATCCTGTTATAATAGATGGTAGATTTCGAGTTCGTAACAAATTAAAGACTAAAAACCCAAAACATTTGGTGAAGTTGGCGCATGATGAAGCGGTTTACAACAAGTTCCTTTCACCAATCGTCACTGACACTGAAATCTACAATGCACTTAAAGTGTATAAAACTGATAAGGAGTAATATGTCGAAAGAAGATGTTATCGATGTAGAAGGCGAAATTGTGGACGTTTTATCAAACGGCAATTTCAAGGTTAAAATCATGAACGACCATTATATCACTGCTTATGTATCAGGCAAATTGCGTACTAACAAAATTCGTGTTTTGCTTGGCGACAAAGTTAAAGTGGAAATGACACCTTATGATTTAACCAAAGGCAGAATCGTTTGGCGTGATAAAAACTAGCAAACCTAGTTTCTAATAACTAGTTGTTATCTAGTTTAACCAAATAAATTTATGTGAATTTATATTCAAAAGGAGAAATAAACGGTGAAAGTTAGACCATCTGTTAAACCAATTTGTGAAAAATGCAAGGTTATCAAACGTAATGGTAAAGTTATGGTAATCTGTTCAAAATCACCTAAACATAAACAACGTCAAGGTTAAGCCTTGGCTGTCTTTGTTTGTAAGTGCTATCCTTACATATTAACAAACTTAAATTTGAAAACAAGCACAACACCTCGCGGCAATTTGGTGTTGTGAGAATAATAAAAACAATTAAAAACTTAATCTTGTGTCGGGTTAGTAAATATATATGTTTCGTGTTGTACACTCAACATATTTAGACACCTAAAATCCTAGTTGCATTTGTTGGGGTTTTAGTGAATTTAAAATGCAACCAAAATATGTTTCGAACATAAGTTCTCAACATATAAATTATCCTAAAATCCTAATTCGATGCTGATTGGGGTTTTGGAGCAAATTTTAAATTTATCCTAAACTTTGCAAGTAAGCTTGCAGTTTGAAAAAATTTAAAATTTATTGCTTGTTAAAACAAGCAACCCAATCTAGCATCACACTATTATTTGGAGGAAAATATATGGCTCGTATATCCGGTGTGGATTTACCTAATGAAAAGAGAGTGGAAATCGGTTTAACCTATATTTACGGTATCGGCAGAACCACTTCCAACAAAATCTTGGCTGCGACAGGTATTAACCCTGACACTCGCGTCAAAGATTTAACCGAAAACGACATTGCAGCAATTCGTAAATATATCGAATCTAACTGCACCGTTGAAGGTGAAAAACGTAAAGATGTTGCTTTAGACATCAAAAGATTAAAAGAAATCAGATGCTATCGTGGCCTTCGTCACATTGCTCATTTGCCTGTTCGTGGTCAATCAAGCAAGCAAAATGCACGCACATGTAAAGGTCCTAAAAAGACAATAGCAAATAAGAAGAAGTAAGGAGGAATAAATGGCTAATACTGCTAAAAAAGTTGTAAAGAAAAAGAAATTTTTAGCCCCAAATGGTGAAGGCGAAGTTCACATTTTGGCTGGCCCAAACAACACAATCGTATCTTTAACTTGCCAAGGTAATCTTCTTGCTCAATCAAGTGCCGGTGCTCGTGGCAACCGTGGTGCTAAAAAGACTACACCATTTGCTGCTCAAGACGCTGTTGAGGCTTGTTTAAAAGATGTTGCTAACTTTGGTATCACTAAAGTTGCAATTTATGTCAAAGGTGCGGGCGTTGCTCGTGAATCTGCTATCCGTGCAGTTGGAACTGCTGGTCTTCAAGTTACTATGATTAAAGACGTATCTCCAATCGCCCACAATGGTTGCAGACCACCTAAGGCTAGAAGGTTATAGGAGGAAATATGGCAAAAAATACTAGTCCAAGTTGTAAACAATGCCGTAGGGAAGGTTGCAAACTTTTCTTAAAAGGTGAAAGATGCTTAACTAAATGTGCTTTTGATAAACGCCCTGTTGTTCCTGGTCAACATGGTACCGCTAGAAAGAAAATCAGCGAATATGGCGTTCAATTACGTGAAAAGAACAAAGTTAGACGTAACTATGGTTTGCTTGAAAAACAATTTAGAATTTATTATGAAAAAGCCGTTGCCAGCAAAGAAGCAACTGGTTGGGCTTTGCTTAAAATGCTTGAATTAAGGCTTGACAACGTTGTTTATCGTTGCGGTTTGGGTTCTTCTCGTGCCGAAGCAAGACAAATTGTTAACCACGGCCACATCACTGTTAATGGTAAAAAGGTTAATATCCCTTCATACCAAGTTAAAGTTGGCGATGTGATTGCTGTTAAAGAAAGCAAACAAGAACTTGATATGTTCAAAGGTTTGAAAGAATCAACTAAAGTTAATACACCAAAATGGCTTGAATTTAATATGGAAAGCCTTTCAGGTAAAGTTTTGGCATTACCAGAACGTGATGATATTGACTTGAACATTCAAGAACACTTGATTGTCGAATTTTATTCAAGATAATAGGAGAAATAATTATGATGGAAATCGAAAAACCAAAAATTTCTTTGGAAGAATCAGACAATGGGGCAAATGCAATAATCACTGTGGAACCTATGGAAAAGGGTTTTGGCATTACGATTGGCAATATGTTGCGTAGAACACTTTTAAGTTCTTTGCCTGGTGCTGCTGTTGTTGGCATCAAGATTAAAGGCGTTTTGCATGAATTTTCAACAATTAAGGGCGTTACTGAAGACGTGCCAGATATTGTTTTAAATTTGAAATCTTTGGCTGTTAAGACTGAAAGCAAAGACGAAGACTTTAAAGGTAAAATGACTTTGAACGTTAAAGGTCCTAAAGTTGTTTATGCAAAAGATATTGAATGCGAAGAAGGCATTTCTATTGTTAACCCTGATTTGTATATCTGCACACTTGACGATGACGCTGACCTTCAAATGACTTTATATGTTGGCCGTGGCCGTGGTTATGTGCCTGCAAGTCAAAACAAAGAATATTCTGATGAAGTGGATTACATCGCAATCGATTCATTATTCACTCCTGTTAAACGCGTGAACTTTGAAGTTCAATCAAGCCGTGTTGGTCGTAGCCTCGACTTTGATAAACTTGTGCTTGACGTTCAAACACGTGGAACAGTTAGTGCAAAAGAAGTTGTTGCACTTTCTGCAAAACTTCTTAACGATTATGCAACCATGTTCGTTGAACTTGTTGAAGGTATGGACGGCATGAATATCTTAGTTGCTCGTAAAGAAGACGAAAGAACAAAATTGTATGAAAAACCTATTGAGGAAATGGAATTGAGTGTTCGTAGTTATAACTGCTTGAAACGTGCTGGCATCGACACTATTGGCGATCTTGCTAAAAAGACTCGCAGTGAAATGATGAAAGTTCGTAACATGGGTGCTAAATCTATGGAAGAAGTTATTGCTAAACTTGATGCACTTGGCATTGTCCTTGAAGGCAATGAAAATTATTAAGGAGGACAAACAATATGTCAAATGCTAAATTAGGTCGTCCTACTGAAGAAAGACTTGCTATTATGCGTAACCAAGCAACCGATTTGCTTTGGAAAGGTAAAATTGAAACTACCGTTGCACGTGCTAAATCACTTAAAAGTTATGTTGAAAAATTGTTAACTCTTGCAATCAATTCTTACGATGACGTTACAACTGTTACAAAAACAACTGTTAACGCTAAAGGTGAAAAGGTTACTCGTGAAGTTATGAACGATGGCCCTAAAAAACTTGCAGCACGCAGAAAAATTATGGCAAAAACTTACTCAGTTAAGGAAGAACGTAAACCAGGTGAAAAGAAGGCTGATTACCTTACACGTATAGACAACATCAAAAATCCACTTTGCGAAAAAATCTTCAATGTATATGCTCCAAAATATGCAGCACGTGCAAAAGAAGTTGGTCAAGGCGGTGGTTACACCCGTATCCTTAAAGTTGGTGCTCGTAAAGGTGATGCTGCCGAGATGGCAATTATTGAATTGATTTAGTTTACTAAAGCAATGAAATAAGTTGACAACGAAAGCAATATATGGAACTTGATTCCATATGATTAAAAATGGCTATCATTGAACTTATCTAGTTTGATGATTGACACAATTTAACTTATCATTTAAGCATTATTCTTGCAAAAGACAAACCAACTAGCAGTGTTTAAGCATTGCACGGATAAAAGACAAATAGATAGTGTTAAACTTAAATACAAATTTTAAAAAGGCTTGTAAAAACAAGCCTTTTTTGTTGCATTTTTATGTTTAAACAATTTTTAAATTTTATTCAATTTTGCTATAAATTTTGCTTATAAAAGGAATAAATTTCTTGTCTTAATTTTGTGTGGAAATTTATTAAGGTTTTTGCTAGCATATAATTGCAATGTTATGTACGGCAAAGATAAAAAAAGTTAAGCAAAACTTGCATATTTTATGGGTTTAAAATGGATAAAACTATTGACTTTATGCCCATAATTTTGTATAATCTTTCCAACTATGGCAAAATGCTGCTTTGCCATTAGGAAGAGGTTGCTTTTTGTTGGTTTTGTTAAAAACAAATTTGGCTTTATCTAACCAAATGTGTTTAAAACCAACCACGCATTGCTAGGCAATGCATTTTGTTTTGAAAACATGCTTAACTTCAAAACAACTGGCCACGTTATGTGGCAAAAATGTGGAAAAGTTTTCCGCATCTCAAATTTTTAAGGAGGAAAAATGCCTACAGTTAATCAATTAGTACGCAAAGGTAGAGTTAAACAAACTGCTAAATCACAATCAATCCTTTTGGACGAATGCCCACAAAAACGTGGTGTGTGCTTAACAGTTACTACAACAACACCTAAAAAACCTAACTCAGCGTTACGTAAAATCTGTCGTGTACGTTTATCTAATGGCAAAGAAACAACTTGTTACATCCCTGGTGAAGGCCACAACTTGCAAGAACACAACGTAGTGTTGGTTCGTGGTGGTCGTGTTCCTGACCTTCCAGGTGTAAGATATCACGTTGTTCGTGGTGCTCTTGATACCGCTGCCGTTCAAAAACGTAAACAAGGTAGAAGTAAATATGGTGCTAAACGCCCTAAATAATAATTAGGTTTTAGTGTATAAATAATTTGACAATTTTGCTTTTTAAATTTAGCCGTATACCAATAAATAACATTGCAATTTTATTTAAGAGGTATACAATATGGAATTTAAAATTGAAAATGTAAAAGTTAATGATTTTGAAGAATCAATCAAAGCAAGCAAATATCCAATGTCTGTTAACAATGATGTGTTAAACAGCGATTTAACAAAAACCGCAATCAGCCTTGCGCAATCTGGCAAAGGTGAAGGACACGACCAGTTCTTAACTGGTATAACCGTATCGTTTGACGTCACCTTTTCACTTAAAGCATGGACTGAAGCAGAGAGATACAGATTTTTATATTTTGTATCAAGCCAATCAACAATGCATAGGATAAGCCGCTTTGATGTTGAAACTCAATGCAACAAATATGTTGATAAATGCATTTTGCGTAGGTTTAACGAGATAAAACAAGATTATCTTGACGAACCTGAGGATTCACCAAATAAGGATGAAAAATATTTAAAACTTTTATATAACATTCCAAATGGTTTTATGTTAACAGCAAGGCTTACAACAAACTATCGTCAACTGAAAACAATTTATGCTCAACGCAAAAATCACCGTTTGCCTGAGTGGAGAGAATTTTGCCGTTGGATTGAAACATTGCCACACAGTGAATTGATTGTTGGAAAGAAAAAAACTGAACAAGAACTTGCTGTGGATACTGTGGTTGCTAGATTTAAACAAAAATTGCAAAAAATGTCTAACGAAGAACAAACTGAATTTCTGAACAATATTGGTTTAGAAAATTAAATAACACCACATAATTAGATGCGGTGTTTGAATAAAAATAAACTGATTTTTAAACAAGTTTAAAACAAAGTTTATTTAAAAAATTAATTAAGGAGAAAGAATATGTCAAGAAGAAATGCCGCTGTAAAGCGTGATGTTATACCTGACCCATTATACAATTCAACTTTGGTTTCAAAACTTATCAACCAAGTTATGTTAGATGGTAAAAAAGGTATTGCTCAATCAATCGTTTATAGTGCTATGAAAACTTCCGCTGAAAAAATTGGTGAAGAACCAATGGTTGTGCTTAACCAAGCAATCGAAAACGTTAAACCTAAACTTGAAACAAAAGTTAGACGTGTTGGCGGTGCAAACTATCAAGTTCCTATGGAAGTTAGTGCTGATAGACAACAAACTCTTGCAATCCGTTGGTTAGTTATGGCTGCTAGAAATCGTAACGAACGTGGTATGGACGCAAGATTAAGTGCCGAAATTGCTGATGCTTACAACCAAGCAGGTGGAGCAATCAGAAAACGTGACGATATGCACAGACAAGCCGAAGCAAACAAGGCTTTCGCACACTATCGTTGGTAATTTAAGGGGGATTAAATGGCAAGAACAGTACCATTACAAAAAATTAGAAATATCGGTATCATGGCTCACATCGATACTGGTAAAACAACCACCACTGAACGTATTTTGTTCTACACCGGTATCAATCACAAAATTGGTGAAGTACACGATGGTGAAGCAACAATGGACTGGATGGCGCAAGAACAAGAACGTGGTATCACAATCACTTCTGCTTGTACAACCTGTAAGTGGCAAGACTGCACAATCAACATCATTGATACTCCAGGACACGTTGACTTTACAGTTGAAGTTGAACGTAGTTTGAAAGTTCTTGATGGTGCGGTTGCATTGTTCAGTGCACGTGCTGGCGTTCAAGCACAAAGTGAAAACGTTTGGCGTCAAGCAAGCAAGTTTAACGTTCCAAGACTTTGCTTTGTAAACAAAATGGACATCAATGATGCTAACTTCTTAAAAGCAGTTAAATCAATGAAAGAAGTTTTGGGTGCAAACGTTGTTCCTCTTCAACTTCCTATTGGTGAAGCAGAAACATTTAAAGGGATCGTTGATCTTATTAAAATGAAAGCGTATGTATTCTATGATGACCTTGGCAAAGATGTTAGAGAAGAAGAAATCCCTGCTGACATGCTTGCACAATGCCAAGAATACAGACAAAAAATGATTGAATCAGTTGCTGAAACAGATGACGAATTGTTAGATAAATTCTTCGCTGGTGAAGAACTCACTATCGACGAAATCAAACGTGGTATCCGTAAAGCAACATGTACACTTAAAATGTTCCCAGTATTATGCGGAACTGCTGCAAGAAACAAAGGTATTCAAGAATTGCTTGATGCTATTGTTGACTATATGCCAAGCCCTATCGATGTACCACCTATTAAAGGTACTTTGGAAGATGGCACAGAAGTTACACGTAACAACAGTGATGATGAACCATTTGCAGCACTTGCATTTAAAATTGCTACTGACCCATATGTTGGTCGTATCACATTTATCCGTGTTTACAGTGGTAAATTATCTGCTGGTAGTTACGTTTTGAACGCAAGTAAAGATAAAAAAGAACGTATCGGTCGTTTGCTTCATATGCACGCAAATAACCGTACTGATATTGACGAGGTTTTAGCAGGTGATATTTGTGCTGTTGTTGGTTTGAAAAACACTGGCACAGGTGATACACTTTGTGATGAAAACCACCCTATCAAGTTGGAAGAAATGGAATTTATGAAACCAGTTATCCAACAAGCAATCGAACCTAAAGACAAGCAAGCACAAGAAAAGTTAGGTATCGCTATCTCTAAATTGATGGAAGAAGACCCAACTTTCAAATCATACACTGATGACCAAACAGGTCAAACAATTATCGCTGGTATGGGCGAATTGCACCTTGACATTTTGGTTGATCGTATGAAACGTGAATTTGGCGTTGAAGTTACAGTTGGTAAACCTCAAGTTGCTTACAAAGAAACAATCCGTAAAGCCGTTGAAGCCGAAGGTAAATACATTAAACAATCTGGTGGTCGTGGTCAATATGGTCACTGTAAGATTTTGATGGAACCATTGGAAAGAGATAAAGGCTACATCTTTGAAAGTAAAGTTGTTGGTGGTGAAGTTCCAAAAGAATTTATCCCACCTATCGACGCAGGTATCCAAGAAGCCAAGAAAGCCGGTGTTGTTGCTGGTTATGAAACAATCGACTTCAAAGTTACTTTGTTGGGCGGTTCTTACCACGATGTCGACTCTAGTGAAATGGCGTTCAAAATTGCTGGTTCTATGGCATTTAAAGACGCTATGGCTAAAGCAGACCCTGTGTTGCTTGAACCTATCATGAAAGTTGAAGTTACAACCCCAGACGAATACCTTGGTTCAGTTATGGGCGGTTTGACATCACGTCGTGGTGTGCTTACTGGTACAGAAGCAAAATATGGTAGCCAAGTTATCCACGCTGAAGTTCCACTTAGCGAAATGTTTGGTTACTCAACAGACCTTCGTGGTTGCACACAAGGCCGTGGTACATTTACAATGGTGCCAGACCACTATGCAGAATGCCCAAAAAATGTTGCTGATAAAGTTATCGGTGACAGAAAAAAATTGGCTGAATAATTTTAAAATTTAAAGCCTAAAATTAAATAAAATTTAACATTCGTTTTTGTGAAACACAGCGGTTTAATTTAAGTTATTTTTGAAGAAAAATCGCTTGTTTACAAAAATAAAAAACATTAAAAATTTGCTTGACATTGTTTGGCAAATTAATTTAGAATATAGTTGTTTATATTTAAAAAGGAGAACAAAAAAATGGCTAAAGCTAAATTTGATAGAACTAAACCACACGTTAACATTGGTACTATTGGCCACGTTGACCACGGTAAAACTACATTAACCGCTGCTATTAACTTGACACTTGCTGGTATGGGTTTCAATGCCGACAAGAAAGACTATGCTGGTATCGATAACACACCAGAAGAAAGAGCACGTGGTATTACAATTAACACATCACACATTGAATACGAAACAGCAAAACGTCACTACGCTCACGTTGACTGCCCAGGACACGCTGACTATGTTAAAAACATGATCACTGGTGCTGCTCAAATGGACGGTGCTATCCTCGTTGTTGCTGCTACAGACGGCCCAATGCCTCAAACAAAAGAACACATTTTGCTTGCTCGTCAAGTAGGCGTTCCATACATCGTTGTATTCATGAACAAAACTGATCAAGTTGACGATCCAGAAATCCTTGACTTGGTTGAAATGGAAATCCGTGACTTGTTAACATCTTACGGCTTCCCTGGCGACACAACACCTATCATTAAGGGTTCTGCTCTTAAAGCATTGGAAGCAGCATCTGCTGGTAACGTTAATGACCCAGCTTGCGACTGCATCCGTGAATTGATGGACGCTGTTGATAACTATATCCCAGACCCAGTTCGTGATACTGATAAACCTTTCTTAATGCCAGTTGAAGATGTATTCTCAATCACAGGTCGTGGTACTGTTGCTACTGGTAGAGTAGAACGTGGTGTTTGCCACCTCAACGAAGAAGTTGAATTGGTTGGTATTAAACCTACACGTAAAGTTGTTATCACAGGTATCGAAATGTTCCGTAAATCACTTGATGAAGCACGTTCAGGTGATAACGCAGGTTTGTTGCTTCGTGGTATCCAACGTACAGAAATCGAACGTGGTCAAGTTCTTGCTAAACCAGGTTCAATTACACCTCACACACACTTCAAAGCAGAAGTTTACGTTTTGAAGAAAGAAGAAGGTGGCCGTCATACTCCATTCTTCAATGGTTATCGTCCACAATTCTACGTTCGTACAACTGACATCACTGGTTCAATCAAACTTCCAGAAGGCGTTGAAATGGTTATGCCTGGTGATAACATCACTATGGAAATCGAACTTATCCACCCAATCGCTATTGAAAAAGGTATGAGATTCGCTATCCGTGAAGGTGGCCGTACAGTTGGTTCAGGCGTTGTTGCTGAAATTCTTGGTTAATTCTAAGTCTTGCACAATTCTTGAATAATAAACTTTTAATTTTAGTTAAAAAAATTATGTCAAACTAGGTTTAGTTATGTTAGGTTCTGATCAAGCCAAACATAATTAAATTTAGCGAGATTTGATTGATTTAATTTTAAAATTACTAATAGTTAATTCTATTATTATCCGCACAAAAATTTAGACGTTTGAGTTGCTGCCAAACCGATAAGTTTTTTGAGCATTATGTTAGCACGTAAAGATTTCATCGACGGGTGAAATCTTTTTTTTATGCTTTTGATAAGGATTGTTTTGTTAGGTATGGTTTAGAATATAGAATGTTTATCTTTAAATTTAAAGAAAAAATTGTTTCATTTAAAATCAAACAAAACGGTTAATAATGATGTTTTTTTAGACATAATTTTACAAATTAAAACAAAATCATTTTTTGTTTATCTTTATTTTATTATATAATAAACTTATGAGTTATAATTATGATATTTCAACAAGCAAAAAGGACGGACACGCAAATCGTGGTCTGGCTGTTTGTCATACTTTTGCAACCGTCATTGACTTGTTTGTTTCCACTTTCTTAATTGCACACTTATATTCTTTTTCAAATGGTGTGTACAATTATTGCTTTAAAGCAGGTTTATTTCAACTTATAACCTATGGCTGTATGTTGATAACATATTTTTTATTCAGTTTTTTGGTGGCAAAAACAAACAGAATTTGGTTATATCGTTTAGCAATTGTGATGCGTTCAACTGTGGTTATATTTTCAATATTCTTTGGCAAACAAATTGCAAAATATATCTGGTTAGCGGGTATGTTAGATGGTTGCTCTAAGGGTATGTATTGGTCGTCATACAATGTGCTTAAACAAGAAATGGTCAGCCGTACAAGTATAAAAGGCTATTCAGTTTTCACATATGTGTTAACAAAATGTGCAAATGTGATTTTTCCTATCACCATAGGTGCTTTGATTGAAGTTTCAACTTTTAGCCAAGTGTCAATCTATGTGTTGGTTATCTGTGCAATTCAACTTGCGGTTTCTTTTGCAGTGCGTGCACATAAACCAGCAAATAGTGATTTTAACATACCAGATTTCTTTAAAAGACTTAAACAAAACCCACCGATGTATGACAAAATCAAAGACGTGTATAAATTAAGTATACTTTATGGCACAACCTCAGTTTTACGTATTATGATGAGCGTCTGCATTATGATTCAATGTGGTAGCAATTTTAGCCTTGGAGCAATCACAAGTGTTGTTGCAATTTCAATCATAACAACAACTTTGCTGTTTAACAAATTTACCAAAGAAGGCAAACGCAGTTGGCTTATGATAATTATGGCTTTTGTGCCTATCATCGGTGCAACATCATTTGCTATATGGCCAAGCATGGCAACAGTGATTATCTTTAATTTCTGCGAAGGTATTAGTGGCGTGTTTTATATTGTTCCATTTGATATTATCCGCAACAGAGATTTAAAAGAAGCAGGCTTATATCAAGATATTGCTGAACATCAAGCAATGGTGGAAATTATCCTTTGCATTGTAAGAGTGTTTAGTTATGCTTTTGTTGTTTTGTTAAGTTTTGCAAATTCACCAGTTGTGTTTAATGTTATAATGCTTTTATCAGCGTTAGCATATTCAATAAACATTATTGCAACAATGTTGTATGAACGCAAATATGCAAAACAAAGGCAACAACAAGAAAAACAAAAACAACTCGAAGTTGCACAAGTAGAATCGACAGATAAGCAAGAATAGTTGTAAAAGTATATTTAACATTTTGTGTTGACAAAATAATTTTATAATGTTATCATATTAATATAATAAGTTTGAAAGGTGACAAACATTAGGTTAAGTTTGTGCTTACAAACTGCATAGGAGAGAATATGAAAAGATTTAGTTGGCGTAACTGGTAAATAAAACTTACACATGGTGTAAGTGGTATTTTCTACGCCACATTAAATTTTGAAAACTATTCTTATTAATTGAAGTTTTAAAATTCAGCGTGTTTATGTGGCACACTGAATTTTTTGTTTAAAACAAACTTTAACTTGAGATGTATTTTGGTTGAACTTTAAAAAGTTTTAAAGAAACAAATTATATGATTGCTAGTTGAATTTTAAAAACAAAAATCCAAATAAAAAATAATAAAATAATTTAGTTGGGCGTAAAGAAAAATATTATTTTAAAAAATTAATTTAAAAATTAAAATAAAAAAGAAATAATTATTAAAAAAATAAAAAATATTTAAATAATTAAAAATAAATAATAAAAATATTATTATATTTAACAATAAACCATATCTATAACGTGTGCGTTAAATTGGTTTGTTTAATTAAAAAATAAAAAATATTAATTAAAATTTAAGGAGAAATTATGAATAAAAAAATTATTTTAACAGGTGATCGTCCAACTGGCAATTTACACATAGGACATTATGTGGGCAGTTTGATGAGAAGAATTGAATTGCAAAACAAGGGCGGATATGATGAATTTTACATTATGTTGGCAGACAGCCAAGCATTAACTGACAACTTTGGCAATGTGCAAAAAGTGCGTGATAATGTGCTTAATGTTATGTTAGATTATTTGGCAGTTGGGCTTGACCCAAACAAAGTTACATTTTTTGTGCAAAGTGAAGTGAGTGAACTTACAGAGTTTACATTTTACTATATGAACCTTGTGACACTTGCAAGGTTGGAACGTAACCCAACGGTTAAGGAAGAATTGAAGTCTAAAGATTTTAGCAACACAATTCCTATGGGATTTTTAACTTATCCAGTTAGCCAAACAGCAGACATAACCGCTTTTGATGCAAACATTATTCCAGTTGGTGACGACCAGTTGCCTATGATTGAACAAGCACGTGAAATTGTACGTTCATTTAACAACTTATATGGGGAAACACTTATTGAACCACAAGCAGTTTTGCCAGAAAAAGAAACATGCTATCGCTTGGTTGGCACAGACGGCAAAGCAAAGATGAGTAAATCTCTTGGTAACTGCATTTACCTTTGTGATGAACCAGAAGTTATCAAACAAAAAGTATTTTCAATGTACACTGACCCAGACCATATCCATGTTGAAGATCCTGGCAAGGTTGAAGGCAACACTGTGTTTACTTATCTTGATGTGTTCTGCAAACCAGAACATTTTGAAAAGTATTTACCAGAATATAAATCAGTGGACGAACTTAAAGCACACTATGCACGTGGTGGTTTAGGTGATATGAAAATTAAAAAGTTTTTGAATAACATTTTGCAAGAACTTTTGCAACCAATCAGAGAAAGAAGAAAAGAACTTGCATCAGACACTGACCACATTTTTGAAATCTTGCGTGCAGGCACTGAAAAGGCAAGAAAAGTTGCATACGCAAATTTGATTAAATTAAAAACAAATATGGGTATCAACTATTTTAATAAATAAAAAATAAGATAATAACAAAATAAAATAATTTAAAAATTAAATTAAAAAAATAAATAAAATAAAAAATATTATTAAAAATATAATAATTTTATAAATTAATTTAAATTTTTAAAAACATTTTATTAAATATAAAAATAGTTATTGATATTGTGTTAAATAATATTTAATTATCATTTAATAAAAAATCCATTTAATTTAATGGATTTTTTTTGTATGTAAAATTAAAACACATTTGTTAATTTTTTTAATTAAATAAAACTCCTTTGTTGACCATACACATAACAGTTTTGATTATTGTTGTTATTGTTATTTTGACCGTAAGCACCCAATGCCAACAAAAGTAAAAGAAGGAAAGTTGTGTTGTTTGCTAAATCGGTGTTTGTCGCTTGTGCAATTATCGCAATCAGAATTGCGAACAAAATATAAAACGCATTTATATTCATTTTCTTGCTCCTTATAAAAAATTTTAGGTTATTAGTATTTATTCGACAATAAATCGCATTGTTAACATTTTTTTGTTTTTTTGGTGTTTGTTATAGTTTTTATATGGAAATTTGTGAAGAAATAAATTTAAAAAAACATTTACCAAAGATGGCAGAGTTAAAAAACTTTGCAAACTTTTTTTATGCTTTCAGTGATGATACACGTTTAAAGATTATTATTTTGCTGACATTAAAACCGCTTTGTGTTGGTGATATATCCATGGTGCTTGAAACAAACCAAACAACAGTTAGCCATCAACTTAAAATTTTAAGGTCGCTTAACATTGTGGAGTGCTCACGAACTGGCAAAAACATTGTGTACTTTATACGTAACACCGAAATTGAAAATGTGCTTGATGCTGGGGCAGATTGTATTTAGCAAGTTAAAAAAAAATTTCATACAATAAAGTATGAAGATTGTGTGTGTTTCTGGTGGGAGTTATAAATCGTTTTATCTTAACCATTTTGCAAAAATCAAACATTGTGATTTGCTGATTTTTAATTTTGGCATTATTTATGATTATGTGGTTAAAGATGAGTTGCTTGATTATGGTGTTGTAACAAAAGAACTTTTGTCGCTGTCAAATTCGCTTAAAGCGGTTGTTGTCGCTGGGGTTAATGTGGTGCAAAATGGAAAGACTGTAAAATCATTGATTGTGAGTGACGGTGAAAAAATATATTTATCCACATTAAAACTTGGTGTTAAAGTGTGCTTAAATGAAAGCCTAGATGAGCAACAGTATGAAAGCAACTTACGATTAAAACACAAAAAAGCACACAGTACAACCAACAGAGTACATATACACAACAATCAATTTGTTGTTGGTTGCAAAACCACCGATTTTGGCGGGTGCAACAAGATTGTGTTTACTGAACAGAAAATAAAACCAAACACTGCACACTGCAACCCTAACAAGATTTATATTTTCTGCAACAAGTTCGGTGTTAATGTTGTGAAGAATAAACAAAATTTAGAGTACAATTATAAAGTTAGTATAATAAGAATTTAAGAATTACACATTTTATCTGTTGCTCAGTTGATAATGAAAGTGAACACTGCCAAAGATTTTGTGGCAAAATATGAAATAGACCTTGTTTTGTTATAAATAATCTAAAATATGTTTTTTTAAAGAATTGTATGCAAATTTGACACAATAAAAAGCGTAAACAGATTGTAAACCATACAATTTTTAGAATTAATTTGGCAAATTTGGGGTTTTTGTAAAAAAATATTTTGAAAATTTTTTTGGGTGTGTTATTATATGAACATATAATATGGGTGGACTGTATTGTTTTTATTGATTTAAATTTGATTTTTACGCACCAGTCAAACTAAAACAATCTGCCAAAATTTCTAAATGCCAATTTTTGGAGTTAAAATGAAAAGAACAATTAGAGATATTGATGTAACCAATAAACGTGTTTTTGTAAGGGTGGACTATAATGTGCCTATCAACACTGATTTAAAGATTGTTGATGATGAACGTATTGTTGCCACTTTGCCAACAATCAACTATTTGATTGAACATAATGCAAAAGTTATTTTGTGTTCTCACCTTGGCAGACCTAACGGTCAAAAGGACACAAAACTTTCTTTACGCCCTGTGCTTTCACGTTTAAGCAAATTGTTGGACAGACCTGTTTCTTTTGCTGAAGATGTTATGGCTGACAGCACAAAAGAAATGATTGATAAAATGCATGAGAGCGATGTGCTTATGCTTGAAAATATCCGCTTTTATCCAGAAGAAGAAAAGAATAATGCGGATTTTGCATCACATTTGGCAAGTTTGGCTGATATTTATGTGTTTGAAGCATTTGCAACGGCACACCGTAAACATGCGTCTACATATGGCATTGCAAAGTTGTTGCCAAACGCTATTGGCTTTTTGGTTGAACATGAACTTGAAATGTTTGATAAGATTATGAAAAATCCAACACACCCATTTGTTGCAATTTTGGGTGGTGCAAAAGTTAGCGATAAATTGCCGGTTGTTGAAAATTTGCTTAATGTGGCTGACACAATTTTGATTGGTGGCGGTAT
The DNA here is from genome assembly GCA_934777435.1 of uncultured Clostridia bacterium. Classification (GTDB taxonomy): domain Bacteria; phylum Bacillota; class Clostridia; order Christensenellales; family UBA1242; genus Onthoplasma. Next base: position 189,705 of record CAKVNK010000002.1, read on the forward strand.
GTCTTACACCTTTGTTAAAGCCATTGGTGGTGCAGTTGGTAATTCTATTGTTGATAACTCTAAAATTGACCTTGCAAAAGAAATTTTAGACAAAGCAAAAGAAAAAGGCGTTAAAGTGATTTTGCCTATTGATAACATCGGTGCAAAAGAATTTAGCGAAGATGCTGAAAGTAAAAGATTTATGAGTGGCTTTTTTGATGAAGCCTACCAAGGTATGGATATTGGGCCAAAAACAATCAAAATGTTTAAAAAGGCCATAAAAAAGGCAAAAACTATTGTGTGGAACGGCCCACTTGGTGTTTATGAATACGACCGTTTCCGCAAAGGTACAAACAAAATTGCAAAATACGTTGCAAAAAGCAAAGCAGTTTCAATGATTGGTGGTGGCGATAGCATTGCCGCAGTTCAAAACTTGGGATATCGCAAACGTATTACACACTTATCAACAGGTGGTGGTGCAAGCCTTACACTTTTGCAAGGCAAAAAATTACCTTGTGTTGAAGTGATTCAAAATGTTTAATTTTTGGGAAATGGACACATAATTTTGTGTCCTTTTCTATTAAAATGGGGGACTTTATGGCAAAAAAGGGTTTATTAATTATTTTAGACGGCTATGGTGAGGGCAAACCTGACAAATTCAACGCAGTGGCTAACGCAAAAACACCATTTTTGGATAGTTTGAAAAACAATATTGCTTTGCTTAAATCTGACGGCGAAGCAGTTGGGCTTTTTACTGGAGAAATGGGGGGTAGTGAAGTTGGGCATTTGACCATTGGTTCTGGTAGGGTTGTGCAATCAACGGCAAAACTTATTAGAGATGAAATTTTAAACGGTAAATTTAAGCAAAATAAAGTGCTTTTAAACATAGAAAAACAACTTGAACAACATGCTGGTGATGTGCATTTGATTGGGCTTATGAGTGACAAAAATATTCACAGCAATATTGAACATTGCTATGAACTTATGCATGATTTATCTGGAAAGGCACAACACATTTATTTACACATGATAACAGACGGCCGTGATTGTGGCAGTGCGGACAGTTTGAAATATTTAAAAACCTTGCGTAAACATATGTCTACCACTGAAAATTGCGAGATTGCAAGCATTGGTGGGCGTTGGTATGCAATGGATAGAGAAGGTAATATTGACCGCAACACTATTGGCTTAAACGCTATGCTTGACCAAAATGGGGGAATAAAACCAGATGAAATTGAAGCATATTTAAAAAGCCAACACAAGGCTGGCAACACTGACGAATATGTTGTGCCAACACATGTTCAAACAAAACAACCTTTTGAATTGAAAGCAAATGATTTTGTTATTTTCTTCAACTTCCGTGAAGATAGATTACGTCAAATTGTTAAACTTATGGCACAAAAACCTGCAAAAATTGCCACTATGGCAGACGTTGCAACTGCAAAAACAGCCGTGTTCTACCCAAAAACTATTGTTAAAAACACTTTGAGTGAATACCTTTCAAACCTTGGTTTAAAACAAATTAAAATAAGTGAATCAACAAAATATGCACACGTAACATACTTCTTAAACGGTGAATATGAACCACCTTTTAAAGGTGAAGACCGTGTGCATGTGCCAACAATTAAAATTGATAAATTTAATAAAACACCTTTTATGCAGGCTGGCAAAATTGCTGACGAAACAATCGAAGCAGTTAAAGACGGCTATGACGCAATTATTGTAAACTTCTCTAACCCTGATATGATTGGTCATACTGGCGATTATGATGCGGTTGTTAAATCACTTGAATATTTAGATGCAAAACTTAAAACTGTGGTGGATACAGCGGTTAAAAACGGGTATTTTGTGATTATAACCGCAGACCATGGCAACAGTGAACAAATGCGTTATCCAAATGGCGAACCACATTATGCACACACTCTTAACAAGGTTATGTTTGCAGTTGTAGATAGCGTGCCACACAAACTTAAACCCCAAGGTGGTTTAAGAGATGTTGCACCAACTTTCTTGCACCTTTTGGGCGTTGAACCTAACAAATATTTTGAGGGGTCAAGTTTGGTTAAATAGATTAATATGACCGCAAAAAAGAGTTTTAAATCATCACAAATGCAGTTAAACAAGGCATATTTATGCTTTGAAAAACGCTATGCTATTGACAAATGCTTTTGCGTTTGATAAAATACAAAAAGAAAAAATAAAGGAATAAATATGAAAGAAGCCTATTATCAAGTTGTTAATTTTTTTCAAAGTATGCCAATGATTTGGTTTATAACTATTTGGCTTGCACTTTTGGCAGGTGGTTTGCTTTGTATTATGAATTTCTTTAAAGCACATGACGGCAAACAAAAACGCATTGAAAAGGCCGGTTTGCTTGTTTTGGCAATTTTGATGTTTGCATTTTTGATTTATTTAACTTATATTAGACATTAATTTTGTTAATTTACTTGTCAATAATTTTACTCTGTGTTATAATAACAAAGCGTAAATAAGAATTTTACATTTACCAGTTTCTTGGAGGATATATGAGTTTAATTTTAGGAACAGTTCCACAATGGATTTCAAAGTCATTTCCAGTGCTTCAAAGCATTTGTTTAGTTATTTTGGCTTTACTTGCTTTAACACTTATTGTATTAGTTTTCATGCAAATCAATGGTGACGGCGATGGCAGTAATGTTATCACAGGCAACCAAGATAGTTATTATGCACAAAACAAAGGTGGCTCACGTGAAGGCCGTATTACCAAATTGGCATACATTATGGTTGGTTTGATTGCATTTTTCATCGTGGTTTACTTATTATTGGTTAAAATTCCAACAATGTTTTAAAAAAACAAAAGCAGGCGTTATGCCTGCTTTTTTGTTGCGTAAAACCATGTGTTTTGCCTGTAAATTTTTATTTTCTGTATATCACTGATTCAAACCATTGCTCTTGAAATTCAGTCAAGGCTCTGATTTGATCATCAGTATAATTTTTACCTTTTTCCATTACAACAAGTTTATCATCATTATCATTTGTTCTATGTATAATTGCCACTACTTGCCCTTCAAAAGTATCTAATGGTTTATGTGTGTTTTTGAAGATATGCGAATTTAAAAATTATTCGTTGTTAATTTCTGTTTTTATTGTTTCTGTTGTTTCAGTGTTAACAACTGTTGCATTTGATGCGTCTAAATTGGCGGTTGCTGCTGGGACTTTGCTGTTTACGCATAATTCAGCAATAAACAAGCCAACAATAATTAAAGGCAACACACACCATAATGATGCACCAATAATATAAAATAATGCAAGCGCAGCGTTTAACACAAGGCTTGTTATGCAAAGACCTTTGTGGGTTGTGTTGATTGGCTTTCTGCAAATTAAGGCAGAAACAACGATATTGGCAATGCAACCGAACAAGATTAATACATATGTTAACATAGTGCTTGCATACATAACACCTAACTCTGGGTCGCCAGCAAAAGCATCACGCACTTCTTTTAAAGCACAAATTAAATATAATGCAACTATTGCCAAAATTGATGATAATACAATGCTTGCGATTGCCGCACCAAGTTGTAAACCTCTTTTTGTTTTATTCATAAATCACTCCTTTAAGTATAGTAACAAAACAAGTTGAAAATTGTCAAATATTGTCAACACTTTTTTAAATTTGTCGATATTTATGTTTTATAAATGTAACCGGCTTTTATCGTTTTGGAATATTACAAACCATAACAATTTTAAATATTGCTTAAAATAAAGATTGTATTTAATTTGTTATTTTGGTAAAATTTGATAAAATGATATATATGAATTTAAGTTTAATTGATTTAATTAGAAAAGAAAAATTAAGTTACAGCACACTTGATAGCCTCGCTAAAAAGTTAAGCAAAGAAACAGGTGAGGCTGAAATTGATGTTAAAAATAACCTTGTTGGCTTGATAAAAGACGGCACATTGTTTTTGGATGATAAAAATAAAGTGTCTATATCCGCTGATAGGGGTTATTTAAAAGGCATTTTGACTGTTAATAAAAAAGGGTATGGCTTTGCACATGTTGAAAATTACCCAGACTTTTTTGTGCCAGCATTTGCAATCAATGGGGCATTTGATGGTGACCTTTGTTTGGTGGAAATAACTAACAAAAAATCTGAACAAGATATTGAAGCACGTGTTGTTAAAGTTCTTGAACGTAACACCACACATGTAGTTGGCACATTTATAACAGGCAAATCAAAAGATGTGGTGTTCCCTGACGACCCAAGATTGCCACAAATAAGAATTTATAAAGGCAATTCACTTAATGCACAAAACAACCAAAAAGTGTGGGTGGAGTTGGACCTTGACAGCATAGGCACAAACATTGCTCGTGGCAAAATTGTGGAAATTTTGGGCAAAGCAAACCAACCAAAAGCCGAACAATTATCTATTATTCGCTCTTTTAATTTGGTGGATAAATTTGACGCAAAGGTGCTTAATGAAGCAAAAAATATCAGCCAAGTTGTGGAGTTAAAAAACTTTAAAAAACGTGCAGACTACACTAAACTTAAAGTGATAACTATTGACGGTGAAGATGCAAGAGATTTTGACGATGCACTTTCTGTAGAACGCCTTGAAAATGGATATAAATTATATGTGCACATTGCAGATGTAAGCAACTATGTGGTTGAAAATTCGGCGTTGGATAAGTCCGCTTATGAACGTGGCACAAGTGTGTATTTCTCAAACCAAGTGATACCAATGTTGCCAAAAGAACTTTCAAATGGCATTTGCTCGCTTAACGAAGGTGTGAATAGATTGACACTCACTGTGGAAATCTTGCTTGATAACAACGCAAATGTACTTTCAAGCAGTGTTAAGGAAGGTGTGGTTTGTTCCGCTCACCGCATGACATACACCGAGGTTATGAACATCTTATCCGGTGACAAGCTGTTGATTGAAAAATATGCAGATGTGTATGACGATATTTTGGCTTATCAAGACATTTCAAACAAATTAAAACTTATTCGTGAAAAGCGTGGTGAAATAAGATTTAACTTGCCAGAACCATATATTTTGGAAAATGACGCAGGTGAAATTGTAAGCATTGAAAAACGTGTGCAAGATGAGTCGCATGAAATTATTGAAAGCCTTATGGTGCTTGCAAACGAGTGTGTGGCTAAAACATATTTTGATAAAAAATTGCCATTTATCTATCGTGTGCATGAAAAGCCAGATGCAGATAAATTAACACGTATATGTTCATTGCTTAATGGTATGGGTGTTGCAAACAATTTGGACGAAGAAGGCGAAAGCCCAATGGCTTTCCAAACAATCACCAAAAAGATTGAAGGCATGCCTGGTGAGCAGACAATGATGAAGTTGATGTTACGCAGTATGATGAAGGCACGCTATGCACCACAATGTTTGGGTCATTTTGGTTTAGCAAGTGAATATTATTGCCATTTCACAAGCCCTATTAGACGTTATCCAGATTTAATGATTCATCGCATAATCAAGCAATATATCAATGGTGTGCCGTTGGACGAATTAAAACGTAAATACGCACCGATTGTGGAAAGAGCGAGTGAACAATCAAGTTTAACTGAAAAGAACGCAGATGAAGCAGAGCGTGAAGTTGACGACTACAAAAAGGCCGTTTATATGCAAAAATTCTTGGGCGAAAAATTTGTTGGCACAATTTCTGGTGTGCAAGAATTTGGTGTATTTGTTGAACTTGAAAATGGCATTGAAGGTTTGGTGCGTGCTGAAGATTTGCCTATGGATAACTATGAATATGACGATATGAGTTTAAGCCTTAATGGGCAAACCCACACATATAAAATTGGCAACAGCATTGAAATTTTGGTTGCAAATTGCAACACTCAACTTCGACAGATTGATTTTGTGCTTGCTGACCAAACACAAAAACTTGGTGCGTTTGTGGTTAATAAAAACGCAAAAGCAAAAGACAAAAAGGGTGGCGGAAAAAGGCAATCGTCACGCACAACCTACAATAAAAACAACACAAAATCACGCAAGAAAACAACAAAACCATATGCTAGAAAATCAAATAAAGGCAAAAGATAAACGTTTGGTGTGTTTATGCGTGGTAAAATGTAGATTCAACAAATTATTTAGAATTTTAACATTTAATTTGATTATCAAACATGATAATATACCACAAAAACCATATAATAAATTTGTAATCAAACAATAATTGTAAGTTTTGACTAATATTGTCGAATAAAAAATAATTTAAAAAATTTACAAAATTTAGTTGTAAACTGGACGTCAAGTTTGATACAATCAAAGTGGAGATACACAATCTCAACAATTTAGGGGGGAAAATATGACAAAAAGAAAATCATTTATTAGTTTTTTGATTACTTGTTGTTTAATGCTTTCATCTTTGTTTGTGTTTACTGCTTGTGGAGAAGATGAACCACATAAACATGAATTTTCAAGTGCGTGGTCATCAAACGCTTTGTACCACTGGCATGCATCAACATGTGGACACTCTGATGAAGTATCTGATAAAGCAAGGCATGATGCTGGTAGCTGGCGTACAGATGATAACCAACACTGGCTTGTTTGCTCAACTTGTGGATATGAACTTTCAGAAAGAGAAAATCACACTTATGAAAACTTTGTTTGTGAGTGCGGTAAAACAAGTGAAGACGCAGCAGTTAGATTAATCACACAAAATGGTCAAATTGAATACTTTGGTGGCTTAACACAAGAAGTAATCAATGCGGCAGAAGAAGATTCAAATTTCTTATTGCTTAAAGATTTAACAATCACAAAAGCACTTTCAGTTGATAAAAATATCAGTATTGATTTTAACGGCCACACAGTTACTGCTTACAATGAAACAGATAATCAAAAATTGATGGCTGGCGGGTTTGATATTGCTTACAATACTCCTGGTGCAAGATTGTCACTTTACAATGGCACACTTATCACTCAAAAATGGGGTGCTTGGATTCAAAACGGTGGCTACTTGCTTGTTGGTAAAGACTTTACTATTCATGCAAACACTGCATTGTTAACAAATGCAAACGCTGTTACAGTTGTTGAACAAGGTTCTCAAGTTGATATTGAAGGTACTGTTGAAGTTGAAGGCGATACATTTTGTGTTTCAGGCAATGGTAGCGTTGGTAAAGGTGGTATAACAATCAACGTTAATGATGGTGCTAGAGTTATTGGTGGCACAGCAGGTATCTATATGCCAAATGAAGGCTTCTTAAATATTGGTGCTGCAACAGTTTCTGGTCAAACAGCAGTTTATATTAAAGCCGGCGTTACAAACATTAATGGTGCAACATTGATTGCAAATGGTGAACAAGCAGAATATGTTTGCAGAACAAATGGTGCAAACTCTACAGGTGATGCGATCGTTCTTGACTCTATGGGTTACCCAGGTGGTCAACCACCAAAACTTACAATAGTATCAGCAGAAATCACAAGTGAAAATGGTGTTGCTATTGCAATTTACAAAGTAAATGATAACGAATATGAATTCTCAAATGAAACAAGCTATGAACCAAAAATCGAAGTATTGGTAAATGTAACACCAGTAAAATAATAAATGGTTAAAACATAAGTTTTGTTTAATAAAAAAGCAGGTGAATTAAGCCTGCTTTTTTTTGTGTTTAATTGGCGGTGTTGATAAATAAAACATTAATTATTTGGCTAAATTGTTTAAATATGTTAAAATAAAAATATGGAAAATAAAAAGCAACAAACACGCCTTGCTGCCGAAAACAGACGCGCAAGGTTTGAATATGACATTTTAGAGAGTTTTGAAGCAGGCATTGTGCTTACAGGTGATGAAATTAAATCTGTGCGTGCTGGTCATCTTTCTATTGTTGATTGTTATGGGTATATTAAAGATAACGAGTGTTTTTTACGCAACAGTTATATAAAAGAATATGACAACAGTTTTTCTGCTGGAAGATTAGGGGATAACACCCGCCGAGATAGAAAATTACTTTTGCATAAAATTGAATTGGAAAAAATTAAAAAACGTATTGAGCAAGAACATCTAACACTTGTTCCAACAAAGGCATATTTTTCTGGCAGTAATTTAAAAATCGAATTGGCTGTGGCACGTGGTAAAAAGGTTGCAGATAAGCGAGAGACACTTAAAAAACGCCAAATGGAAAGAGATTTACGTAGGGTAGAATAGGTTTATATATGGAAGAAACAAAAAGAATCAAGCGAATTTTAAACTCTAATATGATAAAAATGATTGCCATAATCGCAATGACGGTGGACCATATTGCTTGGGCTGTTTTCGAAGGGTATGCTACACACCCAGTGGCAATTATTATGCACATCATTGGCAGATTAACTTGCCCTATTATGTGCTATTGCATTGCAGAAGGATACCATTATACAAGAGATGTAAAAAAATACACAAACCGCCTGTTTTTGTTTGCTTTGATTTCGCATGTACCTTATATGTTGCAATCAATGTCTTTTAAACAATATGGTTGGTTAGCACTTGTGCCTTTTGCAACTGGTGAAGGCTTTTGGGGGCATGTTCTTAATCAAACAAGTGTGATGTGGTCACTTGCTATTGGGCTTGTTATGTTGAGAGTTGCCAACAGTGAAAAAATAAAAAAGCAATTTAAACCTGTTGTTATCATTTTGCTGTGTTTGTTGGCTTTTCCTGCTGATTGGAGTTGCGTTGCGTCATTATTTATCCTTTCAATAGGAACAAATCGTGGCAAACCAGTTAAACAAATTTTATGGTGCTTGCTTTATGCTGTAATGTATGCCATGGTCTACTTCTTTGCACTTTCAAAGGTTTATGGGCTTATCCAACTTGGCGTTGTGTTGGCTATACCTGTTATTGCACTTTACAATGGTGAACGTGGCAAAAATGTGGCAGTTAACAAATTTATGAAATGGCTTTACTATATTTATTATCCATTGCATTTGCTGGTTATTTGGTTAATTAGCACATTTTGTTAACTGATTTAATCAATAATGGCGTTGGATATATAAAAGTATTAATGATAAAAAAATAAAAACTCAGTGTTGTGCTGAGTTTTTTTGTTTTTTTGCTTATATTCTTTTGTTTTTTAGTTTGAAATTTATTGTGATGTTTAACGGATAAATGTGTTGTTATTTTTTGTTATTTAAATATCAACAACAATTTATTCTTCGTCATCTGCATCTTCTTCATCAAGGCCATATTTACGTTTGATTTTTTGACTATATTGCCTTACGTGAACTTTTGCGTTTAGCAGACGATAAAGCCTTATCAGTTGTCTTTTCGTGCTAGTTCTATCGTAAAGCAAAATTTCAAAACCGTCCCATAAAAACAACCAACCGATAACTGCTATAATTGTGTCTAAATACATATTAACAAAAAATGTGTAAATCAATGCTTCAATAAACAATAATAACAAACCTATTAAAGAAAATGATATTGCTTTAATATTTTGACGTTTATATTTCTTTTCCACATGTATAATTTCTTCAGCATAATGCCTTTTTACCGTGCGTCTGATACGTCTTTTATCTTCTTGTGTGGTTGGTGTTTCAGTGTAAATATCAACTGTGACTTGCTTGTCAATCGGAATATTGGATTCATACATTTCAATGTAATCTTTTACTGTTGGGTTCATAAACTCATAGGTTAAATATGAATATGGGCTGTAAAAATCGTCTGCTTCCTTCAAGCCAACAGTGATTTGCACTGAACCATCTTTATTATAGTCAAAATCTTGTGCTTCTTTGATGGCACTATTCTTTTTCAAACTCTTTAAGATTTTTCTGCTATTATGTGTGGGCATAATTCTCCTTTTGCTTTTATATTATATGTTTTTATTGTTTTTGTGTCAAATTATTTACCCAAAAAGCCACACACTTAAAATAGATTAATTTTGTGTTCGGTTCTTGTATAGAGTTGTGTAAGTAATTGTTGTTCTGATGTTTTTTCTTTTGCACTATTGAATTATTATAGTTGAGTTATCAAAGTATTAACATATTTTACTGCTTGAAACTAAATGTAAAATTAGTCTTGTTGCAAGTCAGAATCTAATTGTTGTTCTGCCATATCAAATTGTTCAATAAACTCTTTGCTTAAAACATCTTTATAGGCAACAAATTCATGTGTTTTTGCTTTTGGAAAAATCAAATTTTTAAATTCAAAATTGCCTGCACCAAATTTTTGCATGAAGTCAGTAAAACTTAATGGCATTGGGGTGGTGTCTTTCTTCAAACAGTAAATCAAGCCTTGCAAAATTTTGTTCATTTCTTGGCTTCGTTTCAATTCTTCCATATTTGTAAACTGGCTTTTTAACAGGGTGAGTTCATGAATATAAAATGAATAATCTTGATTGAAGAAGTTGCGGTCTGATAACGCACTGATATATTCAATAAAGTGGTTATAATCTTCCAAAGTTTTAACTTCGTCCAAGCGTGATTTGATGTAATAAATATAAGTTGGCACTTTTTCAGAATTATAGATGTTTTTTGAAATATTGATTTCAGCAACACCGTTTGAACGTGCTTTATCTGTGGATACACTGCGATATACTAAATCACGTGTGTTATAAGTTAAAAAGTGCATGCCATAATAAGCAGATTCTGCAAAACTTTGTGCGTCACTAGAAGGGCGGTAACATTGAGATTGAAGGTCTAACACAGATTTTAATGGTTGAGGCAATTTTCTGCCACTTCTGCCAACATAAATGTTTGTGTAACTTTCAGCCAACTTTTCAATTTCGTTCAAAGTGTCTTGTTCGGCTTGTTCAGTGTTGTTTGGTTTACGCCTTACACCAAACGTGTTGATAAAATGCAATGCATCGATGTTTGCCTGTGAAATAGGATAGCCCGCTTTGTGCTTTAAAATGCCAGTTGATTCAATAAAACAAATGTTTGTAAAGTAAGGGATAATTTGCCCACGCTCAATATACTTTATAATACGCATGCAAAAGCCAAACTCATTGATTGCTGGGTGCATGTTTGGGTTAATATCCGTCCTTTCAATAAAGCCTGTGCCTTCGTGTTTCAATTTCCACAAGTTGGCAAGGGACAAGGTCATATCTGCGTCAAGAGCAATGTAAACAGGTGTATTATTTTTCATTTTTGCCTGCCTTTTTGTTGAACTTAAAACAAGTGGCAACCATTGCGTCAATTTCGGCTGTTGTTTTGCCCTGAATATCCTTTTTGTTTTCTTCAACAATTTTGTTGATTTCTGTTTTTGTTAAAATTGGGAACTGATTATTTTTCATATTATTCCTTTTATAAAAATTATTATAGCAAATATATGTTAAACTTGCAAGAGAGTAAACGAAAAGTGTTTTGATACTACTGCTCAAAACTGAAGATATAAAAAAATACCCCGCATATAATTTTGATTAAATTTGGGGCGTTTTTTGTTAACAGTAAACCATATTTATTAATGCTAAAAAACAAATTGGCTTGTTATTAAATCTGGTGGAGATGACGGGATTTGCACCCGTGTCCTGCAATACACTAAAATCATACACTACACGCTTAGTTGATGACTGTTTTTCAAAATTTGTTCCTTTCACCAACACAAACAAATTTCAAGCCTAAAAGTACGGTTATATGTCCTAGGCAAAACATACAATCGTTCTCCGATAACTGACGTCAGATTTTAACATATCGGAACTGTTAAACTGACGGCTACGCATTAAGCAGCGTAAGCAAGTTTATTGTTGTTTTGATTTATTTAATCTTGTTCAATAACAAGGTCGTGTTTTACAAGTCGACACTTGACGTGCGTATCAAATCAGAGCATAACAGTCGAAACTATTTCACCCCCATACACTTACATTATATCATATTTTGAATTTATTTCAATATCTATTTTAAAAAATTAATTTAATCAAAATAAATTTATTTTAAAAATATTTGTAAAATAATAAAAAATTAACTAAAAAATTAATAAAAATACACAAGAAATAATAATTTATAATATTTATTAATTTAAAATATTTTTCTTTATTTTTTGATATGACAATTTTAAATAATACAAAACAATTTTAAAAAGCATCAAAATAAATTTTGATATTTTTTGCGTGTTTGTTAAAATTGTAAGTGAAATAAAGTTTTAAAGAAGGGAAATATGAAAAATAGTAAAACTCAAATTGTGGCAACAATAGGTCCAACTAGCATCAATTATGCTACTATGAAAAAAATGGTGCAGGCAGGCATGGATATTGTGCGAATTAATCTTTCTCATGCAGTTATGCCAGACATGGAGCAAATTGTTGAAAATGTTAAACAACTTAAAAAGGAAACAGGAATTAAACTTAGCCTTATGCTTGATACTCGTGGGCCAGAAATTAGGGTTAAAACTTTTGAACAAGGCAGGGTTGAAATCAAAAAAGGTCAACAATTTATTTTCACCGCAAAAAGTGTTGTTGGTAATACTGAAATGGTTGCTATCAATCAACCAAGCATTATTAAGAATATTGAAATAGGCAACAAAATTTTGGCAAATGACGGTTTGTTGGAATTTAAAGTGGTTGAAAAACAAGATAAAGATGTTGTCACCGTTGCAAAAAATTCTGGCATTTTAAGCAATAACAAAAGTTTGTTTGTACCAAACCTTAAACTGAACATAAAATACTTAAACGATAAAGATAAAGAAGATATTTTATGGGCTGTTAAAAATAAGTTTGATATGGTTGCAATTAGTTTTGTAAACAGTAAAAAAGATGTTCAATTAGTTAGAAAACTTTTAAAAGCTAACAACAGCAATATGAAAATAATTTCTAAAATCGAATCTGCTTTGGGGGTTAAAAACCTTAACGAAATTATTGAAGCAAGTGATGGTATTATGGTTGCACGTGGCGACCTTGGTGTTGAATTGCCAATGGAAAGTTTGCCACATATTCAAAAAGACATAATTGCCAAAACTGTGCGCAAGGGTAAGTTTGTGATTGTTGCAACTGAAATGCTTGAAAGCATGATACACAATAAACGTCCAACTCGTGCAGAAGTTAGTGATGTTGCTAATGCTTTATATGATGGCACAAATGCAGTTATGTTGTCTGGCGAATCTGCTTCTGGAGAACACCCAGTTGAAGCAGTTAAAATGATGGATAAAATAATCAAAGAAACTGAAAAGTATATTTAGGGGTTATTTGCTATATATGGTTAGATTGGTGGTTGTTTTTTAGTAGGCTTGATTAAATTAAAAACCACACAAAATATAATCAAATTATATTCAATTATTTTAAGCTTGTACATATATTAAAGTATGGACAAGGCAAAGAATAAAACCACACAAAACACGCACACAAAGGGTAAGACTATTCTTCGTGGGCTTGTTTTTTTTGTTTGTCTTGCAGTGCTAATAGGTGTTGTTGTATGGGTGCTTAAAAGCACTGGTGTTTGGGATAAAGTTAACTCGGTTGCAAAACTTAGGCAGATAGTGGAAAAAGGCGGAGCATTTAGTGCTGTTGTGTTTATGTTGTTACAGTTTTTGCAAACCACAGTGCTTCAAATTCCTGCCATTTTTGTCACTATGACTGGCGTGCTGATATTTGCAAAATGGAAGGCGTTTTTGCTTTCTTTTATTGCTATTATGTTGGGTAGCCTTTTCAACTTTTGGCTGGGGCGAAAAGCAGGTAGAAAATTCTTGCACTGGATAGCCGGCGAACAGGTAACCGAAAAGTGGATAAACATTATAAGCGAAGGTAAATATGTGTTCTTTCTTATGATGTTGTTTCCTATGTTTCCTGACGATATTTTATGTGTGGTGGCGGGGCTTACAAATATGAGTTTTGCCTTCTTCTTTTGGAGCAATATAATATGCCGTTCAATAGGTATTGGTTGTACTGTTTTATTCGGTAGTGGAAGTATAATTCCTTTTTCTGGTTGGGGTTGGGCTGTCTGGATTTTGATTGCAATATGCTTGGCAACATTGTTTTATATGAGTGTTAAATATCAATATAAGATTGATGAGTGGTTGCAAAAATTAGCAAAAAAATTTAAAAATAAATCAAAAAAGCATAAAAATATTGAAAAATAATATAAAATCACACTTTTTATATATTTTATTTCAAATTTTATTTAATCATTTTGTTGCTTATGGCTTTAATAACGAAACAAAATTTAAGAATATGTGTGGAATAAATAAGTTATTTAATTGTTTAAAATATTTGTTTGCGTGTTAATTAATGTGTTAATATAAAAATATGAAAACAAAAGAAGAAACAAAAAAATATTTATATTCAGTTGTGATTGATTTTGTAAAAGCAATACCAGCCGGCTTTTTTATTGCTCTTGCTGGGCTAGCATATTTATGCTGTGAATCGAAGGTTGTTGGAGCGTTGTTTTTTACTGTTGGGTTGTTCTGTATTTTGGTTTTTAATTTAAACCTTTTTACTGGCAAAATTTGTTATGCTTTCACTGCGAAGCCAAAGTATGTTTTTAATCTTTTTGCAATTTGGTGTGGCAACTTTGTTGGTGCTTCTGGCACTGGTTTATTTATAAGATTGATAAGGCTTAGCAGTTTGATTGAAAAATGCACTAGCATTGCAAACGCAAAGTTAAATGATGGTTTGTTTAGTGTGTTTATTTTGGCAATACTTTGCAACATTTTGATATTTATTTCTGTGCATGGTTTTAACAATTTTAAATCTGATTTGGTGCGTGTTATTGCGTTGTTTTTTGGTGTTAGTGTGTTTGTGCTTTGTGGGTTTGAACACTGCGTTGCAAATATGTTTTATTTTACCTTTGCTGGAGTGTGGAGTGCAAAGGCGTTTGGTTATTTATTAATAATGACATTAGGCAACATCATTGGTGGCATTGGTGCATATTTTGCACTTGTGGCTTGGCAAAAAAGTAAAGTGACAAAACAGCAAAATTTAGATGCTGAAAATAAAACAGAAATCAAACTGTGTGAAACAAAAGAAAGTGTGCAAATGATTAGCAGAGCAGACAGTGATAATGATGTGGATAATAACACCAAACAAGTGTAAAATTTTTAAAAAATATTTGACAATATGTTAAGTTTTAATATATTATTAAATTAATAAATAAAATTGTTTGTTTGGCAAGATTATTATTTGCCAAAAATAAAGGAGAGAATATGGGTTTGTTTAAAAAACAATTTTTATCAGTTATTGAGTGGAAAGATTCAAGTGCGGACGTGATTGTCTACCGCTATCCTATGGAGGCAGGTGCTGAAATTATGAACAGTTCAACTTTGGTTGTTAGAGAAAGCCAAGTTGCAATCTTTGTTCACAAAGGTCAAATTGCTGACGTGTTTGGTGCTGGCACTTACAAACTTTCAACTGAAAACATACCTTTCTTAACAAAGATGTTAAGTTTGCCAACCTTGGGTAACAGCAGAATTAAGGCAGAAGTTTACTTTATCAATACAAAACGTTTCATGGGCTTAAAGTGGGGCACACAAAACCCAATTATGATGCGTGACGTTGATTTTGGTAATATTCGTTTGCGTGGTTTTGGTACTTTCTCTATTCAAGTTAATGACCCTGAAAAATTTATGAGAGAATGCTTTGGCACAAGCCCAATCTATCGTGTTGGCGATGTTGCAACGCAATACAAATCTTCACTTATTCAACTTCTTACAGATGTTATTGCTGAAAGCAAAATTTCAGCACTTGATTTGGCTGCTAAATACAAAGAACTTGGCAAAGCCGTTGAACAACACGCAAAAGAAGAATTTGCACCTTTGGGTTTAAAAGTTTCTAACTTCGTTATTGAAAACTTGTCATTGCCTGAAGATGTTGAAAAGATGCTTGATGAACGCACAAAAATGGGCGTTATCAGCGACAAAATGGGCACATACACACAATTCAAAGCAGCAAATGCTATTGAAGAATCTGCAAAAAATCCAGCAGGTGCGGGTTTGGCAGGTATGGGCGTTGGTCTTGGTGCTGGCGTGCAAATGGGTAACGTGTTTGGCGAAGCGATTGCTGGTGCAAAAGATAGCAAACGTCAAGTTACTGTGCAATGTGTGAAATGTGGCGCTTCAATCCCTGGCAAATCAAAATTCTGTCCAGAGTGTGGTGCAACACAAGCATTGTCTTGCCCAAAATGTGGCGAGCCAATCACAAAAGGTAGCAAATTTTGTGTTAACTGTGGTGCTAAATTAGATACCGCAAAAGTATGCCCAAAATGTGGTAAAGCACTTTCAGCAAAAGCAAAATTCTGTCCAGATTGTGGTGAAAAGGTTTAGGTGAGTTTATGTGTTTTAGATATAAAGAAAAACGTTATGGCAAATCTACATTGATTTTAGTTTCATTGTTGGTTATTGCTTTGGCAGTTGGTGCTGGCGTTGGCGGTGCATTTGCTGTTATTAAAATGTCACATTGGTCAAAATACGTGATTGTTGCAGTATGCGGTATTGTGGCTTTCTGTTTGCTTATGCTTGGCATCTCAATGTTTGTTGTAAGTTGCGGTATGTCAGGGTATAGGAAAAGTGTGCGTGACATAGGCTATGCAAAAGGCGTTGACGCTGACCGTTTATGTGACAAATGTGGCAAATTGCTTAGTAAAGATGATGAATTCTGCACACACTGTGGTGCAAAACAAACAGGTAACGAAAAACGTGTATGTCCACTTTGCAAAGGCAAAAGTGCATCAGAGGCAGAGTTCTGTGCTCACTGCGGTCACAAGTTTTAATTGTTTATGTTTAAATGAAATTTTGAGCTATATGATTTATATTTAAAGAAAGATAGATAAAAACAGACGTATTTATGGCGTCTGTTTTTTTTTGTTAGCATGGCGTAGAACTTATTTTGGATATGGTTATCTTTTTTTACTTAAACGGTGTGTGGAGTGGTTGGTTTGTGTCAGTGTGTACGTGTATGTTTGTATGTATATTTGTAACAGTGGTTTTAGGTAAAAGGTAAATGCTTTAATTTTGCAGTTTCGACAAATTTAATGAAAAAAAACATTAACCGCTTAAATTAGACATCTTTTTTTGACGAATTTATTTTGTTTACTTCAAATAGTTTTATATGCTGTAATTATTACCAAAACAAAAATGGGGGAATTATGAGAAAAAAAATTAAAGGTAAATTGTATTTTTTAGCAAGAGATGCTAAAAGCAGGATGAAAAATTATAATAGGGAAAAATCAGTTTTTGAACAAATGCCATATGCAAAAATTGGTTTAAGTGAAAAAGAACAGGGGTTGTATGAACGTGTTTGCCGTATTTTGGATAGTGATAGTATTGTGATTAATCCGATTAAAGAACTTATTGATAACAGATATTACAACACTTTGACACTTGAAGGTAAACAAAAATACATATTTGATTTAAGTGAAAAGTATAAAGAAATGAAGCTAAGATATGAGCGAGAACACCAAGAATTTGCCAATGTTTCAAATATTTAAAATTTTTGTACAAAATGTTGACTTTTGTACAAAAATTGTTTATAGTGTTTTTAAGTTAAAGCAAAAGGACGGATAAAATGGACTGTGTAATTACGAATAAATCTCGTGTTGAGAATCAAGAGCAAATATTTGAAAAGGTTTGTTCGTTTTTGGAAATGCCTATGCCAGACTTGATTGAAACTGAATTTGTTAGGCAATTTAGAGAATTGTGCTTGATAAAATTGTTTTATGCTATTGGTGTTGGTAACAAATATAATGGTAAGAACAGATTTTTTGGCTTTGTTTCGCTTGTTTTGGGACAGGCTGTTAGTGATGTGTTAAATTTAGGCATAACTATTGCACCTGATTATTTAAGACTCATAAAATATGATGGAATCAACTTTGTTAATCAAATTAAACAGTTTTTACAAACTGAAGACCTTGAAAATGCAATGATAGACGCGTTTGATTTATGTGACGATAATGTTCAAACGATTAATAGTATTGATTTCGAAATTTAAATAAATGGCATGTTTTAGTCGATAATTTTAAATGGTGATTGTTGAATATCAATCAAAAGTTTAAGTTTTAATTTTAAACTGCTAATTTTTTAAAGCTATTAAATAAACTTGTGTTTAAATTGTGGATTCTTGGTGGGTTAGGATTGCATTATTTTTTGTTTTTCAGCGATTGATTGTGTTTGTTAAATTTGGGGTTAGTTTACAGTGGCGAAAATAAAAAGTTTAGCAAAATGCTAAACTTTTTTTGCAATCACATTACCATTTGAACTATCCAATAATACACCAACCATTTCACCGTTTGTTGAGATAATGCCAACATACCAATAATAACGGTCTTGCTCTGTTGATGAATCTTTAACAATTTTCATTACGGCTTCAATTTTATTGTTTTTGTCAGAAGTTAATTGTTTGATGTTTGATTTAAGTTCTTTGTTTGCAATTTTAATTGCATTATCCTTATCAACTGCGAATTGTGAGGAAGTGTTAACAAGTTCTTTGTTGAAACTATAACCGGTGAAAAGCACTTGAACTGTTACTATTGCGTCCGCTGGGGCAGTGGCTTGAATATCGGCTGAGTAAGAATTATCCACTTCACTTTTTTGCAACTGACCAGTGTAGGTTTGGTCATTAATTTTAACGGTGTAAGTGTATGTGTCGTTGCTCATAGGGGCACAGTCAAGGCGTGATAAGGTCACAATGCCAAATTCCACCATATTGTTTTTTATGCCGTCAAAATTGTAGTTTTCTTCACGCATACCTGAACTGAAACTTGCTGTGTAAACATCATCTTGTGCAACATATAAATTTTGGCGTTCTTCAATCAAATAGTCGTTTAAATTTAAATCTTTGTTTCCACAAGCGGCTAAAAAGATTGAACAGACTGCTACAAATAAGATTAAAATTTTCTTTTTCATATTTTACCTCACAATTATCATATTTGCTTGTCCGCTTTATTAGAACTTGGTTGACAAATTTTTTGCATGGCTGTATCATAAAAGCAATGAAAAATACAACCAGCAATTTATGCAATATCTGCCCACGTGCTTGCAATGTTTTAAGAGATAAGCAGGTTGGTTTTTGCAATCAAACGGACAAG
This sequence comes from uncultured Clostridia bacterium, assembly GCA_934777435.1. Classification (GTDB taxonomy): domain Bacteria; phylum Bacillota; class Clostridia; order Christensenellales; family UBA1242; genus Onthoplasma. The sequence goes on from CAKVNK010000002.1 coordinate 208,607, forward strand.
TTACGTATAAGCAAAGTGATGTTACATCATTATGAAGAACCTTGTATCAGTGGCACTGAAAATGATAAAGGTAGTGGTGCAATTTTCTTTGCTGGGTGCAACTTAAAATGTGTGTTTTGCCAGAATTATGAGATAAGTTATTTTAATAAAGGTAAAAACATTTCAATAAAAAAACTGGTTAAAATATTTAAAAGATTAGAGCGTGCTGGGGCGTTAAATATCAATTTTGTAACGCCAACGCATTTTACTAATCAAATTATTGAAGCATTAAAGATATACAAACCACAAATTCCAATAGTGTGGAATAGTGGCGGATATGAAACCAAGGCTACAATAGAACAATTATCAGGTTTGGTGGATGTGTACTTGGTTGATATGAAGTATGCTTCTGATGAACTGGCAATGCGTTACAGTAAAGCATCTAATTATGTGAAAAACAATCAAGAAGTTGTGCTTGAAATGGTGCGCCAACAACCAAAAAATGTATTTGAAAATGGCTTGCTTAAAAAGGGTGTGATTATACGCCATTTAATATTACCAACTCACACTGACGATAGTTTGCGATGTCTAGATTTTGTGGCTAACAATATTGGTAAAGATGCTATTGTTAGTTTGATGAGTCAGTATGAACCAAGATTTAAAGCAGTTGAATATCCTGAAATCAACCGAAAAATAACTCCGCTTGAATATAAGAGAGTTGTTCATCATGCGTTGGAACTTGGTCTTATGAATTGCTATACACAAGACCTGTCCAGTGCGGATAGTAAATATACACCAAAATTTTAAAGTTGAGTTGTTGTGTGGTGCTTTGTGTTGGTTAAAAATAAAAAGTTGATAAGGTGACGTTTTTTAACAGTATGATGGGTTGAAAGTAATAAAAAAGATAACTTAAACATAGGTTATCTTTTTTCTTTTTATTTATTAAATTTGGTGTTCTGATAACAGGTTGTTTTTGCTTAATATTTTGCAATGCGTCTAGCGTGTCTTCCACCTTCAAATTCACTGGTTAAAAACACTTTGATAATTTTAATCATTGCACGAGTGCTTAAAAGACGTGCCCCCATAGTGAGAACATTTGCATCTTCGTCTTTACGGGCAAGGTATGCGATTGCTTGGTCATAAGCATTAACTGCACGGATACCTTTTTGTCTGTTTGCAACAATATTTGCACCAACACCAGAACCACAAAGGAAGATACCACAGTTATCTGGACTTTTTAAAACTTCTTGTGTTGCTGGGGCAATAAGGTCAGGGTAGTCATCTTCTTTGTTGAATTCTGCTGGACCCATGTATTTGTATTCAATTTTTTTGTTATCAAAAAAGTGCATAAGTTTTTGCATGGCATCATAGCCCGCATGGTCACAAGATAAAATAATCATAAACGTTCCTTTTATAATGATTGTTATTTTAAAAAATTTTCATGTAAGATTAAGGTATGATGGCGTGAAAATTTATTTGTTTTAAATAATAATCATTTAAATATTGTAATTTATTATTATTTTAATTAAAAATTAATAAAAAATCTAGCAAAATACTTGTTTTTTTAAAAATGTTATAAAATTTGTGTTGTTAAATTTTATTGAGCTGTCGTGATTGTTCTTTGTTTTTGGTTGGCTGTAACATGAATTTGTTTGCGTTATATACTTAGTGTGATTATAAAATTATTATTCATAAGGTGTATCGCAACAATGTTTTTATTTACAAAGTTGATTTTTTGTGCTAAAATACAGGCATGAATAAAATAAACAAAAGGTGCCCAAGATGTGATATGAAAATGCCAGTGCAAGCAAAAATTTGCCCTGGCTGTGGGCTTAATTATGATAAGTTTGATATGGCAACAAATCGTGCCGGTAAACTTGCTGTTAAAGAAGGCAGAAAAGACGATATTGTTATGCGTAAAGGTTGCCCAGCAGATGTTAACAAAACTAAACTTTTGTTGATAACAATTTTTTTAGGTTTCACTGGTGCACATAATTATTATGTTGGCAGGTATGGGCGTGGAATATTCTTTACAGTTTTCTTTTTATTTGGGCTTGCAAATGCAGTGCTTACAACAATTTTTAAAACTGCAATAACTGGTATGTTTTATGAAGTGTTAACAATTTTGGCATTAATTTGGGGTGCTGTGTTATTGACATGGATGTTTGATATTGTTAATGTTGTTTTTAACAAATATAGGATACCTGTAAGTTTAGATATAGATTAATAAATTTATTATTATAAAATTTTGTTCAAAAAAAATAATTATAAAAAAATTAAAAAATAATTAGATAAATAAAAAATTAATTAAAAAATATGTAATTTATAATAAAAATATTAAATTTTTAATAAAGAACCTATTTAAAATAGTGTTTTAAGCAATTAATAATTGAATTTAATTAAAAATAAATTAAAAAATATTTAGGAGAAATATATGCAAAACAAAACTGTTGTGGTTGGGCTTTCTGGTGGTGTTGATAGTTCAGTTGCGGCCTACCTTTTAAAAAAACAAGGCTATAATGTTATTGGTCTTTTTATGCTTAACTGGGAAGAAAACGATGCAAATGGAAATTGCACTGCAGAACAAGATTTTGAAGATGTTAAACGTGTGGCAAATAAAATTGGCATACCTTATTACACCGTTAATTATGCCAAGGAATATAAAGATAGAGTTTTCAGTTATTTTTTAGATGAATACGAAAAAGGATATACACCTAACCCTGATGTGATGTGTAATAAAGAAATTAAATTTGGCCCATTTTTAAAGCATGCTATGGAACTTGGTGCAGATTATATTGCTACTGGACATTATTGCAAAAGGGTGGATAGAGATGGTAAAGTTTATCTTTATAAATCACATGATAAAAATAAAGACCAAACTTACTTTTTAAATCAACTTAATCAATCTCAACTTGAAAAAACGCTTTTCCCTTTGGCAGATATAGATAAAACTGAAGTGCGTGCGATTGCAAAAGAATTGGGGTTAAGCACAGCAGAAAAGAAGGATAGTACTGGTATTTGCTTTATTGGTGAGCGTAATTTTAGGCAATTTTTAAAAACGTTTTTGCCAGCTCAACCAGGGGTTATAAAAGACTTGCAGGGCAATGTTGTTGGCAAACATGATGGTGTTATGTATTATACAATCGGTCAACGCAGAGGACTCAACATTGGTGGTAAAAATGGTTATGATGCGGATAGATGGTTTGTTGTAAGAAAAGATGTTAAAACTAACACTTTGTATGTGAATTGTGGCGAGTGTGATGAAATGTTTAGTACAGGTTGTATCGTGACAGATTTTAACTGGATAACTGACACTAAAAGCGAAAACTTCGATTGTTTTGTTAAGTTGAGATACCGCCAACCAGACCAGGCAGTTAAAGTTGAAGTTATTGATGAACATACATTGAAATTGAATTTTGCGGAAAAACAACGTGCGGTGACTATTGGTCAATTTGCGGTGTTGTATGGCGCTGACGGCATGTGCTATGGCGGTGGCAGAATTAATGAGTTGGTAAAATAAAACGTTTAAAAAAAATAATTAAAAAATATTTAAAAATTTAAAAAATAATTAAAAAATATTTAAAAATTTAAAAAATAATTAAAAAATAAATAAAAATATCATAAATATTAGTAAAAATATCAAAAATAATTAATTTTTTGGTATTTTTTATTTCCATGTTTTAGATGTTGTGCCTAAATAAAATATTTAATTTGTAAACAAAAATTGTTGATTTTGAAATTCGTAGAAAGATATTTGTTATCATTCTGCTTGAATTGTTACTGTTTGGTTTTAATAATATTTCGCTGTTAAATGATATGATTTTAATATGTTGTGATAAATATTTGTAAAAAGAAATTGATTGTGTTAAACTATGTTTAAACAGTAGGGGATAAATGGTTTTTGAACGTAGTAAAAATCGTATAGAACTATCAACAATCATATTTGCGATTGTTGCCCTTTTTGTGTCATCAATATTTGCTTTTGGTTTGAATTTTATACAAGTAGGTTATGCAGCAGCACCTTCTAGCCGCTACACATTTTATTTTACATGTCAAGAAACAGAGTATTGGTCTGGTGACGCTGTTATGGAAACAATGTACACTTATTTCGATGATGATATAGAATTAGCTTATTCACCTAATGATTATCCTGATTACATAAAAAAAGATGAAAATGGTGCCCAATATAGATTTAAGGGGTGGAGAGTAGAAAAGTTACAAAGTTATTATGGAACAGGTGACCCATTAACAGCTAAAGTTGCTAGTGTTGTTGATGAGTGTGCTTCTGATAGATTCGAACTTTACCAACCTACTGGACCGATTGGTGACTTAGCATACTATAGATGTGTTGCACTCTGGGAAAAACGCTATTTTAATGAAGAAATAATTGCTAGTGATGATGAAAGTTGGACTCCACTTGGAACGGAAGGAAAGGGAATTGTTTACTCTGTGTTTGACTATGACAATAGTTATAATGGGGACTATATAGACTTTGGTGGAGATAGAGAATTTCGCATCAATATGTTTGCGACAGGTACAGACATGTGTGATTATGAATCTATAAAATTCTTTGATAGTGTGTATTACGATAAATACACGCAGTATTATGATGATTACGAGAAGATGTGTGAAGTGTTTGAGGAGTCTATGTATGAGGAGGATCCGGAAGTTATTGGTGTAATACCAGGCTCGGCTGCTAAATCTATTTGGTACATGGAAAGACCTGACCCTGTTATTAACAACAATAAATCAACACCAAGATTAAGAAGATTTTGTGATTGGAAAAGATTGAATTTTTACATTAGATTTCAACCTAATAGTGGTTCAATTCAGAATTTGTGTGTGGGCAGTTTTTGGATACCAGCGTTACCAAGGTCAATGTATAATAAACTGCCTGGTATCACCACGAATTCGCCATTTGTTACTTCAAGCACTGCTTATAATGACTTAGATGTTAAATGTCAAATGTTTTCAATTTATAACTATGAATTCAAAACTATGATGGAAATGCAGTATAGTGATGGTGTGAATGACCCGGCCTATTTTATACAGTTTTTGGGGTTTAACGTTGAGGGTGGTGCTGATGTGGGGTCATCAACTATTTCTGTCTATGCTGATTATAGGGAAAAAGATTGGCGTAAAGAAAGTGGTGATGTTTTCTTAAAGTATAATTTGGTATTTAATCAACCAAACAATGTATCCACAGGTAAAAATGCCGGGGCTTTTTGGTATAAAAAATTGGGTACAACAGGTGACTTTACTAAAGTGCAAGCTGATGATGGTAGTCCATGTGCTTTAACAATGGCTATTTATGACAAAACAAAAATTGATATTACATATTCAAATAATGAAACAGTGTTTACATTTTATATGAGTTCTTACACATATTCAAGGAGAACTATAAAATATTCAATAGCTGATGGTTATAGATTTGATTCGTTAAATAGAAATGGAAATCAAGATTTATCGCCACAGAATAACTTAACAAGTCAAAGTTTTGTTACGGATAAAGATGAAGAAATAAATTTAAATTACCAACTTATTTATTATAATCTATCAATAGGTTATACAACAATAGGGTTGAGTAATAACACAAAAGCATATTTAGCATCATCTGAATATAGACCTAACAACGACAAAACATATCAAGATGTTACTAGACTAAAAAATTCTTGCCTGTCAGTTGAGGGCTATGAATTGCCAACTGCTTCCAATACAACAGCTTTAACTGATATTTTTGGTGAAGACTATGCGACTTTGGTGTCAAACCAAAAAGTATTTAGTGGTTGGCTATTGGATTTAACGGCCTTGGAAAGATTGGGCTATACATATGATGAAAACACAAACACCGCAACAAGAAGTTATAATTATAAAACAAGCCCTATTGTGCAACAAGTTGATGAACCGACTTGGGTGAAGTTTGAGGCAGGCAAAGCAAGTACAACCTTAAATGGAGAAAGAAGGATTTGTTTAAAACTTACTAAAATATATGGCTTTGGTAACTTTGTGTTTGGTTTAAGCAATGTTGCAAGTGCTGGATTTATTTGGGGGGATAATAGCAAACATATTTCATCGGAATCATTTGTTTTGCCTATTGTGCCAAACTGGTCTTCACAATACAATTTAAGCATTTCAAATCCAATAAGGACCGTGAATTTTGTAAGTTCAAAAGATAGCGTGAGTGGCGTGTTGAAAAACACATCAAGTACAATTTATAGCACGGTTAACTTTAAAGTAACCAGCAATTCAAACATAGATTTTGTTTTCCCTAAGGGTGCTGCTTTTTGTTCTTATGCAAATATTACATCATATTCAGAGATATATGATGAAAATGGAAATTATGGGTTGTTTAATTATGGGCATGATATTATAGGTTATCAGATATCGTTTAAATATGGCGGGATGACTTACTATCCTTATTATTACAAACCAGCAAATGCGATAATAAAATCTTGGAAAGCACTATATTTAAAAAATGGAAATTATTATTATACCACTTATGGCAGTTCAGGCACCGCGACAGATGTACAATGCAATGTTTCAACAATAAATAATCAAATCTATATGTCTATAAAAGATTTCAGCTACACATTGTTTGGAAAGACATCTACTGCTGACATGCAATCTTTGATAAGATGTTTTGCAAGTTGGACTCAAGGTGATTTTGTGTTGCGTGACACAACTTTTGTTGTTACTCCAGTTTGGGATAATGCTAAAATTAATATAACAGAGTCAATGCCAAATCAATTTGGGTCGGCTTCAAAAATTGATACATTTACAATAAAGTTTGAAGATGCTTACAACATCGATTTTGGCAATTCTGATTCAACAGGCAAAAGTATTGCTTACTATGAAACAAGGTCTTATAATGCCGTTGTTGCAAATGCTAACAAAACATCTACCGATGTTTATTGGAATTATTACAAAATACCTAAATCAGACTATGTTTACAATTCAATAAATCATTCATACACAGTTACACTTTCGAAGGTTGAAGTTGATAATGTGTATTGCATTTATATAAAAGATGTTTCTAATATAAATTTAGCACAAAATGGTAATTATACCATTTCTGAAACTGCTGAAAATTTAAATTTTAGTTCGAATTATGATAATATATATAAAACAAGGTATAGAACATTTCTTCATTTTGGAAATAGTTATGGTTATTCCACTTTGCCAAGTTATGTCAAAGGCGTAACTACAGATCGTTATGCAAACATGTTTAGAAATGCTGTTAACACATATAAAAATCATATAGACGAAACGCAAGTTTCAGTTGAAACATTACGAAAGTTCCATTTACGCACTGTGTACAATGGGGCGAATGGAAGATATATTTGGGTGGCAAATAACCACACTATTGGAGATTTAGCATTTGCCAAAGATTACTATGAAAACATAGCATTCAGGTTTAATGGTGTTAATGGTGCATATGCATTAACAACAAGTAAATACAGAGGAACATTTGTTCCACATTCAGACTATTTAATTAATGACCCCGCAGGTTTACAGTTTAAAACACAAAACGTTAAGTCAATAAGAAACACAAGTTGGACAATAGATATGGACGTAAACCACATAGGTGAAGAACCAACACTTGTGCCAATATATTTCAGAGAGTCGTACAAACTCAATTTGAATTACTATTACAAAGCAGGTACATATGAATACAATGGCTTTGTTGGATACTTAAATGTAGTAGTTACCGACAACGCTGCAGAAACAAGTTCAACAGGTGGCAATGGTAAATATTTGGTATACTACAACAGCAATAAGTCAAAATGTGTAATATACAAGTATGACACAACATCAGATACAAAACGATATAAATTAAGTTTATGGTTTGATGAATTAACAGAAGATAAAATAGTAGATTGTATAGTAATCTACCGTGGTTGTGATGTAACCATAGAAGCCATAGACCAAAGCAAAGTATTAGATTTGAACAAAGAAAACAGTTTCTATGACCCAATGATAGGTTACAGATACACTGGAGAATTGAGTGGTAGAGTAGCGGGTGTTGAAAAGACATCATTAGATAGTTATGGATACACAATTCCATTTAACACAAACACAGAAGTAGGACAAGTAACCACAATTAATGGCTTATTTAGTGACGCGGAGCCAGTATATGTAAATGCTGGTGACTATATTAGTTTAAGCATATACTTTGCCCCTATTAACTATGACACAACCATAGCGATGACAGATACAAATGCTGGTCAGGTGCAGATTTCACGATTGGGCAACAGCAATGTCATAACAACAAGCCAACCATACAAGTTAACAAACTTGCAAAGGGGTAGTGTTGCCGAGTTCTTCTATTACGCCTATGCAGGATATGGGTTAATGGAAGAAGATTTCACCATATCCAATAATTGGATAAAGAGTTTAGATATGTCTGGTAACGAGATAGCAAGGCAAACAGATAGAGAGAAGCAGACATACAAACTTAATTTAAGTGGTGCGTGGTTAAGGATATACTTATACAAAGATGGTACATATTCAGTAGATGCATCACAAACATTAGGTCAGATAGATGTAAACATAAAGATGTTAGAGTTTGATATTTACACTAGCATCATAGATAAATATACAACTAAACTTGAAACTCAATGGGCAGAGAAAGGTTGGAAATTAGATAATCAATTTATATGGGAATTGCCAGTAACAGAGTTAAAAACTTATGACGGAAATACCATATATGCATATTACCATAACGACAAGTATTATGCATTGTTAAGCAGTTGGGCAAACCAACCAAGAACACCAACCACAAGAACATTGTTGGCAGATAATTACACTTTCTTGCTTGAAGATAAGCCAGTTAATACATACAACATAACCACAGATATATTGTTTAATATGGTGTTAACAGAACGTGGCATCATAGTACCTGAAGAAAACAGGTATATGTACTTCAATCTTGAAGTGGTAGAGATGTACAAATTGAGTTTGGCAATAGTTGTAGGTGTTAATGATACCAACTGTTCAACCAGAACATTAACAATATCTAACACAGATAACAATACAGTAACACTTACAGCAGGCAGTGAATATATTGCATCACAAACCATGCCATATATCTACACATACCGTTGGTTGGAAAATGACTTAACGGCAACATTTGTAGATAAATATTATACAGGTGTAACATTTACAGCAACAGAAGGTGATGTTGTTCAACCAATAACTTCACCAATGCAAGCGACATCGGATATGGTTATATATGCAAACTTCACACCAGTTCAGTTGCTGGTAGATTTAACCTTTAATTACAATGGAACAAAGGTAATACAAAATCCAACAACAAGTGCGGTAGACAAAGCCAAGATAGCGGAATACTTTACATCATGGCAGATGACAACAAAATCTGGAGTGCAAAACAACATAACCAACAGCACAGAGACAGGTAAAGTTGTAGCAAATGATACTATTGCGATGGCATATACATTGAAGCCAATATACAATGTAACCATAAAGGTAAACAACAGTGCATCAAGGTTAATCTACGATACAACCACAGGCAGTTACAAAGCAGTGGTTTCAACAGACGACTATATTTCAGGTAAAGTGGAGATAGTTGTAGATATTGTGGATAAGAAGCAAGGACAACTTAACTTAAAAGTAGATAAAGACAATTCAAATGGAGCAGTGTTCCATACCCAAGAAGCAGAGACAATGGAAACATTTGCGGACTTGTGGATAAATGGGATAAACTATGGTAAAACAGGTTCATTTATGTCTGGTTACACAGTAAAGATTAAGTTAAATTCAATACCAACAGGTTACAAATATGTAGGTGTAAAGAAAGACCATGGCAATGTAGATACAAGATACAAATTGACAGGTAACGAGATAGAGATAACAGACGGCAAAGTGCCAGAAGGTATGTTAGAAGATGACTATGTAACATTGATAGCTGGCACATACTATGCAGTGTTTGAGAAAGAGTTAATTTCAACCGAGATGATATTAACAGCAAGAAACAAAAACAACTATGGCTACCAAACAAATGGCTTGCAAGCGGTATGGAGAAATGGGCATTTGGCGGTGTTAAAAGAAAGTTCAGTGCAAGACACATTAAACTTCTACCGTAATGCAGAATTAGCAGATGAAGAACTTGTAACGTATTACTATATGGATAAGACAGGTAGACATGACATCACTGGCACAAGTTTAACCATAACCAGTGAAATGCTGGAAAATATCCAACCATTGGCAAACGGAAGCAAATTGTTAAAGATATATGTAGAGAGTAACTTAAAGTTTAACTTAACATTTACAGTAGAAGAAGAAAGTTTGCAATACTTGGAAAAGATAGAAGTGGATGGAAAGACATTAAGTTCAGTAAACAACATATTCAGCACAGCGTATAGCCTAGAGAACACCAGTGTAACATACAGCATAAGCAGTAAGTTACCGGATAAATACAAGATAACCATAACAGGAGATGCAACAGGCACAGGCAGTGAGATAAGCCAAAGCATAACACTTGTGACCAACCGAAAGATAACAGTAAAGATAACCAAGAATAGTTATGGGTTAACGGTAGACGAGAAGTTGTATGCGGACATAGTTGAATTGAACAACAATGCACCTGAAACATTAACAGGGGACGATGTGCTTAATCCAAGCATAAACGGAGATAAGGTTGGCTATGTATACAACAGTAATCCAACATATGTAGACATAGTGACAGTTGCAGGTGAAGGTAATGATAAGAAGCAATTAACATCGATAAGGTTTGAAGACGAGAAGTTAAGTTTTGAATTAGCCTTAGACGCAACTAGCGAAGCGTACATTACAGGCATAACTGCCAAGAAAGCGGACGGCGGAGAGATAAGCAAAGCGGCCATAAAGATAAGCCCAGATAAAGAAAACGCAAATATGTATAGCGTAAGCATAACCGTTGACGGGGAAACGTTTACCTTTACTTTAGAAAAGTCTAGCACTGGCTCAATATTGTTTGGTTTTGTGGGGTTAGGAAATTCAAAATTAACTTTAACCTACACTGTTGTAAAACTGATATCCATAAGTTAGGCTTAAATGTTTGAGTATATGTATCATGTTTTTAAAACATAAATCTAAAAAAGATTCAGACAAAGTAAATTAAAAGAATAGAAAAACACACTGGATAAAGATGAAACCAGTGTGTTTTTTCTTAAGTTTTATTGATAAAACAATCTTACTCTCTGTTACTTTTTTGAAATTATCAATGTTAGAAAGATTATGATATAAAGTTGTTAAAATATTTGTAAAAAGAAGTAGATTGTGTTAAACTATTATTAAGCACTAGGGGTTTTATGATTTATCAAAAAAACAAATCTAAATTACGTGTTTCAACAATTCTGCTTGCAGTTATTGTGCTTTTTGTAGCTTCTCTTTGTACTTTTGGCTTTAATGTGTTGCAAAATAGTGATGCTGCCGCCGTGTCATGGCAAATAAATTATATATTCCATTTGGGATCTGCTCCATATTGGTATGGTAATGAGATAGAGACAATGTCCACTTCAAGGATAACAATGATTGATGGCCCTTATGCATTTTCACCAAATGATGCTAACAATAAATCAAAAATTGGCAAGGGATACTTATTTAAGGGGTGGTCAGCTACAGAAGGGTCAAATAGGGTTGATGCACAAGATGGATTTAAATTAAACCACCCAACCTCAGCAAAAGTGTTAACTTTACACTATTATGCTGTGTGGGAAAAAATTGAAAAATTTGATAGTGATGATTCTGTTGAAATATCAACAAAAAGCATCAAAATCACATATAGTGATAAGAGTGAGGATTATGGAGGCAATAGAGAAGTTGTTGTAACACTCTCTGGTAAAGTGGAAAACGACTCTACTACCGATAATCGCTTAAAGTTTTATAAAAACACTCTTGGATGGAGCATAGATCAAACAGCGGGTAGCTCTGGTTCAACTTGGTATCTTGCTCCAAAAGTTGTTGATGGCACACTTTACAACAATGGTTTGCCAGTGCTTAGAAGCTTTACGTCTTGGACAACTCTTAGGTTTGCAATTAGGTATACCCATATTGATAGCCAGGTTTACACTGTTAATGTTGCATCTGTTGATGTGCCTTCTTTGAATTCGGATTTAACCAATGGTATAACCAATTATTTGGCTGGTAAATCAAATAGCAATTCGGTTGTGGTTTATGGTAAAAAATTTTCAGTGGCTAAAGCTATTGATGCTGGCGGATTGAATGCCAAAATAAACAATTATATAAAGAAAAATTTTACTTATACATATGAATATGGAACCATATACGTCAATTTTGTAGGAATAAACGACACAAAAAATGATCAGATCTTCACAAAATATGATTTAATGTTTAAAGCACCAATAAATATATCAACAAATGTAAACAAGGGGGCTTTTTGGTATTATGGTGCAAGCACTGCTTCATTGGCCGCTTCAAAATCAGCAAATGGTACTGCTTCAGATTTGAAATATAAGGTATATGCTGACACTAATATAACTTACAATAATAGCACAGCAAATAATAGATTTGAATTTAATACGGTAACTAGAGAAAATGGTCAAACTGTAAGTAAAAAGATATATGTTGTATACCGCATCCAAGATGGTTATTCGTGTGAAAATATTGTATCAAACACACAAAATTACTTATATAGATATCCTACAACTAATTTGTCATCGAAAACTTGGACTATTTCTGCTAATGAAACGATAACATCTGAATATAGCTTGATGTATTATAGTTTGACGGTTGGTTATACAGTGCAAGGTAGTTCGGTTAATGTTGCTTCTCAAGACGAAAGTGGAACTGTGAAAATTGTTAAATCCACATCTTATCAACCTAATGGTGGTAAAACATCTTACCAAGATGTAAGTTACACATATGACAATTCACAAAGCATATTTTCAGTTGAGGGCTATGAATTGCCAACAACAGCGGCTGATTTGCAATCAATATTTGGTGGCGACTATGACAGATTATTGGGTACTAATGGTGGCGGAACAAAACGAACATTTAATGGCTGGTTACTTGATGTTACTTCTTTGGAGGCGTTGGGTTATCAACTTGACAATAATTTATCAGGCAATGGCACTGTTTACTATAGAAAATCATCACAATGGGTTAAATTTGACGTCGGAAATAAAATCACAACATTAAATGGATCAAGATCTATATATTTATCTTTAACAAAAGTATATGGATATGGAGATTTCTTATTTGGTCAGAATTCCAATATTAACAATGGTTATTGTTGGGGAACAAATAACAACAAAGGTTTTGAACCAGCATCATTTATTATGCCGATTGTTCCAAACTGGTCTTCAGAATATAACTTAAGTGTGTCAAATCCAAAAAGTTCTGTTGTTGTAGATAACGCAAACACAACAAAAACAATATCAGGTGTTTTGCTTGGCTCATTAAATGGTGTTTATGATGGTTGTACATTTAAAGTGACAAGTAATACAAATATTGACTTTGTTTACTCCAAAGGAACAGCCTTTTATCAATCGGATAATATCAAGTCATCAAGTTTATATAATACAGCAGGTCAATATGGTTTGTTTAATTATGGTCACGATATTATAGGCTATCAAATAACATTTAAATATGGTGGAAAGACTTTTTATCCATATTATTGTAAAGTAGCAGGGGAGTATTCAAAACAATGGAGACCATTATACTATAACAGTTCAGACGGAAATTATTATTCTGACACATATAACGCTGATGGTTCAATTAGCTCAAAAGTTTATCCCGTATCACAAATTAACAATCAAATTTATATGTCGCTAAATGACTTTAAAAAAGTTTTTTGGAATACAGAAACTGATGTAAGCACAAACATGAGGGAATTGATATATTGCTTTGCAAGTTGGACTCAAGGTGACTTTGTGTTACAAGGAACAACGTTCGTAGTTTCCCCTGTTTGGCGTAAAGCGGATATTTGTATAACAGAAGCAACGGCAAATCAATTTGGCTCTGCTTCAAAAATAGACACAGTTACAACAAGTATTGGAAATCAATATAATATTCCATTTGGTGATTCTGCTTCTGCAGGTAAAAGCATTGCATACTACAAAACAAAAAGCAATAAAATTGTTGTGGCAAATCAAAATGGATATAGTGGAAATGTGACATGGAATTACTACAATCATTCAATATTTGATTATGATTATAACTTAACAAACAATCAATATATAATAGAACTTAAAAAGTTTGAAGTTGATAATGTGTATCGTGTTTATTTTAAAGATGTATCTAATTTAAATCTTATTGAAGATTGTGAGTATATTGCCGTTAATGATAGTGATGATGGTAATGAATCTATCTTTGGTGGGAATAGAAATGATGCTTACTCTGTTACATACAGAACATATTGGAATTTTGCCGCATCGTCTGATTGTTATGGCAGTTTGCCAAACTATGCTATCACAACGACACAAGTGCCAGCGACAGATTACTTTGCATCGTTGTTCAAGGTACAAGTAGATAGGTATGAAAGTAATATAGACGAAACGCAAGTTTCAGTTGAAACATTACGAAAGTTCCATTTACGCACTGTGTACAATGGGGCGAATGGAAGATATATTTGGGTGGCAAATAACCACACTATTGGAGATTTAGCATTTGCCAAAGATTACTATGAAAACATAGCATTCAGGTTTAATGGTGTTAATGGTGCATATGCATTAACAACAAGTAAATACAGAGGAACATTTGTTCCACATTCAGACTATTTAATTAATGACCCCGCAGGTTTACAGTTTAAAACACAAAACGTTAAGTCAATAAGAAACACAAGTTGGACAATAGATATGGACGTAAACCACATAGGTGAAGAACCAACACTTGTGCCAATATATTTCAGAGAGTCGTACAAACTCAATTTGAATTACTATTACAAAGCAGGTACATATGAATACAATGGCTTTGTTGGATACTTAAATGTAGTAGTTACCGACAACGCTGCAGAAACAAGTTCAACAGGTGGCAATGGTAAATATTTGGTATACTACAACAGCAATAAGTCAAAATGTGTAATATACAAGTATGACACAACATCAGATACAAAACGATATAAATTAAGTTTATGGTTTGATGAATTAACAGAAGATAAAATAGTAGATTGTATAGTAATCTACCGTGGTTGTGATGTAACCATAGAAGCCATAGACCAAAGCAAAGTATTAGATTTGAACAAAGAAAACAGTTTCTATGACCCAATGATAGGTTACAGATACACTGGAGAATTGAGTGGTAGAGTAGCGGGTGTTGAAAAGACATCATTAGATAGTTATGGATACACAATTCCATTTAACACAAACACAGAAGTAGGACAAGTAACCACAATTAATGGCTTATTTAGTGACGCGGAGCCAGTATATGTAAATGCTGGTGACTATATTAGTTTAAGCATATACTTTGCCCCTATTAACTATGACACAACCATAGCGATGACAGATACAAATGCTGGTCAGGTGCAGATTTCACGATTGGGCAACAGCAATGTCATAACAACAAGCCAACCATACAAGTTAACAAACTTGCAAAGGGGTAGTGTTGCCGAGTTCTTCTATTACGCCTATGCAGGATATGGGTTAATGGAAGAAGATTTCACCATATCCAATAATTGGATAAAGAGTTTAGATATGTCTGGTAACGAGATAGCAAGGCAAACAGATAGAGAGAAGCAGACATACAAACTTAATTTAAGTGGTGCGTGGTTAAGGATATACTTATACAAAGATGGTACATATTCAGTAGATGCATCACAAACATTAGGTCAGATAGATGTAAACATAAAGATGTTAGAGTTTGATATTTACACTAGCATCATAGATAAATATACAACTAAACTTGAAACTCAATGGGCAGAGAAAGGTTGGAAATTAGATAATCAATTTATATGGGAATTGCCAGTAACAGAGTTAAAAACTTATGACGGAAATACCATATATGCATATTACCATAACGACAAGTATTATGCATTGTTAAGCAGTTGGGCAAACCAACCAAGAACACCAACCACAAGAACATTGTTGGCAGATAATTACACTTTCTTGCTTGAAGATAAGCCAGTTAATACATACAACATAACCACAGATATATTGTTTAATATGGTGTTAACAGAACGTGGCATCATAGTACCTGAAGAAAACAGGTATATGTACTTCAATCTTGAAGTGGTAGAGATGTACAAATTGAGTTTGGCAATAGTTGTAGGTGTTAATGATACCAACTGTTCAACCAGAACATTAACAATATCTAACACAGATAACAATACAGTAACACTTACAGCAGGCAGTGAATATATTGCATCACAAACCATGCCATATATCTACACATACCGTTGGTTGGAAAATGACTTAACGGCAACATTTGTAGATAAATATTATACAGGTGTAACATTTACAGCAACAGAAGGTGATGTTGTTCAACCAATAACTTCACCAATGCAAGCGACATCGGATATGGTTATATATGCAAACTTCACACCAGTTCAGTTGCTGGTAGATTTAACCTTTAATTACAATGGAACAAAGGTAATACAAAATCCAACAACAAGTGCGGTAGACAAAGCCAAGATAGCGGAATACTTTACATCATGGCAGATGACAACAAAATCTGGAGTGCAAAACAACATAACCAACAGCACAGAGACAGGTAAAGTTGTAGCAAATGATACTATTGCGATGGCATATACATTGAAGCCAATATACAATGTAACCATAAAGGTAAACAACAGTGCATCAAGGTTAATCTACGATACAACCACAGGCAGTTACAAAGCAGTGGTTTCAACAGACGACTATATTTCAGGTAAAGTGGAGATAGTTGTAGATATTGTGGATAAGAAGCAAGGACAACTTAACTTAAAAGTAGATAAAGACAATTCAAATGGAGCAGTGTTCCATACCCAAGAAGCAGAGACAATGGAAACATTTGCGGACTTGTGGATAAATGGGATAAACTATGGTAAAACAGGTTCATTTATGTCTGGTTACACAGTAAAGATTAAGTTAAATTCAATACCAACAGGTTACAAATATGTAGGTGTAAAGAAAGACCATGGCAATGTAGATACAAGATACAAATTGACAGGTAACGAGATAGAGATAACAGACGGCAAAGTGCCAGAAGGTATGTTAGAAGATGACTATGTAACATTGATAGCTGGCACATACTATGCAGTGTTTGAGAAAGAGTTAATTTCAACCGAGATGATATTAACAGCAAGAAACAAAAACAACTATGGCTACCAAACAAATGGCTTGCAAGCGGTATGGAGAAATGGGCATTTGGCGGTGTTAAAAGAAAGTTCAGTGCAAGACACATTAAACTTCTACCGTAATGCAGAATTAGCAGATGAAGAACTTGTAACGTATTACTATATGGATAAGACAGGTAGACATGACATCACTGGCACAAGTTTAACCATAACCAGTGAAATGCTGGAAAATATCCAACCATTGGCAAACGGAAGCAAATTGTTAAAGATATATGTAGAGAGTAACTTAAAGTTTAACTTAACATTTACAGTAGAAGAAGAAAGTTTGCAATACTTGGAAAAGATAGAAGTGGATGGAAAGACATTAAGTTCAGTAAACAACATATTCAGCACAGCGTATAGCCTAGAGAACACCAGTGTAACATACAGCATAAGCAGTAAGTTACCGGATAAATACAAGATAACCATAACAGGAGATGCAACAGGCACAGGCAGTGAGATAAGCCAAAGCATAACACTTGTGACCAACCGAAAGATAACAGTAAAGATAACCAAGAATAGTTATGGGTTAACGGTAGACGAGAAGTTGTATGCGGACATAGTTGAATTGAACAACAATGCACCTGAAACATTAACAGGGGACGATGTGCTTAATCCAAGCATAAACGGAGATAAGGTTGGCTATGTATACAACAGTAATCCAACATATGTAGACATAGTGACAGTTGCAGGTGAAGGTAATGATAAGAAGCAATTAACATCGATAAGGTTTGAAGACGAGAAGTTAAGTTTTGAATTAACCTTAGATATATCTAGCGAAGCATATATCTCAAGCATAACGGCCAAGAAAGCGGACGGCGGAGAGATAAGCAAAGCGGACATAAAGATAAGCCCAGATAAAGAAAACGTAAATATGTATAGCGTAAGCATAACCGTTGACGGGGAAACTTATACTTACACATTTAAAAAGTTGGATACTGGTGCTATCCAATTTGGATTTATTGGTTTAAGCAATGCAAGGTTAACATTGACTTACACAATCTATAAACTGATATCTATAAGTTAGGCAAAACAAACAAAATAAAAACACACTGAAATAATATAAAGTCAGTGTGTTTTTTTCTATCTTTTCTAGCACTCTGTAGTTTCTGCGTTTGCTAAAAATATGTTGATTTATTATTGCTTAATGCCTAAAATGTGGCAATTTAACATTAAAATTTGCACTTAATTGATAGTTGTTTGCTTTAAACTGCTAATAAATTGCCGTTTTATACTCAAAGGCTGGCAGAATAGTGATTTTTGATGTTGTAAACTGCCAAATAAATGGCGGTTTTGACAAAAAGTGTCGTTTTTTGTT
Organism: uncultured Clostridia bacterium; assembly: GCA_934777435.1. Classification (GTDB taxonomy): domain Bacteria; phylum Bacillota; class Clostridia; order Christensenellales; family UBA1242; genus Onthoplasma. The sequence goes on from CAKVNK010000002.1 coordinate 227,173, forward strand.
TGACTATCATTTTTTTTTGGTATAAGATTGAAGTGTAAAGTATGTGATGTCGATTAATCATACTTTTGAGCAGAGGACAATTTATAATGTTTACATTAATAAATTGGCTTTTGCGAAAAAGTTGTTTAATATGTTAAGTGAACGTAAGTGAACGCAACATATTAGGCAAGTTTATGCTTATTCATTTAAGCAAAAGGCAAACTTAATGTGGCAACACATTAGGATTGTTGGGGGTGAACCCCTACAAGTAAATTTGCAAATTTGTTTGTAGTGATACAAACTTTCGGCACTTGAATTGTACACACCAGGTGCTGAAAAGCAAAATGCTTTCGCGACATCGCAAAGGCATTTAGGTTCCTTTGGTATCAGCCAAAAGGGCAGTTTGGCAAACTAAAAATGCTAAAACGTTGAATTATTGCCTTAGTCGGAAAAGTGTAATGGTTTGACGTACGCTTTGGTAAAACAAAGCAAAACTTATTTAAAAAATTTAAAGGGGAAAATAAAAATGACAAAAATGAAATCTAAAAAGATGTCAAAGTCAACATTTGCAATCATTATAATGGGAATTATTATGGTCGCTATGCTCGCTTTCGGCGGCACTTTCGCGTACTTTACTGCTAGTGCAAAAGCTGATAGCACAAAAGAATTAAAAACAGGTTATGTAAAATTGTCAGCCAACGGTGCTTTAGCAAGCGTTACAGCAACAAATATTATGCCTGGTGAAACTATTCTTGCAGAAAATGCTATTAAACTTACAGTTGATACAACTGAAACTAAAGGTAATTATGTTGCAATTAAATTTGTTATAACAGCCAAAGATTCTTCTGGTGCTGCTATTACAGATTTATCAAAAGTTGGTTTAAACCTTACAACTGCACTTGGTGCAAATTGGATTGCTAGTGGTACTGATAACATTTATCTTTATGGCACTGGTGATGCTGCAACTGTAGTTAAATCAGGTGAATTAAATGTAAATGCTGCTGCTTTAAAATTTGATGCAACAGATAACTGGACTCAAGGAGGAACAAGTTCAGACAACAAATTAATGGAAGCAACAATCACAATTTCAATGGAAGCACACTCAATTCAATCAACTGGTGTTGATGCTGCAACAGCTAAAACACAACTTGTAGGTTTGTTTGCTTAATTACAATCAAATTAAAAAACACGCATTAGCGTGTTTTTTTCATATTTATTGGGGGGGGATTTTCAATAATACCTATATATATTATATATTAGAACAGCAAAACAACTTTTGCTGTTCTTTATATTAATATATGTATATGGTTGATTTTTCACCCAAAGTTTTTTTAAACAAAGTTGTTCAATATTAATACGTTCATTTTAATTAATATATTTTAATCTCTGTATTTATGCTTGTTTAAGTTTAACAAGATTTAATCTCAACTCGCTTTCTAACAAACCAAATTTCAATTTTTATGCACAAAAAAACACGCTAATGCGTGTTTTTTTTATTATTTATTGTCTATTGTAGCGGCTGCATAAGCTCCAGCAACATCTGTGCCGAAACCTTCATATTGAGCTGCAGATGAATCAATAGTTACTTTAATTGTTGCATCCATTAATGAACCTTTTAATGCTTCAGTACTTACACTATAACCATCAAAAGTAATGCTTGAACAAACATCTTTCGGTGTTGACGCTTCAGCACCTTCAATAACTGCATAGTAAACATCTGTTTGATCTGGTACAAGTTTCCAATCCGCAGCAACTGTTGGTGTTAATTTGTATTCGCCTTCTGCTTTTGGTTCTGCTGTAACCTTTTTCAATACTGCTGTATTATAGCCTTCACCTGTAGCTTTTGTAATGTCTACAGAGAATTTAACAAATACATATGTTTTAACATTTGAATTTGATGTGATAGTAACTTTGTTTTCATCACCAACAAGTAATTCTTGTCCTGGAACTACTTTTGTTGTCAAAGTGAAAGTGCTGTTTGCACCTAATTGAACTCTACCAGTTTGAACTTCTTTACTTTGTGCTGTTGTAGTAGCAGTAAAGTACGCGAAAGTGCCGCCGAAAGCGAGCATAGCGACCATAATAATTCCCATTATAACGCGGTTAATTCACCTTTTTGCTAATTTGCTAATCATAGATTACGCAAATATGAGCCTTTCAGGTGATTAACCGCTTGCTATCAAGGGCGGAAACAATCTTTCCCCCTTGATGAATCCCCTTTGACTAAATAGGGCTATTGAAGTGTGAGAGCCAATCAGTGTAAGGACAAGTGTGTTCGTGGCGTTTATTAAGAGACAAACCAATTTTAACTTTGTTAAAATTCTTTTTCCCTTAATGAATCCCTTTTGGTTAAAGCGGATTATGAAGTGTGCTTCGAAGTCGGTGCGTGGAAGTCTATTGGGTGGCCGCCCGCTTGCTATCAAGGGTGGAAACAATCTTTCCCCCTTGATGAATCCCCTTTGACTAAATAGGACTATTGAAGTGTGAAAGCAAATCAGTGTAAGGCTGGGGTTGTCCCTTTTACGTGTAAACCTACTATGTAAGGCTTTGTAGGGGCTTCTAAAAAGTGGCCTGTTATTCCATTTGTATATTATAAAATATACAAATATGTAATTGTATATTATAAAATATACAAATATGTAATTGTAGATTGAAAAATATACAAAAGCACCTTTAGGGCGTATGGTGGCTTGCTATTATGATTATTTACTTTGTAAAACACTGGATATTGCAATGCTTTTAAATTTTATGTTTGTGTTAATTGTTTGATTAAACTTCAATTATTTTTAGGTCGTGGGCGTCTTGATATACTATGTGATAACCGTCACTGAGTGGGTCTTCTGGGTCTAATGGTAGCCACTGGTGGTGTGTGCCTAATTCTTCAGGAACTGGGGCGTTATATGCGGTTGGTACGGCATAACATATATATTCAGGCTGGTTATCCTTATAAATTGCACCAAGGCAGTAAGTGTTGCTTCCTTCGGATATTGTTACAAAACGGCTGTTTTCGATTCTGCTGTTAAGTTCTTCGCACTCTGGAAAGGTTTTAAATATATAATCAAACTGTGGAATTAGGCTTTCTAATATAGTTGGTGTTTTGCTTGTGCTTGCTGGTTCGCTGTCAGGTTTAGTCTGTTTTTCTGCCAGTATATGGTTAGATTGTTGTTCTGATTGTTTAGGTAAATTATTTGTAGCAATGTTATCCGCATTGTTTTGTTGTGTGGGTTGGCTTTGTTGCGATTGTTGAGTGTAAAAGTATTCCTTGTACTTACAGCCGATACAAGGGTTAACGTTGTTTGCATTATCGCATTGATTTTGACATGGTTGTTGGCTGTTGGTTTGCTGTTGCTGACTTGCGTTGATTGGATTGTTGCTTTGAGTGGCTGTTTCGCGTGTTGGCGTGATTTTGTTAGGACTATAACAGTTGTTTAAGTTGTTGGTGATAACTGATGTGTCGTCAAAATAATAACCGCCGTATGTCCCGCCGGCTAAAAGTGGGGTGTTGTTATTTAAAGTGTCCACAACCGCACAGTAAAAATCTGCGTTAATATCAAAATCGCCAACCAAAGAACTTATGTATGCTCCGTCTTTAAACAACATATTGCCAGCAAAAACTTGGTTGTTGTGATAAACGCCTAATTTTGCGTTTGCGTCCAGCGGGGCAAATGAATACAGACGAAGTTTGGTTGTTAATAAATCGTTTTCTTGTGTTAGGGTTAAAATTGCTCTGCCTGATTTGTTGTTGGTTTGTGATTGTAAAATCATTGTTTTGCTTTTCATATTTCTATTATACAAGGCAAAAGTAAAGCATATTACAAGAATTTTGGGCTTATGCTGATATCTTTGTTAAAATTACACTTTTCTTGTTGAAATTTAAGGGCTAAATGACAGTTAGAATAATCTATTTTGTTTGACAACCTTGCGTTTGTATGCTAATATTATGTAAGCGTGAATTGGCGGTGAATTTTTGCACTGCTTATATTAAAATTTGCATATTAGTTTACGCTTTTGGCAATAATTTTGGGACGAGGATATATGAAAAAGTTTTCTAATTTTGTTATTTGTTTATTATTGTGTGTCTTTGCAATCGGTTTTGTTGGCTGTGGTAAAGATAAAGGCAATGGTTTTAGCCCTGCAACTGAAGAAACTGTTATAGGCAACGGTGGTATGGTTGTAAGAAAAGGCGAATATGTTTACTTTGCAAATGGTTTTCAAAATGTTAGTGAATTGAAAGAAGACCAACGTGACAGTGCTTACACAAAAGGTGGGCTTTATGTTGCTAAACTTGAAAATGACGAATTTGTGCGTGATAAAGATGGTTATTTAGTTAGTGACAATTTGCGTCAAGTAAGCACAAAACTTGCTGGCTATGATGCAACTGACCTTTATGTGTTTGGTGATTACCTTTATTTTGTAAGCCCAAGCACAAAGCAAGAATCTGGTAAGTTGAATGAAAGTAAGTGGGCAAAAGACAGGTCTGTTTTCTATCGTGTTAAACTCAACAATTTTGATAGGATTGAAGAACTTTACCAAGCAAATGTAAAACATGAAAATTTAAGTTATCAATATTACAATCAAAATGGCAAAACCTACCTTTTGGTGCATGAAAAAGGTGAAGATTTAAACGGTGACAAAAACACAGATAGGCTTTTACGTATTGATGTTCAAGCAAAAAAGAAAAAGAACAAAGTTAAAGTTGTTGCTTCAAATGTAACAAGTTTTGTGTTTGGTGCAAATAAAGAAGATAACGCTTTTGACCGTGTTTACTTTGTTGAAAAAGCAGACGAAAAATACAATTTATATCGTTACGATGTTACAACAAATGAAAAAACAACAGTTATTGATGGTTCAACAACTGAAATTGTGGCAAAATTTGTAAGTGAAAATTATGTGTTTATCACTCGCACAGACGGTAGCACAACACGTATGCAACGTGCTGAAATTGGTGGCTCATTTAGAGATATGATGCCAGACGCGAGTGAAGATGCAGTTGGTAAATTGTTCTTAATGCCTAATGGCTCTGACCTTATGAGTGTTGTTAATAATAGATTCCAATTCTATATGGCTGGCAATCAAACTGTAAGCCCAAGGTACATTGAAGATACTGATAGCGACAGCGTTTCAACAATCAATGTTATTGGCTTTGCAAATGGTTCTATTGTTTATTATGATAATAACAACAAACTTAAAATGGTAAGTTATAGTGAATTCTTGGCTGGTAACACTTCAGCAATTCATTATCTTGCAAAAGTTGAAGTTAATGCTGACTATTTGGATATTAATGGTGGCGACCTTTACTACTGCACAGGTGAAAAGGCTGGTTACTTATTCAAAATTGATTTGGTAAACAACACAGCAGAAGAAGGCAAAGCAGAAGGTGAAATTGTTGGTGTTTATTTGGACGCTGACAAACCAAAAGACGAAGAAAACGCAAATTAATAAATCTTAATTGCTGGCAATTTGCTTTGGCGGTTCAATTATGTTGATATTGTTATAATATAAAGCGTGATTGAAAATTTAAAACAAAAATAAAAAATTTAAAACAAAAATAAAAAAGCGGACAATTTGATGTCCGTTTTTTGTTGTGCTTGATAGGTTAAAATTTGCCTTTTTTCTTTTTCAACTCTAATTCACGTTTTTGTTTTTCTTTTTCTTGCTTTAATTTGCCAAGTTGTTCATATTTTTTAGCCGTCATTTCACGTGCTATCATAATTTTTGTTTCGCTTGTTGGGGTGAGTTCTTTGCAATAACGTGTTAATTTGCTAACCAAATCTTCAAGATATGGGTTTGTGTTTTCGCCACTGTGTTGATAAATTGTAAGGATGTTTGCATTAGTTTGCACGCCTGTGAAATGGTCTGTGTAAACATCTTTATCAAATGAATAAGTTATTTTAAAACCTATACCGTTCGTGCTTTTATATTCTTCACTTACGGTTTGAATTGTGTAGGCTGGTTTAAGTTTCTGCATCAAAAATTCAGGGTCGAAGTTAACACCAGAGATAAACATATTTTTAAAGTTATCAATTAAAAATTGTTTATGCTTCATCAAATGGTCATGTGACTTAATAAGTTTGCTGAAATGTTTATAAGTGGAGCGAAGTGTGAGCCTGCTGGTTGAACTGATTTTTTCAGTTGCCATATTTAGTTCACAAAAATTGCCAATTTGTGTTTTAAAAAGAACAATGTTTGATTTAAGCAGTGCAAAATCGTCTGTATCATAATAGGTAAATGTTTTTTTAATTTTATCTTCAAAGTGCATTGCATACTTATCAAAAAAAGCATTTAGTTCCAAAACCGCTGCTTTGGTTTTTTCACTAAACATGATAAATCTGCGTTTTTGATAAATCACATCTAAACTTTGCATTTTAACCCCTTTTGTTTAATAATAGTTTAGTTAAAATTGCCAAAAAAATCAAGAAAATGTAGAGTTTTTTTATTCTTTTTGCTATAATTTTTATATGAAAAATAAAAAAAGCAAACCAAATGCAAAAATTAATACTAGTGCAATCAAGCCTGTTGATGATAATAAACCATTAACTGAAATTTTGCCAGTTGACTTTTTGGATAATATGAAAACAATTTTAGGTGGAGAATTTAATGATTTTTTATCCGCTTTAAATCAGCCAAAGCAATCAGCGATATTTGTTAACAATAAAATTTCAGTTGATAAATTTAAACAGATTGTGGACTTTGAAATTGAACCAGTGCCTTATGAAAACCGTGGTTTTTATGTTAATCAAAAGTTGGGTAAACACCCATTGCACCATGCGGGTGCGTTTTATGTGCAAGAACCAAGTGCAATGTTCACTGTAAACGCTCATCAATTTAAAGGTGACGAACTTGTGCTTGATATGTGTGCCGCACCTGGTGGTAAATCAATACAACTTGCAAACCGTGTGCCAAATGGGGTGGTGGTAAGCAATGAAATTAACAGAGAAAGATGTGGTATCCTGTTTTCAAACATTGAACGCATGGGACTTAAAAATGTTATTGTTACCAACGATACACCACAAAACATAGGTGAAGCATATGCTGGTTGTTTTGATGTTGTGCTGGTTGATGCACCTTGCAGTGGCGAAGGTATGTTTAGGCGTGGTGAACAAGTGGTTAAAGAGTGGAACAAAACCTTGCCACAAATGTGTGCTGACCGTCAAAAGCAAATTTTAGATTCGGCAGACAAGGCGTTGAGACAAAATGGATATTTAATCTATTCCACTTGCACATATTCTTTAGAAGAAAATGAGCAGACTGTTAAAGCTTTTGCGGAACTTTATAACTACAAACTTTGCAACATTGATGAAGACCTACCACGAGGCATTAATATGCCAGAGGCGGTGAGATTGTATCCGCACAAGGTGAAAGGTGAAGGGCAGTTTGTTGCAGTGTTGCAAAAGGCATGTGAAAACGATAGTGTGGCGTATGCAAATTTACACACTAAAAATTGTTCTTTGGCTAGCCAGTTTGTTCAAAGTTGTTGTGGCGAAAATTCAGATTGTATGGAATATGGTAACTTTGCATACATTGTGCCAAACACAAGTTTGATAAAGCGTGGAGTGAATTATTACTCTCTCGGTGTTCGTGTCGGCTGTGTGAAAAATAAAAGATTTGAACCAGCACATAATTTCTTTTCAGCATTTGGTGGCGATTTTAAAATTAAATGTGATTTAGATTTTGGCTCGACTGAAGTCTTAAAATACCTTAATGGTGAAACTTTAGACGTTGATCTGCCTGACGGTTGGGGCGCTTTGCTTATTAATGGTTGCCCGGTTGGTGGGTTTAAAATGGCTGGTGGGAAGTTTAAAAATCACTATCCCAAAGGGCTTAGAAGTTTAAGTTAAGTTTGATTGTGGAAGATATAATTGATCTTTAAATTTATTAAAAATTTAAACAAATTGGTAAAAACTGATAAAAAATTAACTTTTTTTGTTAAAATTTGCCAATTTTTTTATTTTTTTTAAAAAAAATTTAAAAAAGGTATTGAAAAAACAAACTGTATGAGATATAATAAGCCCGAACAAACAAAAAGGAGATTTATTTTTTATGGAATGGCAAGCATTTGTAGGTGTTATTGCGATTATCGGTATTGTTATTGTTGTTGGTGGCTTAATTGCATTTTTAGGTCATGTTATTATTGGGGCTTTTGATAATGAAGACCGCTCAACAAAACAACCTAAGCAAGAAGTTATGGATTACACCCAATATAAACAAAATTTAATTGAGAATAAGGCTGAAGCAGAAAAGCAACAAGATTATGACTTTGAAGCAATCGATATGGCTAAGGCTCAAAAAGAACAAGATATGCTTAAAGAAAACAGCAAAGAAGATGACTTGTTCAAACTTGTTGAGGATAATGACTCTAACTTAGAAGAAATTGAAAACAGATTGAAAAACGAAAACGCTGAAAATAAAGAACCAGAAATGCCAGCAACTGAAGTTAAAACTTTGGAAGAAGCACCAATGGCTGTTGAAGAAAATGCAACAGAAGATGAAGGCGAAGACGTTGATGTTCAAAACTTGTTAAACGAAATTAACAATCAAGTTGTTGACGAAGAAAAAGCAAAAGAAGACGAAACTAAGGAAGAAGAAAACCCAGTTTTGGCTGCTTATGACATTGACAAAATTTTAAAAGAATCAAACGAAGCAACTGAAGAAGAAGCAACTGAAGAAGAAACAACCAAAGAAACAGACGAAGAAGAAAACAAAACTGAAGAAGTTGCGGAAGAAGTTGCCCCAGTTGAAGAAAATAAAGAAGTTGAAACAGAAGAAACAACTGAATCAACCAAAGAAGTTGAAGAAGAATCATCAGAAACTGAAGATGACACAACAAAACAAGAGTTGGAAGAAGCAAACAAACGTATTGCTGAACTTACATCTCAAATTGCAAATCTTAACAAACAAATAAATGAACAGCCAGAACAACAACCTGAAGTTGTAACAATCGATATGACCGAAGAAGAGTGCTTAAACCGTATTGCTGTTTTGGAAGAACGTTTGAAAAATGCTAAAAAAGATTATAAGATCAATATGAAGGAATATCGTCCTTTGAAAAAAGTGATGACAGACCTTGAAAGATACCAAACAAAACTTCGTCGTAAAGAAGCAATCGTTGCTAAAAAGAAAGTTGCTTTGTATGGTGTGAACAACTATGTTGATATTGATAAAGAAAAAGCAGAAAAACTTGCTAATGAACTTGAATTGCTTGACGGTTTGAGATTGAGCGTTAACCACTGTGAAGATGTTATCAATGCTAACAAAGACCGCTTCCCAATTTTGGAACATACAAACAGCATTTTAGAAGAACAAATTGCTCAACTTGAAGAAGATTTGAAACAAACAAACTTAACCCTTCAAAAAATCCGCGAACGCGAAGGCAAGGGCGAAGGTGAAAATAACCAATAATTTAAAAGCAAATAAAAAATAATAAATGTTAAAAAATCCACAGATAATGTGGGTTTTTTTATACTTCATTTAAAAATAATTGTTTTTTACAGTGTTTTTAATGTTGGGTAAATAATAGATTTAATTTGTTTATTTTTATATTTTATTGTATAATACAGTCATAATTGGTGGTTAAAACGTGCATAATAAAAATATGGGGTTAACATCAAAATTTGGATTAAAACGCATGAACATTTTCCACAAAAAATACAAAATTGGTTTGTGTTTAAGTGGTGGTGGCACACGTGGATTTGCACACCTTGGTGCGTTTAAAGCCTTTGCAGAATATGGTATAAAATTTGATGCTGTTGCCGGTGCAAGTGCTGGCAGTATTTTTGGTGCTTTATATGCAAGTGGACTCAGTTTTGAACAGATTTATGAAATGTCCAACCAAGTTAAACAAAGCGATTTGATAAAACAAAAGTTTGGCATTTTGCCTTCTAGTATGGATATGCTGGCTGAAACTTTGGATAGAGTTTTGCCAATCAAACGCATTGAAAATTTGAAAGTGCCTTATTATGCGGTTGCAGTGGATTTAAAAACTGGCAAACAAGTGGTGTTTAAAACGGGGAAATTAAATAGTGTTATCACTGGCAGTTGTGCAATTCCTGGCGTGTTTTTGCCTGTTAAATATAGAGATATGACCTTGATTGACGGCGGAGTAAGGAACAATGTTCCGTCTGACGTTTTATATAAAAATGGTTGTGATTTTGTTATAACAATAGACTGCAATTCAACACGTGGCGGTGGTACTGAAAGCAATAAATTATGGACGCAATTTGTAACCAGCATTGGTATTATGATGGTTAACAATTCAAAACAAGGGCTTATGTGGAGCGACCTTGTTATTGCCCCTGATATGGCACGTTTTAACTCGCTTAAACTTGAAAATAAGGACGAAATGATTAAGGCCGGTTATGACGCTGTTGTTAAGGCTATGCCAGAAATTGAAAAGATATTTTTGGGTAAACACAAAAGAAAATGGATAGACAAAAGAAAGCAACAAATTTGGTAAAAAATGTTAAATTTAACAAAAAACACAGCAAAATAACCAAAATTATAGCACTTTCAATAATTATTTTGGTTTTAAGTGTTCTGTGTTTGTTTTTTAATGCATTAAATCCTGTGATTGTGGCTTGGCTTAAAAATGATTTTGATTGCGTGAGTGTGAAAGATAATTTGCTTGTGCATTTTATTAATGTTGGGCAAGGTGATGCAATATCAATCAATCTGCCAGACGGCAAAACTGCAATTATAGATGCTGGGCCTGCCAACGCAAGCAATGTTCTTGTGAAATATGTGCAAGAAAAAGTTTTAAACAATAAGCACAACAATGTTGTTGACTATTTAGTGCTTACTCACGCTGATGCTGACCATATCGGCGGAGCAGTTGGTTTGCTTAATGCATTTGATTTTAAAACAATTTATATGCCTATTGTTGAAAGTAGTTCGGCTACTTATGTAAATTTAACCGAAGCAGTGGAAAAAGAAAATTGCAATGTGGTTGTAAATCATAATCAAATTGAACTTGATACAGACTGTTTGTTGAAAATATTTAAACCGCTTGATTATACTGATACTAACAACACTTGTCCACTTATTAAATTGGAATATATGGCAAAATCATTTTTATTTACTGGTGATTTGGAAGCAAAAGGTGAAAAAGATTATGTTAATTTGCTTGGCGAAGAATTAGATGTTGATGTGCTTAAAGTTGCACACCACGGCAGTAAATATTCAACTTGTGAAGAATTTTTGGCGGCAACCACGCCTGAATATGCAGTGATTTCAAGCGGAAACAGGTATGGACACCCAAACCAAGAAACTCTGGATAGGCTAGAAGCGGTAAATTCAAACATTGTCCGCACTGACGCGGTTGGCAATGTTATGTTTGCGGTTGGTGAAAATTATAATTTAGATTTGCTTACTGGGGAATATGCGGTTTCTGGCTTTATATTTGACTATCGCTATATAGTGCTGATTATTGACACTATTTTGGTGGTTGAAATTATAATTGTTGCAACAAAAAGGCGTAAAGTTAACAAGCATAATTAAAGAAAAATAAAAATTTTTAAAAATGTTAAAAATTAATGTATATTTAAAAAAATTGCTCACATATTAATAATGTAAGGCAACCCCTTACACATAAGAGAGATAGTCTTATGCTCCAAAAAAAGCACAATAGTTTGAACGTGATTAAGTTGGCATTAGCCAACACTGGCGTTCTTAGAAGATTTGTGTTTTCGAGTGTAAATCAACATCTCTCTTTTTCATTGAATATTTGATAAGATAAGAGATGTTTTAATGCCTTTTTAGATATACTAGACTGCACTTGGTTTTACAAAGAAATCAGTTATAGTCGTCAATTATAATATAAAAAAATCCACAGAAATTGTGGATTTTTTGTTTTGTAATTGTCTGCACAATAGTGCAAGGGTAAACAACACAAGTTCGGCTTAACGTTTGCTGAATTGTGGTGCTTTACGTGCTTTGTGTAAACCGTATTTTTTACGTTCTTTCTTACGAGCGTCACGTGTTACAAAGCCTGCTTTTTTAAGTTCACTGCGAAGTTCTGGGCGATATTCCATCAATGCACGTGTAATGCCGTGACGAAGTGCACCTGCTTGACCTGCTTTACCACCACCATAAATGTTAGCAACAATGTCAACATTATTTTCAGTTTCAGTTAAAACCAAAGGTTGTTTAACGATTGTGATAAGAGTGTCAAGGTCGAAGTAATCTTTTAATTCTTCACCATTAACTTTGATTGCGCCTGTGCCGGTTGTTAAACGAACACGAGCAACTGAGCATTTCCTGCGACCAGTACCCAAGAATTCTTGAGCCTTAACTTTTGCTTTTGCAGGGGCTTTTTTAACTGTTTTTGTTGTTTTAGTTGTTTTTGCAACTTTCTTTTCTTCAACTACTTCTGCCATTAGTTTTTACCTCCGTTCCAGATTTCAGGTTTTTGGGCTTGGTTAAAATGTTCAGCACCTTTATAGATGTGGCAGTGTGTTGCCATTGTGCGACCCAAACTATTTTTTGGAAGCATACCTTTAATTGCCCTCATCAAAGCAACATCGCTTTGTTCAGCCATCATTTTCTTGTATTGAATCAATTTCAAACCTGATTGATAGCCTGAGTAACGTTTGAAGTATTTTTGTTCTTCCTTTTTACCTGTTAAAACAAGTTTATCACTGTTTATAACAATAACATTGTCGCCACAGTCAATGTTTGGTGTGAAGGTTGCTTTGTGTTTACCACGAAGAAGGCTTGCTGCTTCTGCTGCAACACGGCCAAGGACTTTGCCTTCAGCATCAATGATGTACCATTTCTTTTCAACAGTGGCTTTATTTGCCATAATTGTACGCATTGTATTTCTCCTTATAAAAATTAAATTTAATCTAAAATTTGTGATACATAAAACACAATCAAGTGTTTTAAACAAAACGATTTATGTTTTTGCAACATAGATAATTTTGCTGTTTGTGACCTTATTTCGCGTTCAGGTCAATGTTAAGGCAAAATCTCCCGTGTGGCAGGAAAAATCGCACTTAACGTGCAATACTAGATAATTATATAAGAAACAAAATAAATTGTCAATACAATTAAACAAAATTTTAAATTAAAATTCGCCTTTTAAATTTGGCGTAAATTATCTTAAACAGCGTTGAATTTTGTTTGTTTTTGTGCCGTTGGTTTGCTATAATTAAGGTGTTTGATGTGAAATTAACATTAAATTTTGCAACAAATTTGTATTACAACTATACTTAAAAGGAAAAGAAAATGGATTTAACAAAACAACTGGCATACGAATTCAATTTGAAAGAAGTGTATGCTGAAAACATCATCAATTTGATTGATGAAGGCAACACAATACCGTTTATTGCTCGTTATAGAAAAGAAGCACACGGTGCGTGTGATGACCAAGTTTTGCGTGATTTTGCTGATAGGCTTAATTATTTGCGTAACTTGAACAAGGAAAAAGAAAAAGTTGAAAAGGTGATTAAAGAGCAAGAGAAGTGGACAGACGAAATTGCTTTGGCACTTGAAAATGCACTTACACTCACCGAAGTGGAAGATATTTATAGGCCATATAAACCAAAACGTAAAACAAGGGCAACTGTGGCTATTGCAAAAGGGCTTGAACCACTTGCTGACGCAATTCAAGCACAAGATTTAACTTGCCCAGTTGAAGAAATTGCAAAAGATTATGTAAGCGAAGAAAAGGGCGTTAAAAATGTTGAAGAAGCCATTGCTGGTGCAAAAGATATTATTGCTGAACGTATAAGTGATGACGCCTCTTTACGTAAAACCTTGCGTGAAATTATTGCTAAAAAGGCACAAATTAAAGCCGTTTGGGACGAAGAAAAAGACACAAACAAAACCTATGAAAATTATAAGGACTTTTCAGGCGAAGTGGCTAAACTTCCAAGCCACCGCATTTTGGCACTTAACCGTGGCGAGAAGGAAGATTGCTTGAAAGTTGATATTGAAATCAACCCAAAACTTACAATCACTGAAATTGAAAAAGCATATAAAAAAGAGAACGAATATACCAATCAAATTATGCTTGACACAATTGAAGATAGTTATGATAGATTGTTGTTCCCTTCACTTGAAAATGAGTGCCGTAGGGCTTTAACTGATAGGGCAAATGAACAAGCGATCAAAATGTTTGAAGTTAACTTAAAACCATTGTTGCTTCAAGCACCACTTAAAAACAATGTTATTATGGGTTATGACCCTGGTTATTACAACGGCTGTAAAATTGCAGTTATTGACACAAAAGGTGATGTGCTTGACACAGCAGTTGTTCACCCAACTCCACCACAAAATAAGGTTGAAGAAGCAAAGAAAAAATTGACAGAAATGATTGTGCGTAACAATGTTGACATCATTGCAATCGGTAACGGCACAGCAAGCAAAGAAAGTGAAATTTTGGTGGCAGATTTGATTAAAACTTGCCCACGCAAAGTTAGTTATGCAATGGTTAACGAAGCAGGTGCTTCTGTTTACAGTGCTTCAAAACTTGCTGCAAAAGAGTTTCCAGATTATGATGTAAACTTGCGTAGTGCGGTTTCTATTGCACGCAGATTGCAAGACCCACTTGCAGAACTTATCAAAATTGATGTTAAATCAATCGGAGTGGGGCAATATCAACACGATATGCCACAAAACCGCTTAACAGAAGTGCTTACAAACACTGTTGAAGATTGTGTTAACAGCGTTGGTGTTGACCTTAACACCGCTTCTGTAAGTTTGTTGAGTTATGTTTCTGGCATTTCAAACAGTTTGGCAGAAAATATTGTTGACTATCGTAGCCAAGTTAAACACATTAACGACCGTAGCGAACTTATGAACGTTAAAAAGATGGGGCCAAAAGCCTATGAACAATGTGCAGGTTTCTTGCGTATTACTGACGGCGACAACATTTTGGATAACACCGCTGTTCACCCAGAAAGTTATAATTCAGTTGAAAAATTGCTTGCCTTGTTCAATTTAACAGACGAACAAATCAAAACTGGTGGCTTAACTTTGTTGCCAAGTTTGATTGATAAGAAAGGCGAACAATCAGTTGCTGACGCAATCGGTGTTGGTGTGCCTACCTTGCAAGATATTGTTAAAGAACTTTTAAAACCTGGCCGTGATATTCGTGAAGATATGCCATTGCCAGAGTTACGCAGTGATATTCTTTCAATGGAAGACCTTAAACCAGATATGGTGCTTGACGGCGTTGTTCGTAATGTTATTGACTTTGGTGCATTTGTGGATATTGGTGTACACCAAGATGGTTTGGTTCACATTTCACAAATCAGCAATGCTTATATCACTCACCCAAGCGAAGTGCTTAAAGTTGGTCAAAAAGTTAAAGTTAAAGTGCTTTCAGTTGACCTTCAAAAGAAACGTATTTCACTCACCATGAAAGGCATTGAATAAAACAAATTGCAAAAAGAAAAATCCACAGAAATTGTGGATTTTTTTGTAGTGTTTTTAATCAACTATATTTTTATAAAAGCAAGTGTGTTAGTCTTGTTTTGGTTTACACCATATGATAGTCAAACGCTTTAAATATAGCGTCCATAATAACATTGCATTTGCCTGCTAATGTGGTTTGACCATTGATACGTTCTTGCAATTCTGTTTGTTGGCTACCAATAACATAAGCACGGAAGGTGAGAGTGATGATTGTTGATTGATAAGCGTTGCCCATTTTTTCATGTAATTTAAGTTTGCCTTCTGGGATAACTTCAATTAAATTTTGAGTTTCTGGAATAGCGGTTGGAATCATCAAATATCTAAAATCAGTGTCATATGGGGTGTTGGTGTAACGGCCGTCAAACCAAGTTGTGTCCCCATGGATACCAATAAGTGGATTAGATAAGTCATAATCAGTGATTTCTTGATTGTAATTTGGGCTGTTAGGGTCATTATTAATAGCCTTAACAGTGTAAACAACAGCGATATAAACAGGTGTGTTTGAGGAGTTTGTTACAGTAAGTGCAGTGTTTGGAAGCACTTGACCTGGAATATAATAACTGTTTGTGTTCAAAATTTCACTTGAACCGCTTGAACCTGAACCTGCGTTCATTTCAATTTTAAGGTTTGCCATTTTAACAATACCTGAAATTTTGGAACTTGTTGTGCTGTAATAGGCATAAACACCACCAAAAACACAAGTTAACAACAGCAAGATTGCCAAAACTATAATTGTGATTGTTTGCCCTGATAATTTCTTTTTTGTCACTTTTTACCCCTAAATAAATGATTTTTTGAAATTTTATTATTAACTTTAGTTTTTAGCCAAAGCGTAATTGTGAATTATCAAAAGTGCCGCGTAAGGCACTCTTTAACTTATTTTATTTTAGAGAATAATTTTAACAAAGTCAAACGGAAATGTTAATAAATGTAGAAAATTTGAAAATAATTAAAAAAAAGATAGAATATACAATTTTTTTAGGCTATTTTGTTATATTTTCCGCCTATTTTTGTGGTGTGTAAGGCAGATTTAGGCATTAAAAAGCTCAGCGGAAAGCAAATACAAAATTCATTACGGTAACAAAAAAACGCACACTGACAAATTGTCTGTTTTATTGCGGCACAAAATAAGTTTAAATTCACACCTTTAATAGGTTATTTAAACAAAATAGTCTGTAATAAAATCTTTGACAATTTTTATAAACTGACAGCAACTTGGTGGGCTGTCTTTTAGCCAGTAATGCGATAATTGTTGTTTTAAATCAGTATCCCATTTGACGTTGATTATATTGCGAATATCACGCTCTATGGTGCAATCATTTTTACAATATTTCTGGGCAATACGCGGGTAAATCTGCCTTGAAAAAGACTGTATCGTGGCATCATCCTGTATCATTTTTCTTAAAATTTCACTTAAATAATAGAACGCTATATAATTCGAGCCAATACCTAAATCTTTTAATCGTTTGTTGATTAAATGATTTTTTAAAATATGTTCAAAATAATCTGTTTCTTTACACATACAGTCCTCCATTTAAGGGGTTTAAAAAAATTTTGTTAATCCGTTTTTGGATTAATCAAAAATACTAATTTAATAATATTGTGTTAAGCGGTTTTGACACGCTTATGGCCACATACTATCACTTTTTTAAAGGCTAGTCAAACAATTTTGTACAATATCCTATAATTTTGTACAAAAGTTTTATTTTTTTGCAAAAATATCTCATAAATTAGCCTAAATTTGTGTGATTTTGGGTTTTTAAGGCGGTTGCTACACTCCAAATCAGATAAAAAACCGTTTATATCAGTATTTGTGTTGCATAACTTGGGCAAGCTATCAATAAATTAGTGTATGAGCAAAATTTGGATTGTTATGCTGATTTCTAGCCTTGTTATGCTTTGCATTGTTGCCCCTGGCAAAGTTGTTGGCACAATGATGGAAGCAAGCAAAATGGGCGTTACAATGTGCATAGAATTTATAGGCATTTACGCCGTTTGGATGGGTATTATGCAGGTTATGGACGATTGCAAACTCAGCCACAAACTTTCAAAAATATTAAGCAAACCAATCCGTCACATTTTTGGCAGAACGGACGAAGAAACAGAAAAAAACATTTGTTTAAACATTGCTTCAAATATTATCGGCATAGGCAGTGCAGCAACTCCGTTTGGCATAAAGGCCATGCGTGGGCTGGATGAAGGCGACAGCAAAGCAACAAGGGCAATGATAATGCTTGTTGTGATAAATTCAACTGGCATACAACTTTTGCCAACAACTGTTATAGGCATGCGTGCTATGGCTGGCAGTGTAAGCCCAAGTTGCATATTGTGGCCAACCATTGTTTCAACCTTTGTGCCAACTTTGTTAGGCATTTTGCTTGTTGCAAGTTTTTATAGAAGGCGGAAAGCAAATGGCTGATTTATTTATTCCAGTTTCAATAGCCAGCGTTATGTTTTACGCATTGATAAAAAAGGTGGACGCATATTCAAGTTTTGTTGCTGGGGCAAAAGGTGCGTTGCCACTTATGGCAAGTTTGATGCCATATATCATTGCAATGTTTGTTGCGGTGGAATTGTTCCGCCATAGTGGGTTGAGTGCTATTTTGTGCAATTTTTTAGCCCCAGTTTTTCGCTTTTTGGGTATACCAGTTGAAATTTGTGAATTGACATTGATACGTCCGTTCAGTTCAAACGCTGCCTATGTTTTGTTACGTGATATTTTTGCAAAATATGGCGTTGATAGTTATATCGGCAAATGTGCAAGTGTTGTTATGGGTAGCAGTGACACAATTTTTTATGTCAGTTCTATATACTTTGCTTCCACAAAAGTTAAAAAGACTGGCTTAACAATACCTATTGCCTTGGTGTGCAACTTGGCGTGTGCAATTATTGCTTGTTTTTGTTGCCGGTTTATTTGATATTAGGTTTGGCGTTCAACACATAACACATTTATTTAGGGTTTTATGTGTATGAAATGTGTATTAAATATGTGTTTGTTTAATATTTGATTTAATATTTAATGTGTTTTATCTATATATCTATACTAAATACTATATATTGTATAAATATTATATCATTATATATAAATATCCCTTGCAATTTGTGTTTGGTTGTGATACAATAGCCAAGCGTTATGAAACAATATTTAGAAGTTATGTTAGATTCATTAATCGACACGGCAAAAATTTTGCCGCTTCTTTTTGTTGTTTACTATTTGATTGAATTATTTGAATATAAACACTCTACAAAGTTCAGCGAAAACAAATTTTTAAAAGGCAAACTTAGCCCATTGTTTGGTTCATTGATGGGTAGTGTGCCACAATGCGGTTTTTCAATAGTATCCACTGATTTGTTCACAAAAGGTTCAATTTCAGTTGGTGCATTGATTGCTGTTTATATTGCAACCAGTGATGAAGCAATCCCTCTTATTTTAGCAAATCCAAACAAAATTTTGTGGTTGTTGCTGTTGATGGGTATTAAAATTGTGTATGCAACCGCTGTTGGTTACATTGCAATCGGGCTTTATAATTTGATATTTAAAAAGAATAGACCAGTGCATGTTGAAGCCGTGCCAGAACAACTGATTGATGAGCATGATTCACATGAAGTGCATAATGAAGGCGTTAATATGGAAACAGCGCACGTAGAAGTAGAGCAACAAGAAAAACACGGTCATCACACAGGGCATGGCTGTTGTCACCATGATGTTGAAACAAAAACATTTGATTGGTTGCACCCATTGTTGCATTGCTTGAAAATTGGTGCATTTATATTAGTTATCAACATTTTGTTTGGCTTTATCACCGATATATGGGTTGGGCATGATAGATTACAAGCATTTTTGCAAGCAAACAAATATTGGCAACCTATTTTGGCAGTGCTTATCGGTTTGATACCAAACTGTGCTTCAAGCGTTGTGTTAACTCAATTATTCCTTGAAGGAGGCTTGGCATTTGGTGCACTTGTTGCAGGGCTTTGCGTAAATGCTGGTTTAGGTTTGGTTATATTGCTTAAACAAAACAAAAGTTGGAAGGAAAATTTGTTTATTATAAGCGTTATGGTTGTTGCAGGTATTGCAATCGGATATGGTTTAATATTTATTTAATCGTTTAGGATAATTAAACAATTCATTTAAATATTCTAGTTATTTATTTAGATATGCTAATTATTTATAGGTTAATAACTAACAATCTAATTAAGATATATAAAAAAGCGGATATTGTGTCCGCTTTTTTGTTTGCTGTTGTTTGTGTTGGTTGATTTTGGTTTGAGTTTGTAAGATGTGTGTTTTTTGCATATTTATTGCTTCACAGCAGATACTAATGCAAAGGGGGAAAATATGGAAAAATCAGATTTGCAACTTTTAAACCGCATATTTCAAGACGCACAAGTGGGTATGCTTTCAATAGATAAAGTGCTTAAAAAATTGGAGAACGAAAAATTTAAAGTACTGTTCAAAAAACAGTTTGATTATTACCAAAAGTTTGGCGAAAAGTGTAACGCACTTGCGGTGGCGGACGACCAAGAAATCAAAGAAAACGGATTTTTTAAAAAGTTAAAGCAAACAACCATGATTTATTTTTCTTTGTGGGCAGATAAAACCCCACGTCATATTGTTGAAATGATGATAACTGGCACAGTTATGGGTATTGTTGACACCATAAAGGCTGAAAAAGATTTTAAAACAAAAAATGAAGAAATAAAAAATTTGGTTGTTGAATTTAAGCAAATGCAAGAAGAATTTTACGAAAAATTGAAAAAACAACTTGCTAAAGTTTAAAAAAATCTTGATGGGGGAATATATGGAAGAACAGGTTAACGCATATATTGAATATTTGCAAAGATTTGGAGTGGTTCAAAAGCCAGATATGCCAAAGTTTGATGCGTCAGCATATACTGAAAATGAATACGTAAGGGCAATTAACAGCATAGAGCATGACTTTGAATTTGCCGATAGCGTTAGTTTAACCGAACAGTATTTAAAAGGAGAATAATGGAAATCAACCGTGGCGATATCTTTTATGCTGATTTAAGCCCAGTGGTGGGTAGCGAACAGGGTGGAGTTCGTCCGGTTTTGGTTGTCCAAAATGATGTGGGCAATAAGTTCAGCCCAACAGTGATTATTGCAGCAATCACAAGCCAGTTAAGCAAAGCAAAATTGCCAACGCATATTGAACTTAACCACGCAAAATATAATCTGCCAAAAGATAGTGTTGTGTTGTTGGAACAAATACGCACACTTGATAAACGCCGCTTGCAACAAAAAGTCAGCAGTATAGACGCTTCCACCATGCAACGTATAGATGTTGCCATTTTGATATCGTTAGGTATAACCGCATAAATCAAAGCGGTTTTTTTATATCTCTTTTTTAAAAAATATTAAATTATTTTTTTCTTCTATCTGTTTAAAACCTAATTTTTTGTAAAAGCCTATAGCAACATCATTTTGTTTTATACATTTTAAATTTATAGTGCAGTTTTTAAGTTTGTTTGTTGCCCAGCCTTCAACTGATTCGATTAATAATTTTCCGATAGATTTACCCCTAAAAGCATTTTCAATATATAAGTTCATAATCACAATGTTGCCATAATTAGATTGAGATTGGTTGCTGATATAAGCCATAATATATCCGATTGGTGTGTTTAAATTTTTTGCAATAAAAATAACACAATCTTCTTTATTTAAAGTGTTTTCATAAAAATGTTCAATCTTTTTATCGGCCTTGATCGTTGGTGAAAGGGTAGCCTCAAATTTAATTAATCTTTCAAGCATTTTGTTGCAATCTATACACTCTGAAATGGTGTCAACTTTTTTTATTTCAATATCTTTCATAATAAAATGATAGCAGATTTGAAAATTTAAAGTCAAATATCATTCAACTAAATTGCAATTATATATAAAAAGGGCGGTGATTAAATCACACGCCCCATAAGTTCGTCCATTGATATGTTTAAATAGTCCGCTATTTTTATTAGGTTTGAAACACTTGGCTTTACACCTTGGTTAAACCATCTAACCTTATAACTGTTGCTTAATTTGCAATCTTTAAATAATTTATATTTTGTTATATCTTTTTCTTTTAATATCTCTTTTAAATGTTCACTAAAAGACATTAATTTTTTAGTGTGACACTCTGTATCATCATCTGTGCGAGATAAAATATAATCAACACTATAACCAAAATAATCGGCAAATTTTATCAAATTGTCAAAACTGGGCATAGAGTTGCCATTTCGCCAGTCGTAAATAATTGTTTTATCAATTTGTAACTGGTTGGCAATTTCATAACACCTATTGTCGTCAGCATCTAAAAGCTCTTTTATTCTATTCATATCAATAATATGGTCTGTTTTTCCAAAAAAAATTTATTTTTTGGTTAAACGCACTCTATTTTTGTTGACAATGATTTTTGATATGTTTATATTTATTATTGTACAAAAATGTTTTTGTACATATTTAATTGCTGGTTTTTTTTAGTTTAGCAAAATATAGTGTAAAGGGGGAATTATAAGTATTATTTTATTGTACAAAATTGATTTTTGGCTTTCGCTTGTTGATTTTGTTTTGTACAAAAATACTTTACTTTAAAAATCGGTTATGATACAATTTAGATATATGACAAGGGACGAATTAAACGATTTAAGCATTTTTGCTTTGCGTGAATTTGCACGTAGAACTGGTGTTTATGCACCTACAAGCAAAAAGAAAGAAGAATTAATTAATGACATTATTGAAATAAGTGAAGGGCGTAAACAACCACATATCGCTAAAACAAAACAAGGTAGACCCCCAAAAAATTATGGCTATCCTTTTGCAGATACTTTTATAGGTATGCCACAACAAGTTTTTCCAACAACTTTAAAACAAGACAGTCATTTTGTGTATGCTGAAAATTTAAAATCTGTTGCCGGATATGTTGAAATCGCAAACGGAACAGAAGTGGTTTGGGCATTTATCAATCTTAAAATGGTGTGCTTTAACTTTGCCAAAAATGTGGCTGAAAATTATGGTTTAAGAACTGGTGACTTTGTGCAAGTTTCACTTGGGGGTGAAAACAACAATCAAGTTATAGAAATTTTGGCAATAAACAATTTGCCTGTTCAAAGTTTTAATCCAATGCGTATGATGTTCAACCAAATTGAACACCAACCTAATTTTGAACCTATTGCATTTAATCAAGGTTTTGAAAATGTTAATGTTTGCAAAGGTGAAAGTGTTTATCTTTATGGTGCAAACAATATGCAAAACTCTTTGGCTGTGGCTTCACTTTTAACTGCTTGCCAAGCAGATGTTAAAATTTATCTTAACATTTCTATTGTGGATAAAAACCGTTTTGTTCTTAACAGTTTGGCAGATTGTGAAGAATTTGTTATCAACTTTGCTGAAACCATTGATGATGCAAGGCGTGCCGTTGTGTTGGCTATTGAAAGGGCAAAACGTGCATTAGAAAATGGGCAAAATTGTGTTTTGGCGATTGATGATGTGCAATCAGTACATAGTATTGATGACGAAAACAAAACACTTACAAAAAGTTTGATGTCATTATCTAAAGCGGGGCAAAATGGCAGTGTAACATTGTTGGCACTTATGCCACAAAACCGCAGTTTAGATTTTCTTGAAAAACTTGCTGACAGGCGTTATAAAATTTTTGACCGCAATTTAGTTGCTGTTGAATAAATTGCTTTGATAAATTTATTTTTAAAATGTTTATAAAACACAAATGTGAAATTCCATAAACTGATTTTGCACTTGTGTTTTTTTGTATGGAAAGGTTTAACTAGATTTGTTGCTGTTTGACAAAATAATTATTGTGTGATATTATAACACGAGAATAAATAAAAAGGCGATTATGAAAGCAGTTATTCAAATAGTTAAAAAATGCGTTTTATTTAGTGAAGGTGTTAAACACAGTGAAATTGGTCACGGTGCACTTGTTTTGTTTGGTGTTAACAAAACCGATACTATTGAAATGGTGGATAAATTTGCTGAAAAATTGCTTAAATTGAGAATTTTTGATGATGCCGATGGCAAAACTAACTTGAATATTTTTGACACTCATGGAGAGTTTTTGGTTGTGAGCAACTTCACATTGTATGGTGATGTTAAAGGCTACAATCGTCCTTGCTTTATGATGTCTGCCAGCCACGAACAGGCTGAACCTATTTACAATGCTTTATGCAAAAAATTAAGTGAAAAATTGCCAATTCAAACAGGTGTTTTCCGCACTAATATGCAAATTGAAATGATTGCAGATGGACCAAGCACATATATTTTGGAATTGTAGCGAGGCAATCTGACAATCTGATATTTTTGAATTTGTTACTATTATTTTTAAATTTTACACAACAAACTTTTTGCTGTTTAAAGCGGTTTGTTGTTTGGTGTAATTTTGGATTGTGTTAAAACAAGTTTATATAGATTTTTTAAATTTATATTTTTTAATCTAATTTATTTTATAAATTTTTAATATTTTAACATATAGTTTTTGTTGCTTCAAAAATGTTGGATTATAAGCATTTTTTTGCGTAGCCTTTTTGGCATATGGTTTATAAATAAATCAAATATAAAGGTGGTAAACACCTAAAAAGAGAAAGGGAATTATGACGTAGCGTATCTACTAAAATACAAAACAGAAAACAAAAATAAGTATAATCAAAATTTAATATTGCCATAAATTAAACAGTTGATGTTTAAATATGTTTTGTGCAATTTTGTTGTTTTGATTTTGCTTTTTAACAAACATTAAATAATTAAAATTTTAGGAGAACATTATGGTATATAAACAAATAACACGCCTTTCAGAGGCAAAAGAAATGGAAGAACTTTATAATCAAAGTTTTATTAAAGATGAAAGAATTGAATTTAATCAACTTTTAACCGCACCTTTTGACGGATTTATCATTGTTGGGCAATATGATGAAGGCAAATTGGTTGGTATGATGCACTACATTTGCAAACCTGAATTTGTGCAACTTAACTATTTTGCAATCACACCCAATACTCGTGGGCATGGGTATGGCTCTAAATGCCTAAACTGGCTTAAACAACAATATCCAAACAAAAGCATTGTTGTGGAAGTGGAAGATTTAGATGATGAATGTGATAACAACGAATATCGCAAAAAACGTCAGGCGTTTTACAATAAAAACGGGCTTGAAAAAGGTTTGTTTAATTTTTGGTGGGAAGGCGTATATATGACCTGTATGCACTATTTACCAATAGACAGACAGGCTTATTTAAGGCACATTAGTAAGATTTATCCAACAGCTTACAAGATTGTTGAACTTGAAGATAAGCAACAATATGGAAAAAATGCTGAATTAACAGCAGAAAAAGCATTTTAAAAGAGAATTATAGTTATACTGCAAACGCCGGTAAAATAGAGTGCCTATTGATAGATGGCCATTTTGTGATATAATTATCACAGAGGAAATTATACTCAAATTATACTCACAAATAAAAATGACTTGATACACCACCGCTAAATGTTGCTATCAAGTCAATACAAAAACACTATATAATGTGTTTTTTGGTGCCGGTGGTCGGGGTCGAACCTAAATTTGACCCTTGATAAACCACTGTAAAATAGATAACTAGCAAATTATTATACTCAAATTATACTCACTTTTAATTGTACCTTGGCATTGCAAAAATAAACTTTTTGGCTTCTATAAATTCGCAAATTTGCAAAAGAACATCACGGGCTTCTTCTATGGATTTATAAAGCCCTAATGTTTCTTCTAAATAACCATTGTTTCCTGTTGATATCTCAAATTTGTGAGATAAGGTTTCTGTAATATAAAAAGATTTATCTTTTATGTTTAAAATTGATTTTCGATTTTGCGTGATAATATACATAATTTCCTTAAAAAAATTTTTCAAAAAATTTTGAAAAAATTGGCTATTTGTGGCGGACGCTCGCAAAGCGAGCGTTATTAATCGGTCTTTATTTAAGTTTTCTTTTGTAGTACACCCAAAAGCAAAAAATATCTTCGAAAGCGAAGGTGGCGCACAGCGCTCATCCTTTCGTCCTTTCTTCGATATATACTTTTGCTTTTTTCTTATACAGGTATAAGAGATAATAACAACGTAACCAATATAGTTAGCAGTTAATTAACTACTAAACTGTTTATTGACGTTGTTATTAATATGTTAATTAAAATTTTAATTAACTTTTCGTTTCGCTGTAGACTTTGCTTTTTCTTTTTTAAGCAAAAATTCAAGTGCATCTTTTTTAAAGCCAGTAGTGCCACCTACACCGTTTAGATAACGTTTTACAAATTCTTGTTTAGTCAATGGTGTTTTGCGACCAATAGGTGTAATACATGCACCTGTACGCTTCTTTTCTGCATATAATGCTTCTGCTAATTCCTTCTTTGTCATAAATTTTCTCCTTTTTGTATTGACTTTTTTTTATGATTAGTTATAATATAATCATAGAAGAGATAAAAGCGAATTAAGTTTCGATCATCTCTTCTTTTTTGTTGGCCTTTTTGCAATATTTCTCATTTTCGCTTTATCAACAGCATTACAAATTTTCAAATTTGAGTGATGTTTACCAACATTTTTTTTGATATTTACTTCTTCAGGTTCTGTAACAACAAAAGCTGTTCTATTTTCGCCCTGTGGATTTTCACATAATTGTATATTTTTTCTGCCACGAGTGTATGGAGCGTGTGTAACGATAACTCCTGTGGCAGTCCCATTCTTTTTAATATTTCTAAGTTGACCTTTATGTCCTTTTGCTCTCATGGTATTTATGGAATAAAATTCGCCTGCGCGTAATTTTCTGGCATTGTTATTTAATAATACCTGTTCTTGTTTTTCTATAGATTTTTTATTAAACATTCGATATCCTTTTATCTTTCGCTAAGCCTTTCAGCTTTAGAGTTTAAGTAAATTAAATTTCTACCATCTTCAATAGCTATTGCCTTGTATCCGTTTTTTTCCATAAACTTTTCAGCACCGCGAAGAGTTTTATATTTTTTATATTCCAGATGATTATTTGCAAGATATTCAGTTTTACCTTTTTTTGTACAAACTTCAATGCCTGTCCTATTTATTGAATCCTGGTCGTTGCTGTGATAAATTTTATTGTTACGAGAGTAGTGAATATATGTTGTACTCATTATCGCTCCTTATCTTTTGCTTGCTCTTTTAGCAGACAACTTTTCTAGTTTTTCATTGTAAAGGTCATTGACGTATTTTTCATCAATAAACCCGTTTTTGTATTTTCTGTCGCAATGATTAACGCGTGTTTTATTTGGATTAAAATCTTTATAGATATGCTTATAATATTTGTCATAAAGCATATCTCCTTCTTTTTCTAATTGCTTATTTAATTTAGCATAGAAATTATCATTGATTTTGCGTCTGCCTGATTGTTTATTTTTTTGTCCAGCAGAATCCCACGCATTTATAACGCGTTCTTGTTGTTTATCAACTTTTTGCATTTGCCTTAATATTTTTAAGGCTTCATTTTTTCTAGCAATAATTTGCTCGCTTTTTGAAAGCTTTGGAGCTTTCTTTTGTACTGTTTTAGTTCTCATTTGTACCTTCCTTTTCTTCGAAATCTGATATATCTATTTGTCCCTTGATGACACCGTTTGCAGTTAATTCTGGTTTTTTAGATGTGTCAATCAAATATTCATCAGATTGTTGTTCAATCAAAATGTTTGAGTTTTTGTTTGATAGCAATTTATGGTCTTGCTTAAATTCTTTTTTGCTTATTTTTAAATTTGAATTAATGTTTTGAAGCTGCGCTGAATCAATCTTATTTTGTAAATTATTCTTGACCTTAATATTTTTAAGTGCCTTATAAAACAATTCTTTTAAAAATTTACGCATTTTTTTTATACTGCGCTCATCCATGCCACTTTCATCAAGCTTTCCAAATTCATCATAGAAATAGTCAGTGCACTGTGCCAAATCATCAAAACTTGGTAGAACATCAGGGATATCTTCAAAGTAGTTCTTTTTTATCATACTGCCACCTTTTCTTCAGTTTTTTCATTTACTTGTTTTTCAGTTTTTACTTTTGTTACCTTCTTAAAGTTGTCCCACGACTCTGGTCTTTTTTCAGATAAAGTAGTTCTGTCGTAATAGCTAAAATCTTTACTTAAATCTTCAACCATTGTTGCGTATGCGTGTGTGTTATAGTGCTTATTAATATCACCGTTGAACTCATATTTTCCCTTAACACCAAGTGATTTTTCACCTGCGATGTATTGACTGAGCAAGTCTTCACTTTCAAATTGATGATATTTCCACACAGTTTTAATCAATTTGCCAATAGGAAGTAATTTATCAGATTTAATTTTTCTGCCAGAAGGCAATACGTAAGTATGTTGAATTTCATCAATGTAGGTGAAGACATCTGCAATATCACGGATATCTTTGTGAATACGGATATAGCGTTGAGCAATCAAGTAAATATCCATAGAGATGTGTCTACGCAACTCGAAAGCTTGAGTAACCCATGGTGGTAATGGTTTATCGCTTTTGCTGTCAAAATAGCGTTGAGCTTCGTCAAACACGTAAAGACCATAAGGCATTAAACGTTTTGTTGTTTTGTGAATATCATTTGGAACACCGAAATCCCAACCAGAGATTTCATAGTTTTTCATATTAGGATATTTACGATAAATATCAAAATTGGCAAATACTGCATGTCTATTAGGCGGTGGTGTCAAGTTTTGACCTAGGCTATTCATTTGCTTAATATATCGTCTAGCCGCGTGATATCTGCTATTGTTAAACCTAAATTCTTCATTTATGACATGCGCCACGACATAGGATGTTTTCCCAGCCCCTGGCTTACCACAAACGATTTCTAACATTTTCACCCTTTTTAGTTGCTTTTTGATTAGCAATTTGTTATCATAAATTTAATAGGTGAAGGGCAAACGTTAGAGTTTGCTTCTTTTTTTTACTATCTTAAAAGTGATTTATCTATTTTAATAACGATTGTTTTTGTACCTGTATTTTTTGCTGGCCTTTTAGTTTGAACAGCTTTCTTTTTAGGTGTTGAAACAGTTTTTGTTTTTTTAGCCTTTGTTACAGTTGATTTTCTTTTTGTCGCTGTTTTAATAGGCTTTTTTGTTAATTTAGCTTTAACTTTCATATTTTTTCTCCTTAATTCATTTACAAACAATCCAGCGCGCTTTGGTGTTTGTTGGTGGAGAATATGGTATCGAAACCACACACTTTGCTGGGTATAGCCAAAGCGAATCCTTTTTCTCCATAAAGCCTGAATTAACAGGCTTTTATTTTTATTTACAGCAACGTAAAACTTCACCAGTTTCCAAATTTTTGAAAACTGCATAGAAGCTAACACTTGAATAAGCTCTATATCCTTTAAGGTTAAAGTTATCCATATCAATGATTGTATTCATAATGGCTTCATCATCTAAAAATTCATAGTTAAGACGTTCTGCATGTTCTTTTGAGTAACATGGAGTCAAAGACCACCCAATGAATTCATATCCTTCGATAGTAGGCTTTTCAGGTGTTTGCACAACGCGTTCAACTGTTTGTGTTGTGTCAATGGTTGTATAATTCAATTCGCCTTCATAATTAATAGACTCAAAACAGCAATTAACGAAATCTTCAAGATGAATATATAAGGTTTTTTTCGCTCCAGCTTGAAATTCAAAGCTGGCTGTTTCGGAAGCGAAACTTGGTTGAAATGTGATATTGAGAACTTTAGATTCATATTTGCCGTCTTGGTCTGTTGCAAACATGACATCTTCGCTTGCATAATTCAACAATTTATTAACCGCTTCTTGAGTGTAAAGGGCGGTTTTAGTGATAATTGTTGGTGAATTGTCGTCCATATCATCAACAACGTTTGTTTCAAGTATCATCAAATTGTTGTTCGCAGCAAAATCTGCTAAAACATTTTCCAATTCATTGCATTTTTCAGCTTGTTCGTTGGACTTTTCTAACAAATTTTTGTTTTCGTTTGTCAATTCATTGTTTTTGTCAGTTAAGGTTTTGTTTGCTGTTTTTAAATTTGTATTTTCTTTTTCTTGTTCTTTTTGAGCAAGTTGTGATTGCTCAATTTGAACATTTAAGTCTTTAATGCTTGCTTGGTTGTAATTGTTGGTTACTGCATAGCTAAGACCACCTGCTGCACCAGCAAAAGCCAAAGCTAAAGCTGTTGTTAAAATTGCTTTTTTCATTTTTTTCTTCCTTTTAAAGAGCTAAAATAAATGCTCTTAGTAAATAGATTCCAAAGCCTGTAACAGTTAAAGAACCAAGCAGAAGTATGATTGATATGACTTTAATTGTTACAGAGTTTGATTTTATACTGCGTGTTGATGAAATTATTGCTGATAGGCAAAAAGCCGCCAAAACGCAATAAAAGACAATAATAATTGGAACGGTAACTATTAAGCTTAAACGTTCCACACCGTTCATGTTTGCAAAACCGATATCGTTTAATAAATACAGCATTAGACATGCTAAAGTTAATGAAACGATTGCAGTTATAAAACTTCCAATTCGTGTTTTCATGTTTCACCTAGACAGATTGAGTATTGTTACCATTTAAGTAAATCGTAATATAAGTGGCATTTTCCCAAGTGATTGTAAAACCATCTTTAGAATTGCCTGTTTGAGTGTAAGTACCATCTGTTGAGATTTCATTTATGAAACTGCTAATCTTGCTGGTTTTTACTACTATTTTTCCAGATTTGGTAGTGAAAATTTTAGCACCTGCTATAGTAGTTTCTTCGCCATCGTTAATTGTAAAGATAACTTTTCCCTTGTCATTAAATTTTTCACCCTTGTAACCAACTATAAGTGAAACAGAGTCCCAACAAGCATAGATAGTGCAGTCTGAACTGCCAAAGGTAAAGATGTTTCCATCAACATGACCTTGTCCTTCCAGGATTTTCCAACCAGAAAATGAAGCTCCGTCAGTAACTGCTGTTGGAGTAGTTAAAGACAGTGTTGAATTTGAAACTTGAGAAATTGTTTGTATAACGTTACCGTTACCCGAATCTAAAACTGTTAATATGTAAACTTCATCACTAAACACTGCGATGAAAGTTTTATCATTTTTAATTGATGACAATTCTGCAGTCATATCTTCAATGATTGTGTGGCCATCTAATGACCAACCAGAGAAGACTTTGCCTGTACAAACTGGATTGCTGTTTGGAACGGTTGCATTTTCACCGAATTTGATTGTTTGAGAGTCAAACACAATAGATTCACCATCGTTTTGTGTTATGAAATTTACAACGTAAGTTAAATATCCATCTGCCAAAATTGTTACAGGTTCACTGACAACATAAGCGGTAGAACTTACTACCACACCATTTACAGTGCAGCTTGTAATTACGTAGTTGTTTGGAAGATAATTTGCTATGTTAATTGTCTTACCTGATTCTATCCAAAAGCCAAGAGTACTTAATTCAGAGCTACGATAAGCAGCAATTTGAATCATGTATTGAAAATGACCTTTTGCTACAAAAGTTGTGTTTGTTAAAATTTCATAAGATTTCAATTCTTCAACTTTCATGTCATCAACCAACCAATAATCGAAAATCCATTTTGTATTTCCAGAAATCACATCTTCAGGTATAAAGTTTTCACATGTGCTACCTTTATAAATATCCTGACTTAAGACTTCTTTACCTAACACCACAAATTTACAAGTATAGAGTGGAACGGTGTTAGCAACTAAATCAATATCACCAGTAACAACAAAATCGTCATCAATCTTTTCACCGTTTAGCAACCAACACTCAAATTTTTCAACATCAGGCACGTAAGTAATTTTTGAGCCTTTGTAAACGATTTCAGTTTTATCTAAGCCTTCATTTACAAAATACCTAACTGTTGCGAAATTTGAAATATCGCCATTTGAATAATCTTTATCGTTGTTGGTGGTTGATTTTGTACCTAATTTGATAACAAAATCGTTCTTATTGAAGTAGTAATTCCAATATTTAACAGCGGTTTGTCCACCGTCTGTTGAAACTGTGAAACTGGTTGAGTTTTTATAGAACGCAATACGAATTTTTAAAGTATCTGTTAAAGCGATACTCATATCTTCGTTGTAAAAAACATAACTGTAATCTGCAACGATGTAATCTTCGTTATTATCTGTGTAACCACAAGGCACGTCATTGATTAACAACTGATATTTAACACCTTTGGTTAATTCCAATACTTCGTCAATCGAAACACTGGCTTTGTACGTGCTTGTATCACCGACTTGTAACAATTCAGTGTTTGAAAATTTGTATGTAATATCATCTACCAATTTGACTTCATTTGGTTTAAAAATACCATCAATTTGACCGATAATTCCGCCACTAGCTTTATAGTAAAAGTTTAACTGAATAGCTGAATATATTGTTACACCTACAAGCGCAAAATAAAAAACAACTAGCAGAACCCATTTACCAACAGCAGGATATTTGAAACATGCAATTAATACCATGACTGCACCGATTATCAAAATAATGGTGTACCAGAATTTTGGATTTGATAGCATATCACTAAATTTGCTGAAACAAAGTAAATTAAACATACGCCACCACCTTATAGACAAGTTGACCGTCTATTGTTTGCACTGTTTGACAATCTTGTACTTTGAATAGGCTTAGTTTGCTATCTTTTGTAAAACCAACAAAGTGAAGTTTGCCAAGTTTGTCCAAATCAATCAAAATATCAAGTTTAATTTTCTCACTATACTTCTCCAAATCGTCAACAAAAGAAGATTTAAGCTTAAGCGCTATATTGTTATCGTCAATTTTAACTTTTGTAAAATTGTCTAATGTAACAGGAACAATGCTTCGGCCAATGAAGTAATTTTGCATATTCGCAGAGCCATCATTAAAGCCAGAGTTACCTGAAACCATATTAAACATAGATTCGCCAGCACTTTTTACACCACTAGCAGACTTATTAACTAAAATGGAATAATAAGACTTCACATCTGTTGTTAAGGCTTTGAATTTATCTGGGTCAACTTTTTTGTCATACTTGCCAGATTCTGGATTTAATTCGTAGTAATCGAATAAATCACCGAACTCGAAAGCGATAACTCTGTTAGTGCCATTTTTTAAGCTTTTAACACTGTTAAACAACACCCCCGCGAAATAATCTACGTCATAGTCGTCATACCATTTACGATAATGTGTTATGAACGGAATATGTTGCTTTGCGCCATAATCGTCAGTTTGAGCAATTAATCCTTTAAACTTCATTAAATACAATTCATTTCCAATTTGAATTTTAAAAGCTGTGTTTGGATTAATTGGATTTGATGAAATAACTGGTGTTTGATAGTCGTCTGACGACATGTAGTTATATCGTTCAACACCATCTTCTTCAAAAACTCCAACTTTATTAGTGTAGTTAAAATACCTTGTTACCCATGCCAGGACTTGTTTTCTCTTACTTGTGTTTTCACCAATAGTTACGTATTTTTTAAATACGATTGATTCACCTTCGTTTGCAACATATTGTAATGCTTGACTATAAAAGGCTGTTTGATTTTCGTCTAACATATAGTTAAATTTAATTCCAAACTCTTCAAGGCCAGAGCCATCTTCATTTGAATTGTATTCCACTTCGATAAAGTATTTACTTGCAGAACCATCTGCCAACGTTTGCTGACCGACTTCGAAGGTGTAGGAGAGAATATGATTATCTTTTTCCTTTAAGATAACTAAATACCAGATATCTATGGTAGCGCAAACAATGAAAGTTAATGTCAAGATAATTGTTAAAGTGATTTTCCAACCTTTATTCATTGTTTTTTTCTCCTATCTAATAAAAATTTTTGCAGCGGTTGTGATTGTTTCCTTACTTGATTTAATACCATCGAACCAGCTTTTCCACTCTTCAACGATACCAACATTATGGAAGCTTGCCATAACTAAGCTAACAATGACAAAAATTGCAGCAATAGCCAAAATCGTCAAAAGAATAATGGCAAAAACGTTAATTTTATTTCTACGCATAATCTTCTCCTTTTAAAAATTAAATTTTATACCCAGAAAAACAAATCGACTTTGCGGAATCAGTTAGTTTTGCTAACTTGTTTTTTTAATGTTTGTTGTTCACGCAAGCTACGATTTTCTTGCGCCAGTAAATTGCATTTTTTAGCCAAATTATTGTAATCGTAAGTCAAGTGATAATTTTCTGCCAACAAGTTTGACAGTTGGTCTTTTAATTTGACAATTTCTAATTCTAAATCACGTCTTTTCATTATCTATATTTATCCCCCAAAGCACTAGGTAAAATGGCAGCAAACTCTTTTGCCACGGCTCGCGTTTGTTGTTCACGTTTAACCAAGTTCTGCACACCAAAAACGATATCTTGCAATGGCTTTTGTCCTGGTACATAACTATCCCAAGGATAACCTGCAGAAACAAGTTCCATTGTTTTTTTCCAAGTTACTGCACTTCCAGCTTGAATAATTGCGCCCATGATGTAACAACTTTTTGATTTTTCAATTTCCGCAAAATGGACATTGTTAACAATGGATTTAAATTCTTGCGGCGTAATGTTAAAATATAAATCAATTAAATCTGCTGGCCGATATGTTTTGAGATTAAAAACAAATCCACGTTGTGTTTTTGATTGCTCATAAGCTTCCAACATTGTATCAATCACAACTTTGCCATCTTCGTAAAAGGTGCTACCTTTCCAAAACTCAAAGAAGTCTTTAAACAAAATTTGCATATATGGCTTACGTGATTCGAAATCAAATTTTTTAACACGCTCTGGTTTTCCTGCTTCTTGATAGTTTGCAAACCTGTTCAAGTTCTTGTTTACACTATCCACGCGCGCGCCCGCGCTATTATTTAATATATTTTTATTTTCTTTACTAACTAAAACTAAATTAAATAAATCATATATAAGACTAAGTATAGGGTTGTCAGATGTTGTTTCTTTACCTTTATTTTCCACTTGCTGGAAAAATTTTTCCAAAATATGCTCTAATTTTCCATCAAGCGTAATAGACTTATTTTTTTGAGCTGTCAATTCATTGAGATGTTCTCTGTTTACAACAAAAATGGCATTTTTGATTTTTCCAAAACTAGCAACCGTTATCAAAGCTTCATCTTTCAGCTTTTTTAAATAATTGCGGATTGTCCTTTCAGAAACGCCAAAATTGCCACCTAAATTGGCGGCAAAAAATGAATTTGTTTCAGTACAAATTCCTGTTGAATCACTTGATTGTAAAATTAAGCCATACAAGAATTTCTCGTTTGGCGATAAATTGTAATTTTTTTCTACGCTCTCTGGTATAAACATTCAAATAAACCCCTTACCCGCATTTATGCTTCTTGTGTGATTAACTTGTTATATAAGGACTCGGACACCCATCGCCAAGGTTTTTTGTTGTAAAAAACCATTGCTAAAAAGTTATGGATTCCCATACTATGTAACTCGGTTTTTCTGAAACGATAATCATTTTCGTCTGCAAAATATTCGCGTCCAAGTTGCTTATTTATGTTGATTTGATAATTGAAATTAATGCCTTGCTTGTTAAGTTCTTGCACTTTTTTCTCAAACTCAGCTTTTGTTTTTTCGTACAAATCTTTGCGTTCTGCCTTTTGTTTAGGCGTTTCACCAGCAACAAAAGATGATGGAATATCAAATTCCAAACGGTTTCCATTAAAAATCAAAACGTTTAACATATTCACCCCAAATTTTGTTTTAGTGGCGGCTTTGAGATTTGCACTCATTTAATAAGACTGATATTCAGTCGCCATATTGGCCATAAAGGCCAAATATCATCACAAGATGAAGCATTTAGGTTTGAGTTGTCGGGGAAACAACTATGCGCCGAATCGCAGGCTTTAACTGCATGTGGACTAACCAATTCAGCGGGAGAAGTCGGACTTGCCGACTTATGTTTAATGCACAGAGATGCACTTAGGGTCGGTTGCTGGAGTTGCACCAGTTAACCAACATAGCTACACACGTGTTTCACGTGAAACACGTGCTGGGGTATTCCCTTGGTTGGAACCCTTACTTCCAGATTATTTGCTCCATTATAGCAGTAATAGAATAATCACCATATCACCACACTAATGTGGCTGTGCTTTTCGAAAACACTTAACGGAGTGTTTTTCACTACAAACACACAAAACATGCGTCTCGCACCTGGGTGGCGAGACTACCTTTTTCAGCGGTGTGGAAGGTTCAACCTTCAAATCGTAACACACCACATGTGCAGGTGGCTCAATTATATTGACTTGCGCCGCTTCGAAGCAGACCACCGATTCAGGTTACCATACCAAATAAGACCTGAATTGTTTTGTTGCATTAAAGCTTTAGGCTTTACAACAGCACGTTTAGACTATCTGAGTCGATATCAGATAGTCCTTTTTCCCTTCCTTTTGTTTGTCAATCATAAAGTTGGAATATTATTCATAAAAATGAATAATTATTCTAATTATTATTCCAAAAAATAGAATTTGTCAAGGGTTTTTATCTAAAAACTTGAAAATTAACTTAATTTTATTATAATATTTGGAATTTTGTTCAAGAAAATATATAATTATTGCGTCAATCATAAAGGAGGAAATTGTATGAATATCCGTGAATTAAGGACAAAAATGAATTTGTCCCAAGTTGAAACTGCAAAAAAGTTAGGTATAGCACAAACCACACTGTTTAATTATGAAAATGGTGTGTCTGAGCCAAATATCGCAACACTAACTAAACTTGCAGATTTTTTTAATGTTTCAATAGATGAGCTTGTTGGCAGAGAAACTGACACCATTAATTTGAAATATTTGGACGCAAATGAAGCGTATTTAATACGCAAAATATTAAAAATGAACCAGCTTGAACTGGCAAAAACAAAAGCCTATGTTATGGGCTTAACTGAAGATTAAGGATAAACAGATGATAGATGAAAGCATTTTAATTAATGAGCTTCAACTTCAAATTGAATTTGAAAAAAAGATATTTATACTTGCAAACGCATAGTTGAAGAAAAACAAATAATAATTGCACGCTTAAAAGGCCGCATTGATAAGTATGAAATTAAAAAAGAGAGTGAAAAAAATAAGAATATAATTAATTTGCTACCAGAAAAGGAGCAAATTATAATGAAATATCAAGGCATAACCATACACAAAAGTCCGTATGCGAATACTTGGTTTACAAGATATAGAAAAAATGGTGTGCAGCACTTTATCAGTGCCAAAACACAAAAAGATTGTTATAACAAATTAAAAAAAGCGTTACAGCAAGACAATGTTGCGGAATCTAAAACAACAATGCCAACACTGTTGCAGTGGTATGAGAAGTGGCTTAGTTTATATAAAATTGGTAAAGTAAAGCAAAGTACAATTTATCAATACGAGCAATCTTTAAAGAAAATAGACGTCAGGATAAAAAATAAAGCAATTAATAACATAACTCTGGAAGAAGTTTTGACAAATTTAAACGCAATGAAAGAAGAAAGAGCAAGACAACTGGCTTATGAACTTCTAAAAGCTTTATTTCGAAAGGCCAAAGATAATGATTATGTTGAAACAAATTTGATGGAGAAAATTGACAAGCCTGAGCATTTAAGAAAGAACGGCAAAGCTTTTACTCACGCGGAAGAAGAAAGATTAATAGAAGCTTTCAATGGCAACAAATGGGGAGATTTTTACCTTGTTATGTTGTACCAGGGGCTGCGTAAAGGTGAGTGCTTGGGACTTACAATTAAAGATGTTGATTTTGAAAAAGACACATTATCAATCACAAAATCAATAAATAGGCACAATCAAATTGATACAACAAAAAATGCACAAAGTAATAGGGTAATGCCATTGTTTAATGTAACAAAAGAGATTTTAACCAAATATCAAAACACAAGTGGTAGAATATTTAACATATCTTATAACCAGATAGATGAACATACAAGGGCAATAAAAAAAGAAACTGGAATCAGTTTCTCTACAAAATTTATGCGTTACACGTTTATAACAAGATGTGGCGAGCAAAACATACCAGAATTTGTAATTCAATCCTGGGTTGGACACAAGATTGGTAGTAAAGTTACAAAACAGGTTTATACAAAGTTTAACGCGGAAGATAATGTTAAGTATATTAATATACTTAATAGCACAAAATTATACTCAAATTATACTCACAAATAAAAATGACTTGATACACCACCGCTAAATGTTGCTATCAAGTCAATACAAAAACACTATATAATGTGTTTTTTGGTGCCGGTGGTCGGGGTCGAACCGACACGGACGGTGAGGTCCCCAGGATTTTAAGTCCTGTGCGTCTGCCATTTCGCCACACCGGCATAGGTGTGATTTTTGCATCTAAATTATGCTGTTGACCTGAATTTTAGCACAGGACAACTAGGGTTCCCACCACGACTTGTTGTGGAAGGGATAAGGAACAATCTAGCAAAAGTTGAGATTGCGTGGCAATCGAACCATAAGCACGGATTGTGACGAGCGTCTGCCATTTCGCCACACCGGCATAGGTGTGATTTTTGTATTCAGATTGTTTTGTTAAAAGTTAACAAACATTTTGTTAATTTTTGACTGGTTTTAATATACCACATTAATTTTATTTTTGCAAGAGATTTTAACTCTTTTGTTTTTAATTTTTAAAACTAAAATTATTTTTGCCTTTTTGTTGGTGGATATTTTACGAGTGTTCGATTTAAAAATGCAAAATCAAAAATTTGTTTGGTAAATTCAGCTTGATGTGGTAAAC
The DNA here is from genome assembly GCA_934777435.1 of uncultured Clostridia bacterium. Classification (GTDB taxonomy): domain Bacteria; phylum Bacillota; class Clostridia; order Christensenellales; family UBA1242; genus Onthoplasma. Next base: position 265,280 of record CAKVNK010000002.1, read on the forward strand.
TATCAGTATGGAAAAATTTGTTGTTGTAGATGGAAACAGTTTGATAAATCGTGCATTTTATGGCTTGCCAATGCTTAAAAGTTTAAGTGGTGAACCATGCAATGCTGTTTATGGTTTTGTTAATATTTTATTAAACCTTGTTTTAAAAGAACAACCAAAATATTTGGTTTGTGTTTTTGATGCGGGTAAACACACTTTCAGGCATGATATGTATGCAGAATATAAGGGCAAACGTGACCATATGCCAGAAGATTTGGCAATTCAGTTGCCGGTGCTTAAAAAATTGCTTACAGCCATGAATATCAAAACCATTGAAATGCCAGAGATTGAAGCAGACGATATTGTGGGGTCTATCAGTCGCAAGTTTGATGCTGAATTTATTTTGCTTTCTGGTGATAAAGATTTATTGCAACTTATTAACAATAACACATCTGTTTGGCTGACTCAAAAAGGTGTTTCACAAGTAAACAAAATGGACGAAAAGGCCTTGATGGAACAGTTTGAATTAAAGCCATATCAGATTATTGAACTTAAATCAATTATGGGGGATAGTTCGGATAATATACCAGGTGTGCCAGGTATTGGCCAAAAAGGTGCAATGGATTTATTAAAGCAATTTGAAAGTTTGGATAATATCTATGCAAACCTAGACAAAGTGCCACAACGATATTTACCAAAGTTGGAAGCAGGCAAAGATATGGCATATCTTTCACATCAACTTGCCACAATCAAATTAGATGTGGAAATTCCGTTTAGTATTGACGAGTGTGAAATTAATTTGCCATTTAATGATCAAGTTTATCTTATGATGAAAGATCTTGATTTTAAGTCAATGTTAACACGTAAAGAGTTGTTTTTTTCAGCACCACGCACAGAAGAAAAGCCAAAAGAAGAAACAATAGCAAACGTGCCAACAAAAGAGATTGAATCACAGGCTGATTTTGATGAAATGTTATCTAATTTAAGTGATAGTTTTGCTTTGGCAACTGATGATTTTGCAGTGCTTTTAGCAACCGATAAAACCGAATATTGCATTTATAAAACCAGTGATGTGTTCAGTGCAAATTTGCCCAAATTTAAGCAACTTTTAGCTGGCGAAAAACAAAAAATTTGTTTTGATGCAAAAGATTTAATGCATCACTTTGCTGAACTTGATTGTGAAATAAACAATTATTTTGATGCGTCGGTTGCGATTTATATTGCCAACGAATTAGATGCTGAAATCAAGTTTGAAGATGCGTTAAAATTAAACAACATTGTGTGTGAAAATAAGGCTTATCCACTTTTTAAACTTAAAGAAATTTATATCAATAAATTGATTAAAAATGGTCAACTTAAACTTTACAGCAATATGGAACTGCCACTTGTTAAAGTTTTGTTTGATATGGAACAAAATGGTATTAAGATTGATGCACAAGCAATCAAAGATTTGAGTGCAAGTTATCACCAAGAATTGGATAGTTTAACTGACGAAATTTACGCTTTGGCAGGGCAAACATTTAATATCAACAGTCCAAAGCAGTTGCAAACCATTTTGTTTGAAACTTTGGGCATTGAATATAAGGGCAAAAAAGGCACAAGCATTGAAGTGCTTAACGATATTAAAGATAAACACCCGATTGTTGAAAAACTTATTAGATACCGCAAGGTTAACAAACTTATTTCCACTTATTTAGATGGTATGCTTGCGTTTGTGGCGCCAGATGGCAAAATTCACACAACATATATGCAACGCACAACAAGCACTGGCAGATTGAGTAGCCGTGAACCAAATTTGCAAAACCTTCCTATCCGTGATGATGAAGGCAGAAATTTGCGTAAAATGTTTGCAAGTTCATTTGAAAATGGCACAATAATCAGTGCCGACTATAACCAAATTGAGTTGCGATTAATTGCCAACTTCAGTGGTGACGAAAATATGATTGCAGACTACCTTTCGGGTAAAGATATTCACACCGCAACAGCAAGCAAAATTTTTGGTGTGCCAGAAAGTGAAGTTACGTCAAGCATGCGTCGTGTGGCAAAGTCGGTTAACTTTGGCATTATTTATGGCATTAGTGCTTATGGGCTTAGCCAAAACATTGGGTCAACACCAAAAGAAGCGGGTGCGTTTATTAACAAATATTTAGAGATTTACCCACAAGTGAAAGTTTATGGCGATAAACAAATTGAGTTGGCACGTCAAAATGGCTATGTAAGCACAATTATGGGCAGAATTAGGCATATTCCAGATATTAATTCAACCAACCATACAATGCGTGGCTTTGCTGAAAGAACAGCCAAAAATATGCCATTGCAAGGCAGTGCAAGTGACATCATTAAAATTGCAATGGTAAATGTTTACAAACGCTTTAAGGCAGAAAACCTTAAAAGCAAAATGATAATTCAAATTCATGACGAATTGGTTATTGATTGCCACCCAGATGAAAGCCAAATTGTTAAGGATATTTTAAAGCAAGAAATGGAAGGAGTTATAACTTTGCGTGTTCCACTTATTGCAAATGTTAGTGAAGGCAAAACTCTTTACGATGCAAAATAAAGCAATATTTTATTGTGGAATTTATGAGAAAAATTAAAAAAAATAAATTATAAATTTATTAAATTAGCAAATATAGTGTAATATTTAGAAAAGAAACCAAAATATGCTTTGGTTTTTTTTGATTTTGTTTTAAAATGCTTTTAATGACAAACGAAGAAAAAATGACAAAATATATGCAACGTAACGTCAAGTTGTTTCCGCCTTTTTTGGCTCTAACTTGGGACGTGCTTTTTGTGTGGACAATTTCAACAATGTTTTTTACCATGCAAAAGGGGCTGGAGTTCTCACAAGTTGTTATGCTTGACTCTGTTTTGATGATTATTGGTTGTATTATTTGTGTGCCTGTCACAAACTTGTTAAAAAAAGTTAATGCTGTTACTGCATCTCAAATTGGAATGTTGGGCTATGCAATTTATTTGCTTATGTGTATATTTGGCACTCATTATGCAGTGTTTTTGTTGGCACAATTTTTCTTGTCCTTTGGCTATATTGCATGCGGAATTAAGGGAAATTCAATTTTAACAAGAAGTTTAAATATTTTAAAACGTGATAACGATTATGAACGTGTGTACGGCAAGGGTATAAGTCTATTTTATGTGCTTGAAGCGGTTGGTGCAATCGTTATAACATATGTGTATAATTGGCAACCTTATATGGCATTTTGGATTTCTTTTGCTGTTGTTATATCTGTTTTCTTTTATTCATTTTTGCTTAAATCACCTGAAAAGTTCCAACAACAAAATGTAGTGGTTCAAGTCACACAGCCAACTGAAAACGCAGCAGAAGATAAAGAGAAAAAGAAAAAAGAAAGCACATTTTTAAAAGTGTTTAAATCACCATTTTTTATCTGCTTGCTTTTGTTTATGTTTTTAATGCGTGGCACAACTTCGATTACAAACTCTAACTTTAAAATGTATTTGCAACAAATCATTGAATTGGGCGCTATACCAGCCAGTATGTTCGGTTATATCTACGCAGGTGGTAAACTATTAACTGCTATTTCAAGCAAATATCAGTTTAAATTTAACCTTAAATTTGGGGTTAGAAGCATTATTATATTTGCCGTGTCTTTGATTGTATCCTTCTTTGCTGCGGGGACGGTTGCAATGTGTATGCCTGTAAACTGGATTTCAATAACTTTGATTATTGTGATTTCGTATGTTCAAATGTGCATAATTTCACCTTGCAGAATATTTGTTAACAACTATATGCAAGTTTGTATTCCACCACAAGAAATTGAAAATGCATACTCTGTGCGTACCATGGTTGAATATTTGGGCTATGGCTTGATAAGTGCTTTGTATTCAACATTATTAACCGCATTTAGCGACAGTTATGGCATTGTTTCTGTGGTGTATATGTCAATCTTAACTGTACCAATTATAATCACCATGATTTTATTTATTAAATATCTTATCAAAAAACACGCGGAAAAATATACAATAATAAAACAGGAATACACAGAAGAATAAAAATTTGACAAAAGGATAGGCTTATGGATATACAGACATTTGCACAGCATGTAAAAAATAGAAAATTTAGCATTGACACATTGCGTGAAGGAATTTGTGATTTATATGGCATGGAAGATAAAAAGCCTTTTGTTGTTAAAGCGTCATATTACAAAAAATGCGATGGTATTAAGATTTATCGTGGGCTAGATTGCACAGAAGAAATGTTTAACAATTATGTTGAAAAATTTGCTTTTGGTGAAATGTTCTTTGTAAATCGACTTTCAGTTTTGGGGCAAGGCTATTACTTTGCTGATAAAAAATTTGTGGCAAAGTTTTACACAAATAACACAAAACATAGGTTATTTAAGAGCCCTATTATATCGGCAAAAATTATGCCAGATGCAAGATTGATAACCAAAAATCAATTAAATGCCGAGTTCCGTAGAAGTTTGCCGGAAGTTAAACAAACTTTATTCGCAAAGTTTGACGGATTGTTAACTGAAGAAGACATAAACTTTTTTGTTGGACTTATAAATACATCTGCAGATCCAATGGTAAAAGCAATAATTTTAGGTTATGATGGTTTAATTTCACCTTATTCCGATAAAAAAGGCTGTATTTATCTCATATTCAATCGTGGCAAATTGCTTATGAGTGAAACCGAAATACAATCAGTTAAAACTGAAGTTGAACCATATATTCAATTAGATTAAATTTGTTTAAAATTATTGACAAATCAATTAAAAAGGTGTAGAGTTACTTTATCCATAAAGAGTGTGCGAGGGACAGCCCCGTTGACCACACAGCAACCTAGCGTATGCCAAGGTGCTAAAGGCTGACCGATGGGGTAAATAAGTGCACGTATAATCTCATCGGTATCGATGGGATTTTTTGTATCCTCTTTATGGAAATTAATTTATATAGAGGGATATATGAAAACAATAGAAGAATTAACAAAACAAACTTTGGGCAGTGATAATTTGCTTGCTTTGCGTTTATCAAAAGCGGAAATAAGGCCATTTTTACATTATGCAAAACAAAATGGTTGTGTTTGGGTCAGTGGTAAACAAATTGATGAAGAACATGATTTGCTGGACGCACCATATGCGTTTATCTGCATAGAAGCAAACAAAACTATCAGCAAACTATCCGCCATGTGTTGGTGTAAAAGCACCAACTTAATTAAAATAGAATTTAAAGATTTGTTTGAAGTTGGATGTAAACATTTAGAAACAAGTGAAAGCGTAAATATTGGTCACCCAGATAAAACTTGCGATACTATTGCAGACGCATTTTTAGACGAAGCTTTAAAACAAGATAAATTCAGCCAAATGGCGGTTGAATGTGCAATTAAAAACAACAAACTTTTTGTATATGGTGAAGCAACAACAAATGCAAAAATTGATTATGTCAAAATTGCCAAGAATATTTTAAAACAAATTGGATACACGTGCGATTTTGATGTGATTATAGAAGTTAGCACTCAAAGCCCAGATATTAACCAAGCGGTAAATAGAACCAAATTATGTGCCAACGACCAAGGCATTTGTTATGGCTATGCAACCAACGAAACAAAACAATATATGCCATTGCCAATTTTAATTGCACATAAACTTATGCAACAATATGAAACATTTAGACAAACACATAACCAATTTTTTGCCGATGCAAAAAGCCAAGTTACTGTGGAATATATTGATAACACACCAATTAGAATAGATACTATTCTTATTTCAGTTTCACATAGTGAAGATTTAACCACAACAGAAATTCAACAAATAATAAAGCAACAAGTTGTTGATGTCGCTTTAAAAGAGTTTGAACAATATTTAAGCGATACTAAGTTTATTATTAATCCAAGTGGTAAATTTACAATTTGGGGCTCGTTTGGTGATAGCGGTTGCGTGGGACGTAAAATTGTTGTTGATACTTATGGTGGTGTTGGCAGAGTTGGTGGCGGTTGTTTTAGCAGTAAAAACGCAACAAAAGTTGATAGGTCTGGGGCATATTACGCTCGTTATGTGGCTAAAAATATAGTTGCCCATAATTTGGCGGATAAATGTGAAGTTGAATTATGTTTCGGCATAGGTTTAAGCAAACCTTTAGCAATCAATATCAACACCTTTGGCACTGAAAAAGTGGATATTTCATTGATTTATGACTATGTTAACAAAAATTTTAACTTCGAACTTGATAACATTATCAAAGAACTTGATTTGCTTAAACCTATCTATCAAAATACTGCTTGTTTTGGTCATTTCGGTAGAGAGGAATTTAGTTGGGAAAAAATTAAAGATTAATCAAATTGTATTGCTATATAGAGTGGTATAAGTTGATTAGTGCATTTAAAAACCATTTCATATTTTACGTTAATTATTGTAAAAAGATAAAAATTTATGTTTTTGTTTAATAGATGATACTTTAAAAGAGTGTGGCAAAAAAGCAGTCATATTGACTGCTTTTTTAATAGGTAAGATAATAATGTATGTGTGTGACCTAGTTGTTAATTTGATAAACGATATTAACAGTTGATAATGTTTAAAATAATATAATTACAATTTAATAACAACTTGTTTAGATTTAATAATAAGGTGTTAAAAATTAATGTTGTGATTAATTACAAAACAATATCATTTTGTTTTTCAGTTAAAATCTTTTTTGCTTGTTTAACTTTGTGGCTGAACACAAGAGTTGAAACAAAATTAACAATGCCTTCAACAATCAAACTTACACCTGCAAAAATCATAACTGTTGAGAATTTTGCAAACATAACAGCAACACCAAGGCAAGCGGTTGCGATTGACAAAAGCATCAAGACCCACCAGCCAGAGATGTGTGCACGTGCACAATCAATGCTGTCAGATAATGAAGTGATTGAGTCAATAACAATAAATAAACCTAAAACGACTGTTAAAATTGATTGAACAACTGCTGGGTTTGCCAAACAGAAAACACCAGCAACGATAAGTGTTGCAGACATAATCAATAATTGACCGCCTAAAATCCTTTCAAAAGCAAAATATCTAACCATAACAGCAACGCCCATAGAAACAAGAGCACAGCCGAAAATTATGCAAAGCACATTTGCTGAACTGTCAGGCAGACAAACGCACAAAATGCCAACCATAATGGTTAAAATTGCAATAATAATGCTGTCCCATTTAACTTTTTTGAAAAAACCTTTAATTTCGTCCATATCTTCCTCCTTAAAAATATTATACCGCAAGATTAAAAACAAATTCAATCAAAAAAATCAACATATTTTAAAATGTGTATAAGTGTTGGTCGTCATATTATTATAACATCAAAACAAGCATATTTTTTGTTTTAAAATACGTTTTGATTGAGTTTAATTTTGCTTAATTCAAATGTCTGTAGTGGTGCTTTATTGTTTGAATAATTCAGTTTTTGTTATTTTGTTGCCTTTGAAGCTTATTGAATCAATTGGACTATTATTTTCAATAATCAATTGTACTGTTGTGATATATTTTGTTTCACAATTAAAAGTTTTGCCAGTTTCTGAAACATAAGACTTTTTTTCTGTTACGCCGTTAATGGTTGTTGATTTTACTCTTGTTTGTTTAATAAAACTAATGGCAGTTTTTGTTGTTCCATCTTGGATGTAAGTGAAATCTTCACTGCTGATAACAATGTCTTTGTCAGTATAAACCTTAACTTCAACATAATAGCAATTTGTTCCGTCTTCATATGGGATAGATACTATTTGCCTGTTTGTTGTAAACTTTGTGGATTGATTGTCATCACCTGTTGCACAACCTGCAAATATGCAAACCAAGCCAAGCAAAATGATAACCAAACTTAATGCTAAATTTTTTTGTTTTGTATTTTCTTTCATAAATTGTCCTTTTAAAATTTTAATTTTACACTATAAAATAATTGTATCATTAAAAATTTGAAAAGTTAATTGTTTTTGTGTTGATTTAAATTATCAAATATTTAATTTTAAAATGGTGATGAGAGGGGGTGTCTAAAAATCAAAAGTTGGGTAATGTATCATTAATACGTTAAAAATATTTAAGATATTGTGATGATAAACTTTTAAAGCAACAGAATAAAAATGTTAAAAAATAGCAAAAATCTCTTGCAAAACAAAACAAAATATGTTATATTCTAAACATCGCGGAGGTTTGGCTGAGCGGTCGAAAGCACCGGTCTTGAAAACCGGCGTTGTGCAAGCAACCTAGAGTTCGAATCTCTAAGCCTCCGCCATCAAAATTACAAGTTCAGCTTGATATTAGGCTGAACTTTTTTGTTAATTTAAGTTAAAACATTTGATAAAAAACTTATAAATTTACAAATTGTGGCATATAATTGGTAAACGCTGATTTAAAATTTTTCTATTTTGTTGAGATTTTTGTTGGAGTGTGATATAATTATGCAAATGGAGCAAAAGAGTGTTTATTTAATTCTCAGTCAAACAGGAACAATGTTTTCACGTGTTCTTAAATTTTTCACTGGGGCTGAATATAACCACTCATCAATATCTCTTGACCCCACGCTTGAAGAAATGTATTCTTTTGGCAGATTAAATCCTTACAATCCGTTTATAGGTGGGTTTGTGCAAGAGGGTAAAAATATTGGCACATTTAAGCGTTTTTATAAAACTACAGCCGTAGTCTATGAACTTAAAGTTACAGATGAGCAATACCACAATATTGAATTATTGATTGAACATATGAAGAAAAATAAATCAGCATTTCACTATAACTATTGGGGTGTGTTTTGTGCAATTTTTAAAACAAATATTGCACCTAAAAAACGTTTCTATTGTTCTCAATTTGTACGCACTTGCTTGGCTGCTTTTGGTATATCAAATTCAAAAGATTTGCCAAAGGTTATCAAACCTATTGACTTCTTAAAACTTAAAGACAAAAAGTTGATTTATAAAGGTGTTTTAAAGAATTTTAAATCAGCAAATTGCTAACAGTGTTGCTTACAAATAGTTATAGATTTTGGGGTAAGATAAAGTTGTTAAAATATTTATCTAGCCGTAAATCAATATCAATTAATAAATTAAAAAACTCACATAGTTGTGAGTTTTTTGTTTGCTATAATATTTATTGAAAGAAATTGTTATTTGGTTTTGTGATCCTTTTTAAACATTGTATGCACAAGGTCAAGACATTTGCAACTATAACCGCACTCGTTATCATACCATGCAACAAGTTTGACAAATGTTGGGCTCATCATAATACCGGCTTTTTCATCAAAGATACATGTATGTTTATCTCCAACAAAATCGCTTGATACAACAGGTTCATCAGTGTAGCCAAGCACATCTGGGATAATTTCCTTGCTGTATTTTTTCATTGTTTTGCAAATGTGTTCATATGTTGTTGGCTTTTTAAGTTTAACAGTAAAGTCCACAACGCTGACATTGATAGTTGGAACTCTAAAACTCATACCGGTAAGTTTGCCTTTAAGTTGTGGCAGAACTTCACCAACCGCTTTTGCGGCCCCAGTTGAACTTGGAATAATGTTTGCACTTGCAGCACGGCCACCACGCCAATCTTTTTTGCTTACACCGTCAACAGTTAATTGTGTTGCTGTTGTGCTGTGGATAGTTGACATCAAACCTTCTTCAACACCATAAACATCATCAATAACTTTAACCAATGGGGCAAGGCAGTTTGTTGTGCAACTTGCGTTAGAAACAACGTCCATAGTAGGTTCATATTTATCTTCATTTACACCGCAAACAAAAGTAGGGCAGTTTTTGCCAGGGGCACTGATAATAACTTTTTTAGCACCACCTTTTAAGTGCCTGCGTGCGTCATCAGCATTTGTAAATTTGCCTGTGCACTCGATAATGTAATCTGCACCAGCACCAGCCCAATCTATTTCTTCTGGGTTCATTTTTGCAAAGAATTTAACCTTTTTACCATTGAGTTTTAAATTGCCTTCAGTTGCCACTTTAAGTTCACTTTTTGCCCTACCATGCACAGTGTCATAACCATACAAATAGCAAGCATATTCAGGTGTTAAAAATGGGTCGTTGATTGCAACAATTTCAACATCATCACGCCCAACACTGTTACGCATAATAAGACGACCAATTCTACCAAAACCATTAATACCAATTTTTGCTTTCATAATCTCTCCTAATTAGATTTTTTATAAGTTTTAAATTAATAAAATTTTTTTAAAATTAATTAATTTTTGCTTATTTTAATGTATTTTTGTATATATTTTTAGTATTTTTTTAATTTTTTTTGCAAAATTTTTAAATATTTTTAAAAATAAAATTAATTAATAATAAAATTTTTTACCATTTAAACTAAAATAATTCTACAAAGACAAAACAAAATTGTCAATTATTTGTTTAATCTAAATTGATTGATTTAAAACTTGTTGGTAAAAATTATTTTATGATTTGGGTTTGCTTGTTTGTGTATTTTGTTACAATAACTATCACACTGATTGCGTTAAATATTAAACAGAACAAAACTTATCCTTTGCCTGAAGTTGAATTTAAGGATAAAAAAATCTGTTTTGTTTCTCATTTTAGGCATAAAATATTTGTTGGAGATTGTAAGGTTTTAGAGATGGATAACAAAGTGTTTTTGAAACAAAATAACAAGTTGATTGAAGTAAAAAATATTGTAAATATAAAACAGAAAAATGGTTGGTTGTTTTTTGATGCAAAGGGAAATGTTCAAATAAATGTGGGAAACAAAAAATGGTTAAGATATGTGGAATTGAACATATATTCACATCAATTTGATTTACAGACTTTAAAGCAAAATGCTGGGCAAGAATTGGTTAACAATTTGTTTAAAATTTCTGATTGTGAAAGTCTGATAAGATATCTTAAATTTGTTAAATATGTGCTAAAAATTGAACTGACCGATAAGGGGATTAAAGTGAAAAATAATCTTTATGGTTTGACATTTTGTTTAGATTATAATTTTTATGGAAAACAAAAACATATCATTTTCAATCAATCAGTTTGAAAACAAAATTAAATTTGCTATAATAATTATATGAAAGAATTAAACGAAGAAATAGCTTATAATATGACCCCACTTGCTGAACGTATGAGAGCAAGAAATTTAAACGAATTTATAGGGCAAAAACACATTGTTGGGTCAAATAGTTTGATAAGACGTGCATTGATGGTTAACAGGCTTGGTAGTTGCATTTTTTATGGTCCACCAGGTGTTGGTAAAACCACGCTTGCTTATATCGTTGCAAGCACACTAAATTTGGAATATGTAAAACTTAATGCTGTTTCAAGCGGTGTTGCTGATGCAAAACGTGTTATTGAAAATGCTAAAAAGAATTTTGAATTAACTGGTAAAAGCACTATATTGATTTTGGACGAATGTCACCGCTGGAGTAAGGCACAAAGCGATTGTGTGTTGGAAGCGGTTGAACGTGGCTATATTACCTTTATAGGAACAACAACAGAAAACCCACATATCAGCATGACACCTGCTATTGTTAGCCGTTGCCGTGTGTTTAAATTTTTACCTTTAACGGTAAACGACCTTAAAGATGCAATTTTGATTGCAGTTAATGATAAGGAACGTGGCTACGGCAAAATGAATATCAAAATTGATGTTGATGCGTTAAACCATTTGGCTATGTTTGCAAATGGTGATTTACGCAGTTGTTATAACGCACTTGAATTGGCTGTGACAACAACAAAACCAGGACTTGATGGTGCAATACATATTGACAAATTGGTTGCAAGTCAATGTATTCAACAACCTGTAATTTCTGTTGATGAAAACACTTATTATGATATGTTAAGTGCATTTTGTAAGAGTTTGCGTGGCAGTGATACTGATGCGGCACTCTACTATGCTTTTAGGTTGATTGAAGCAGGCTGTGACCCACTTTTGATTTGCAGACGTCTTATTGCACATGCAAGTGAAGATGTTGGTATGGCTGATAGCAATGCAAGTTTAATGGCAATGGTGGCAATGAACGCTGTTAAAAATTTGGGTGTGCCAGAAGGTGAAATTCCACTTGCACATGCGATTATCTATGTGTGTGAAGCAGAAAAGTCAAACAGTGTTGTTGTTGCGATGAACAAAGCAAAAGAAGATGCTAAATTCAATCCAGACGATAATGTGCCAGAACATTTAAAAAACTATCATTATGATGTTGAAAACCCACCACAATACAAATATCCACATGATTTTGGTGGCTATGTTAAACAACAATATTTACCGGATAAATTGAAAAATAGGCGTTACTACACACCATTAAATAATGGTAAAGAAAAAGGTATGATAAGGAAAAAAGATAGACTTAAATGATGGTTAACATGGGCGTTATTGTTTAAAATGTGCCTTAATTTATTTGCTTTTAAAATGCTCAAGTTGTACAATAACAATATGTACACGTATATGTGAATTCATTATAAATCTTAGATTTAGATATAGTGTTCACATTTGCTAGAACTAAACTTTAACAAAAGGGGAAATTATGAAAGAATTGAAAGGAACTCAAACTGAAAAGAATTTGATGACAGCATTTGCTGGTGAAAGTCAAGCAAGAAATAAATACACTTTCTATGCAAGCAAGGCAAAAAAAGAAGGGTATGAACAAATTGCTGCAATCTTCACTGAAACTGCGGATAATGAAAAAGAGCATGCAAAAATTTGGTTTAAACTTTTGCACGATGGTGAAGTGCCAGACACTTTAACAAATCTTAAAGATGCTGCCGCCGGTGAAAATTATGAGTGGACAGATATGTATAAAGAATTTGCTAAAATCGCTAAAAAAGAAGGCTTTGCAGAAATTGCAAAATTGTTTGAAGGCGTTGCAAAAATTGAAGCAGAACATGAAGCAAGATATAATGCTTTGATTGAAAATGTTAGCAAGAAAAAATGCTTTGTAAAAAAGGAAGTTGTGGTGTGGGTGTGCCGTAATTGTGGGCATAAACATATCGGCAAAACAGCACCAAAAGTTTGCCCAGTTTGCAATCATCCACAATCATATTTTGAAATGGAAAAACAAAACTATTAATCAAGTTTTAACTTTTAAAATAGTTTTACATTTGTGTTTTTATTCTCAAACGCAACGGCAAAAATCTTATATAAAATCAAAAATTTTATATTATTTGTAATAAAGAAATAAAAAAACCACCATTTTAGGTGGTTTTTTTAATGTTTTTTATATTTTTTAACAAAATTGATTAGATGTTAACTTGTTGTTCATTTTGTGATTCTTCTTGATTATCAACCACTGTGTCTAAATCAGTGTTTTTAATTTGCACTGCTTCAGCACCCATAATTTTTTGAACAGCGGCTCCAAGAGCGATATTGTCAGTTGTTGCGTCACCTGTGCGGGCAATCTCTAAATTGCGTTTGTCACCATCTGCGCTTGTGAAAGCAAGTTTATATTTCTTTTTGTATGCTGTAACTTTTAATCTTTCTAATGCTGTTCTAGTAACTGATTTACGTTGTGTAGATGTTGTTACAGGTGTTGGATTTTTTGATATGTTTGATTGAGTTTGTGTTTGATTATTTGTTTTTGATGCGTCCTCAGATGGTTTGTCTGAATCAGGTGTAAGGGATGTTTCGCCATCAGCAACTTCTGGTAACTCAACTTCAGGTAAAGTTCTTACCAAGCCTAACATTGCGCTGTCTGCTGTTGTTTTAAAACGGTCCAATGTTAATTTAGACATTAATTTATAACACTCAGACTTAACTTTGCTTAAATCATCTTTTTTAGCCAAACCTCTTGCGATGGTTGAATAAATGTCGATGTTTTCAAGTTTCAAATAAGGGTCGGAACTTGCTTCAAAGTTATCACGAATATCTAAGGAAACGTTTGAATCAATGTAAGACATTAAAAGTTGAACTGCTTTTGGAACGGCTGGTAAAGTTGATTCTTTATTTTCTTCAAGTTTTGACATATATTCACGTAAGTATTCAGCGTATGATGCTAAAGCCCATAATTGATTACGATGCATTTTTCTTTGGAAGTAACAAGCGATGTTACGTTGGAACCAGTTGCCTTCTTTTAATCTAATGATTTTGCTGTTGCTTTTGCGTAATTTTGTCATTAATTCTCTAAGTTTTAAAGGTAAATCGTTATTGTATAACTGAGTTAATGATTCCACATCTCCACCGTTAACAATACTTTCAATGTTTTTACCATTTTGACAGTATTTTTTATAGTGGGCACGTGTAATTGCTTTTGAAATAAGTGTGAAACCTGCAGAACCTGCTGCTGCGACAACTGCTGCATTTGATGTCCATTGAGCAAATGAAGCCCAAGAGTCTGGTGAGAAATATGAAGAGTTTGATGCGATAGGTGTTGCGCTTAAAATTCCATATGTGATACCAGCAATGCCAGCGGCCACTGCTGCAGGGATACCAACTCTTTTGATCCAAAAACTTCTTTTAGGGTGTGATTTTGGTATGCTCATTTGTGGATTGTATAATTGAAAGTCTGAACTAGCCAAAGTATCATAGGCATTCTTTTCAATATTGATGGTTGTACGTTCAGTGCTTAATGCTGTTGCTAAATTGCAAACAAACTCATTTTTGTTTGTTACTTCGGTGTCAGTAATTTCTTGTGCATGGTAAGCCACAAACTCAACCATTTCTTTAATCTTTGATTTACCGTCTTGGCTTGCAGCAAATGAAGCAGGTATATTTAATTTTGCATTGTTAACTTTGTCTGCACTTATTGCGATATTACTTGAAAAAATTATGCCGTTGCTTGTTGGTTGCATATAACCTGTGCCTAACAAAAATGCACTTAAAGAATTTGCTGAACTGTCAGCAATATAGTCATTACACATAGCGATAAATTGTTGAATATTAATTGTGTTCATAGGTCCCCCTTTGATTACGGTGTTAAGTATAAGGCAGGTTTGCCAGTTTGTCAATACCCAATTTTAAAAAAATATTTATTTAACCCTGTTAAATTGTGTAAAATAAGCATACAATAAGCGGTTTTTTTTATAATTTTGTCGAATTTGGGTGCTTGTTTTGTGTCTGTTTTGCCTTGTTTCCTTAGCCGGGCGTTATAATATCACTCAAAAACGGGCTTGTCAATACCTAAATATAAAATTTATATTTAAAATTGCATAACCCTGGTTAAAAATTGCCACTTTTTTATTAAATTTTGTCATTGTTTATGTTTTTTACTTAAAATTTTATTTTTTTAACTGGTTTTATTTATTTTTTTATAATAATTATATAGCAACTATTTTTTTATAATAATTATATAGCAACATTATCAACATCTTCGACAGGCTTTTCTTAACACTTTATAAGTTGATATTGATATACTGTGCAACAAAAAACAGGACAAGTCCTGTTTTTGATTATGTTTAACAATAAACTAAATTGATTATAGTTTGCAAACAGAATTGGTTTATTTTATTTGCTTCTTTTGATTATGAATAGTTATCAATTTGATGACCTACAACTTTTTGAAAAGTTGGCTTTTTATGTTTAAATTAAGCACGATGTTTTATTGTTTTTAACATTTCTTCTGCCACTTGCTCAGCGGTTTTCGATGTGCTGTCAATGATAACTGCACCAACTGGCACCACAAGTGGGGCAAGCGGTTTTGTTTTGTCAAACCTATCTCTTTCAATTATTTGTTGCCTGATTTCTTCGTATGAAATATTGTTACCTTTTGCAACTTCTTCTTTGTGTCTGCGTTCAGCACGAACATCAACACTGCAATCTAAATAGAATTTATATTCCGCATTTGGAAAAACAAAACTGCCTATATCTCTGCCTTCAATAACAACATTGTGACTCAATGCGAACTTGCGTTGACAAGCATCTACTAATTCACGGATTTCTTTAAATTTGCTTACAAGTGGTGTTAATTCACTCACTTCATTATCACGCAGATGGGCAGTATAGTCTATTCCGTCAACAAACACTCGTTGATTATCGCCAACAAAGTTAGTTGTTAAAGTTAATGCTGACAATTTTGCAACATTGCTTTGAATATCTAAATTATGATGAATTGCGTATGCGGTTAAACCGCGATATAATGCACCAGAATTAAAATGTGAATATCCCAACTTTTGTGCAAGCAGAGTAGCCACTGTTGATTTACCACTGCCTGCTGGGCCATCTATTGAAACTATCATTTGCTATAAACTCCCTTTTTGCCAAGTTCACGTTCGATGCGGATAAGTTGATTATATTTTGCAACACGGTCAGTTCTGCAAATTGAACCAGACTTGATTTGACCGGCATTTACAGCAACTGCAAGGTCTGCAATAAATGTATCTTCTGTTTCGCCACTGCGGTGAGAAATAATTGTGTTATATCCGTTTTCTTTTGCAAGGCGGATAGTTTCAAGTGTTTCTGTTAATGTGCCAATTTGGTTAAGTTTGATTAAAATGGCATTTGCAACACCTTTTTTGATGCCTTCTGCCAAAATTTTAGGGTTTGTAACAAACACGTCATCACCAACAATCTGAATTTTGTTGCCTAATTTTTTGGTTATTTTTGCCCAACCTGACCAATCGTTTTCACTGAGTGGGTCTTCTATAGAAATGATAGGGTAGTGTTTGATAAGATCGGCATACCAATCAATCATCTCGGCAGTTGTTTTGTTGCCTGATTTGCTTTTGGTTAATTCATAAAGTTTTGTTTCTTTGTTATAAAATTCACTTGCTGCAACGTCCATGGCAATAGCAATGTCTGTTTTTGGTGTGTAACCAGCATTTTGAATTGCTTGGACAATGGCTTCAAGTGGTTGTTCGTTGTTTTTGAAGTTGGGAGCAAAACCACCTTCATCACCAACAGCGGTTGGATATTTCATCTGTTTAAGAACTTTTTTCAATTCAACAAATGTTTCACTTGCCATTTGCATTGCTTCTGCAAAAGTTTTTGCACCAACTGGAACAATCATGTATTCTTGAAAGTCAACATTGCTATCAGCGTGAGCACCGCCATTAATAACGTTCATCATAGGAACTGGCAATTTTGTGCCTTTGCCAAGAGTTTTGTATAAATGTTTGCCTTTGTTGATTGCGTTAGCACGTGCACAGGCTAAACTTACAGATAAAATTGCGTTAGCCCCAAGGTTTGTTTTGAATTCTGTGCCATCAAGGTCTAACATTGTTTGGTCGATAACTTGTTGGTTTTCAACTGGTAAACCAACAATGTGTTTTGCAATAATTTTGTTAACATTGTTAACTGCTTTTGTTACGCCTTTGCCATGGAACCTTGTTCCGCCGTCACGCAATTCCAATGCTTCACGTTCACCAGTGGAAGCACCGCTTGGAACGATGGCAGTTGCAGTTACGCCATTTTGTAAAACAACTTGGCACTCAACAGTTGGATTGCCACGGCTGTCGATAACTTCATATGCTGTTATTTTTTTAATTTTCATATATCCCCCTAAATATAAAATTATGATAACACTTAAACTGAAATTTTAAAAGCAAATAGTGACACAAGTTTAAACTTTTGGTTTAAGTTTTGTGTGAAATTTTATAATGTGATTTATTAGAATTAAAATGATAAAGTGTATTGACAAAACTATGGTTGTGTGTTATCATACCAACAGTTAAAACACAAGAAAACGTATAAGGTGGTTTGTATGAAAATTGAAACCCTTGGTAACTACCAAATGTTGATAGATGATGACAACAATATTGTCTATCCACCAGTTGCTGATAGAATAGTTGCGGTTGGTGAAAACTTGTATGCTGTGTATGCATCTAAAAAAGTAGGGCTTATAAAGTCTAACGGAAGTTTGGTTGTTCCTTTTGAATTCAACCAGTGTTCTAAATTTAGTCACGGTTTGATAAAAATGGAAAAGGGTTATTCATTTTATTTTTACAACAAAAACGGCAAATTGATTTATGTGGCAAATTGGGCAGACGTCGTTTCTGATTTTGATGGAGAAAAAATTTGTATGACAAACTATGATGAAGACCCATACACTCATCAACGCCAAATTGCTTCTAGAGATGTGTATATTGATTCTATAACAAAATCTTATGATGATTATTCAAATCTCCAAAAAGTTGGCCAAAAGGTCAACAAACTTGTTGATGATAATGTTGATGATGTTGATGAGCATTACACACAAGAATCATTATTTTAAAATAAAAAATAAAAGCATGGCATAACGCTGTGTTTTTTTGTAACAAATAACAAACTTTCATTAATTTTTTAAATTTTTTTATATGCGGGTGTAATGAAATAGAGATTAAATATATTAATCGTGAAAGTTAAAAAACGAAATGTAAATATTGATTATTGATTGAACTTTTGATTAACAAATTTGTTAAATTGTGGTAATATGAACATATGGAAATATATTCATTAAAAGTTAAATCAAGCAAAAACACAAACATATTTATTGTGCAAGATAGTTTTTGTGAACATGAAATTCACAGCGATATAATTGTTAAATTTGGTATTGCAGTGGGGCAATATGATGAACAAAAATTTTGGCAAGCAGTGGAAGAAAGCAACCAGATAATTGCTTTTAATATGATAGCAAAATATTTATCGTCTAGCATGAAAACTGAAAAGCAAATTAGGGACTATCTTTATAAAAAAGAATTCAAAACAAAAACAATAAATTCTGTTGTTGAAAAATTAAAAGAGTATCATTTGATTGATGACCAAAATTTTGCAGTTAACTATATAAAATCTAACCCAAATTTTAGTGCCAACAAATTAAAGCAAAAGTTGTTTGGCTTTGGTGTTGATAAACAAATTGTGTCGGAGTGTTTAGATGATTTTGACGACTTTGAAGGTTGCCAAAAATCTGTTCAAAAGTTTTTGAAAAACAAACCACTAAATCAAAAAACAAAAGAAAAAGTTATGCGTCATTTGTTAACAAAAGGTTATAATTGGAACACTATTGGACAAGTGCTTAACGATTATCATTTTGAATATGAATCTTTTGATGAGTGAATTAATTGATAATTGTATTTGTAAATAAAAGAAGTATTTGTGAATTAATAATTGATAAAAATTTATTAAAAAATTAAAAAATATTAATAAAAAACCTAAAAAATAGCAATATAATTGAATTTTAATTAATATTTTTATTATTTTGATTAATTATTATTGATAATTTATTTGATTTAAAAATAAATGTTTTGCTATTACTTTAATAAGTTTAAACACAATATAAAAGGAAATATTATGATAGGTATAGATTTTGAAAGCACAACAAGATTTGAACATTATTTAGACGAAGGCTTAAAAAGATTGTTCACTGAAAATGAAATGAAATATGCAAAAGAATATGAAAACTATTTAGAACATTTAACAGGCTTCTTTTGTGTTAAAGAGGCGTTTGTGAAAGCGTTGGATACTGATGTTGATTATTTACAAATTGAAGTTTTGCACACTGAATCAGGTAAGCCATACATAAATGAAACACCATATTTAAAAAAGGTTTTAAAACAAAAAAATGTGGAAAGTGTTGATGTTAGCATTTCACATTGTAAACAGTTTTCAGTGGCTGTTGTGCAAGCAAACGAGTGGTAAGACTAATTAACAAAATATCACGATTTCTAAAGGCGGAATATTATGAAGATTGAAAACGAATACAGAGAAGATGAGGTTATTGTGCCAACAGCAGAAACAGAAGCGCAGGCTGTAAAGATATTTGAAAATTACTATGCTTTTCTTGGCTATTTTCAAGTGCAGGTAACACAACTTGACCATATGTTTTTTGAGCCAAAGTTATATGACCTATATTTTGACAAACTTGAAAAGGTTGAAGGAAGGCTACGTAAGAAAAAGGTAAGGCATTATTTTTATAGCGTTGAAAATTTGGTAAGGCTTAAAAGATATGGCGAAATCTATATTGATATGCAACTAAAAACAAATGAAAATGACAATTCAAAATCAGCAGAAGAAAAAGAAATTTTTGCAAAAACTTTTAAAAAATATAAAGATAGACTTTCAAAAGCGTTTGAAAATAAATTGGCTTATCTTAACAATTTAATGTTGCTTTCAAAGTTAGAAAAAGTTGAACATCGCAAATTGGTTAGACCTGTTGGAGTTGTACATTTGCTTGAACAATTTAAAATTGCAGACCCTGATGATTATGCTAAACTTGAAGCAAAAGTTAATAAAGACTTTGCTTTAAAAGTTAAATGTGAAAATCAAATTGTTGAAGATAATTTGGTTGAAAAAACTGTTGATGTTGGTAATAATTAATTGTTAAAAAAATAGAAAAAATAAATATAAACACAAAAAATAATTATAATTTAATTAAATTAATGAAAAAAATAATAAAAAATTGATAAAAATTCAATAAAAAATTAAAAAATCCACATTTTTTGTGGATTTTTTGTTTAGTAATATTTAATTTTGTTTCAAATTAAATTTTAAATTTGAGTTAAGTTTTTATTTAAAATCAGTTTATAACAATCTAAAAATGATTTAGCAATTCAATTAAATTTTTGTTGTAATATTGCGTTTGGCTTTTATTATCTTGCCATTTTGATTGTGATTTGTTCGTCACCAATTTCAACTGTTGAAACCTTTTCAGGTTTTGCAATTTCACCAACATTTAAAATCAAAAGTTCGGCTTTGATTTTGTTTAAGTATGTGTTTAAAATTTCAGTTAAATCTGTGCCAGTTGTTGCAAACTCAACATTGATTCTATCGTCAACATTAAAGTTTGCTTCCTTACGCATAACTTGGCAAGCACGGATAAGTTCACGTGCTAAACCTTCAAGCATAAGGTTGCGGTCAAGGGTGATGTCAAGCACAACTGTAATATCGTTTTCGTTTGCTATAACAAATTCGTCTTTTGCCTTTGTTGAAAGCACAAAAAGTTCTGGGCTAAGGTTTGTAAATTCTTTTATATTAACGTTGCCGTTTTTATATCCGTTTACATATTCAGCCATTTCATTATCGGTTGCGTTAACTAAATAGTTTTTAACCTTTTGCACGTCACCTTTAAGCACTGCGCCTGCTTTGCGGAAGTCAAGGTTTAAAAGTTCAACATTAAATTTGCTGTTATCATGTTCCATAACCACATTTTTAATGTTAAGTTCACTTTCAATAATGTCACGGTACAAATCAACTGCTTCTGCGACCAATTTATTGCCATTGATATACATGGTTTTAAGTGGTTGTTTAACTTTGATTTGATTTTCGTTTCTGAGTTTGCTTGCCATTGTGAAAATGTTACGCACAATATCAGTTTTTGCAGTGTAGCCACAATCTGCTACTTTAAATTCTGCAACTTTAAAGCCGTTTAAAGCCACACTTTCGGTTGCGTTTTTATCTAACTCACGCACTGCATTTTGCCAAATATATTCGCTGATAAATGGAACAATAGGGAACATTGCCATTGCAATATTTTTAAGTGCATAGTTAAGGCAGAAATATGCGTTGGTTGTGTCAACATTATTTTCGCTTTTATAGAATCTGCGACGGTTGTTACGGATATACCAG
Source organism: uncultured Clostridia bacterium (assembly GCA_934777435.1). Taxonomy (GTDB): domain Bacteria; phylum Bacillota; class Clostridia; order Christensenellales; family UBA1242; genus Onthoplasma. The sequence goes on from CAKVNK010000002.1 coordinate 286,675, forward strand.
TTGGTAAGTTCGTCAACTAAAACTTCAAAGTCTTTACTTACGCCACCAAAATCTTGACCTTTATAGCAGTTTTCAGCGTTTAATGTAAATTCATTAACACGATTGATAAGCCATTTATCCATAAATGTTAATTGGCTTTCTTCTGGTTTAAAGTTTGTTAAATCAGGTTTATCCAAGCATGCATAGGTGTTAAGGAAGATATATGCGTTCCAAAGACCAAGCAATTTACGTTTAACTTCGTCACAAGTGTCACGACCAAACTTAACATCATTGATAAGTGGAGTGGCAACAAAGTTGTAACGGATAATATCTGCACCGATTTCTTTAAATGCTGTGTCAAGTGGGATATTGTTAGGGCTTGATTTTGAAAGTTTTTTGCCTTCTTGGTCCAACAACATAGGTGTGGTTGCAATTTTGTTGTAAGGTGCTTTGCCAGTTAAAACAACGCTCATTACAAGCAAACTATAGAACCACAAACGGATTTGCTCTTTACCTTCAATCACGCACTCTATTGGGAAGTTCTTTTCAAAGAAAGATTTATCGTCAAAATAATGTTTTGTGCTGAAAGGTGTGATACCAGCGTCAAGCCAGCAGTCGCCAACTTCTTTGATACGGCTAACCTTGTGACCACAGTGTGGACAACTGATTTTAATATCGTCAATATAAGGGCGGTGCAAGTGTGGTAATGCTTCCACTTCTTGTTTGCTTGAAAGGCGTTCAAATTCTTCTAAACTGCCAACAACTGTTAATTTACCGCAGTGTGGGCAAGGGTAGAAAGGCAATGGTAAGCCATAATAACGAGAACGAGAAATTGCCCAGTCGCCCATATTGTTAAGCCAGTCTAACATACGCTTTTTCATAAAGTCTGGTTGGAATTCAACTGGTTCGATTGCTTTAATTAATTGTGGACGCAATTCGTCCATTTTGATAACCCATTGATCAACCAAACGGAACAAGAGTGGGTTTTTACATCTCCAACAGTGTGGGTAACTGTGGGTGTATTTATGTGTGTAATAAAGTTTGCCATTTTGCTTCATTAAATCAAACACAAAATCACGTGTTTCATCGCAATTTGCATTTTTGCCAGCAAATACACCAAAATTATCATAATATATGCCAGATTCATTGATAGGGCAAATTTGTTTTAAACCTAAACTTTTGCCAAGTTCAAAGTCCGCATCACCACAGCCTGGAGCAATATGAACAGCACCTGTGCCTTCGGTTTTTTGAACTTCGTTCCATGCCACAATTTTGTGTTCAAATTGTTGTTCGCTAAGGTCTGGGAAGCAGGTTTCATAAGTTGAACCAACTAAATCAGCACCTTTAACAGTTTTAACAATTTCAACAACATCATCTTTAAGCACTTTCATAAGGTCGGAACAAACGATAATGTTGCGGTTTTGTGATTTTACTTTAACAATGTTATAGTCAAATTCAGGGTTGACAGCAACTGCAACGTTGGCAGTTAATGTCCAAGGAGTGGTTGTCCACACCAAAATATCGTTGTTGCTGTTTTTGATAGGACATTTAAAGAAGATTGCAAGGCAGGTGTCGTTTTGATAAGCGTCTGCATCACTCATTTCATGGTCACTTAAACTTGTTCCACAACGTGTGCACCAACGCATAATACGATGACTGTTTGCAATGTAGCCCTTTTCTTGACATTTTTTCAAGAAATACCAAATTGTGGTGATGTTATTATCACTGTTTGTGTAATAGCTATCGTCCCAATTCATCCATTGACCAAGACGAATTGAACTTTGTGTTTGCATTGCAGAATATTTATCCACAGTTTGCATACATTGACTAACAAATTTGCCAATGCCGTATTGTTCAATTTCCTTTTTGCTGTTAAGCCCAAGTTCACGTTCAACACGCAATTCAACTGGCAAGCCGTGTGCGTCAAAGCCGTTTTGATAGTGTTGGTCGCAACCTTCAAGGGCTGCAAACTTAATCATAGCGTCTTTAAAAGTGCGGTTGTAAGCATGGTGTAAACCCATAATATAGTTGGCGGTTATAGGGCCGTCAAGAGTTGCATAATATTTGCCAGTTTGTTTGTTTTTTGCTTTTAATTTGCCAAAAATATCATTGTTTTGCCAAAAGTTTAAAACTTCTTCTTCCATTGCAACATAATTTAAATTGCCTTGTTCTTTTTTCATATAATCTCCTTTAAGTTTTTCTTGTTAAAGATTCTAGTTTTCTTTAAATTTTAAGATTTTTAAATTTTAATTTGCCTTAATTTTAAAAAAATGCCAGCGTTAGGCTGACATTTTAAACAGCAAAACGCTTTCTACATCTTGATAGGTAGAATAATTTTGCTGATAATAATAACTGCTATAATAAATGATAGTAAACCCATAATGCCTTTATTATATATAATAGGATAAAGATTGTCAATCAAATTGAATTAAATTTTATATTTGCCAATCAATAGGGCTGACACCATGTGAAACTAAAAATTGGTTGCATTTGCTGAAATGTTTGCAACCGAAAAACCCGTTATATGCTGAAAATGGGCTAGGGTGTGCAGATTGCAAAACAAGGTGATTTGGGTTGTTTAACATTGGTAAAAAACTTTTTGCGTGGTTGCCCCAAAGCATAAATACAATAGGTTGGTTTTGCTCGTTTAAAATTTCAATAACCTTTTTTGTGAAAGTATGCCACAAATCGTTTGCATGGCTGGCTGGTTGGTGGGCTATAACTGTTAGACTTGTGTTTAAAAGCACCACACCTTGGCGTGCCCATGCAGTTAAATCCGTGCAATCACTCATTGTTAAACCTAAATCTTCATGAATTTCTTTAAAAATATTCCTAAGGCTGGGTTGTGGAGTTCCATTGTGACAACTAAATGCTAAACCATGTGCTTGACCTTCTGTATGGTATGGGTCTTGCCCAATAATAACCACTTTAACTTGATTGATAGGCACAAGGTTAAGTGCATTAAAAACTTCCGCTTTGGGTGGATAAACAGTTTTGCTGGCATACTCACTGTTAAGCCAACTGAACAAGTGTTGTTTATAATCTTTATCAAATCTTGTGGAAAGGGCGTTGCTCCAACTTTTATCTAATACGTAATCCATAAAAATATTATATCACACACATATTGAAACGCCAAATTAATATCGGTTGGTTGATAAAATTTGTTGGCTGATAAATCAAATTTGTGTGAAAAATGCGATTGTCGGTTTGTGGTTATAAGTGATCGGTTAGTTTTATGTTTTTTTGAATTTATTGATGAAAATTAACTGGTGGTGGGCAGTGTTATGAATTGGGACAAATAAATATATAACCATATAAAACGGAACGCTTTAAAATATGTGAACGACAGGCTATTGTTGTTGCAGTTTTATGTTATAAACAAGCCTTTCAAGCATTTGGGTGGCGGTTTTTTTGTCTTTATGTTCAACAAGCAAACGCAAAACTGGTTCAGTCCCGCTTGGACGGATAACAATGCGTGCATTGTCGGAAGTGTATTTATCAATCAGTAATTTTATATCTTGCGTTGTTGAAAAAGGTTTTGTTAGTTTAATATTTTGTTTTGCCGTGGCAAACTCGGTATAACCAGTCAGTAAGTCGGCAAAATTTAGCCCGGTTAAATGCAAAATATTCATTAAACATATTGCAGTTAAAATGCCGTCACCAGTGTTTGTGTATTTTTTTATTATGATATGCCCAGATTCTTCACCGCCAAGCATGGAGTGGTGTTTTAACATTTGCTCATAAACACGTTTATCGCCAACGCTGGCACGCACAAGGTTTAAATTGTGTTTGCTTATTGCTTCGGCCAAACCTGAATTTGTGTTGATTGTGCCAACCACACTTTGCCCAGATTTTAAATAGAATTTGCTTAATATATACAAAATTTTGTCGCCGTCTAAAACAGTACCAGTTTTGTCTACTGCCATAACACGGTCGGCGTCACCGTCAAAGGCAAAACCTATCAAGCCTTTTTGTTGGCAAAGGGTGGCAAGTTCTTCAATATGTGTGCAACCTGCGTTAACATTTATATTTTCACCATTTGGGTTGGCGTTTATAATTTTTGTGCTACCAAAAACTTGCCTTGCAATTTCACTTGAACCGCCAGAAGCACAATCTAAAATGCAAGGATATTCCACTTTTTTAAGGCTTTTAAGCATTGAAACATAGTCGGCTTTTAAGTTAAAGGCGTTTTTGCAGGTGGCAAAATTTGTGGCTGGCAATTTATAAGGTTTATCCATATATGTTTCAATCTCTTGCTCGAAACTATCCGCCACCTTTTCGCCATTAATATTAAAAAATTTAAGTCCGTTATATTCTTTTGGGTTGTGAGAAGCGGATATCATAAGCCCAAGTGGAAACCTATGTTTACGTGTTAAAAATGCCAAACATGGGCTGGAACATATGCCTATATTGTGCACTTCAATTCCACCTGCAAGCAAAATTGTTTGCAACACAGCAAGGATATAATCACTGCTTTGGCGTGTGTCGTTGCCTACTATAAGATTGGCTGGTAAATTGTGTGTTTTATAAAACCTAACCAAGGCTTTGCCAAGTTTTTTTATCAGTTGTTCATTTAATTTTTCACCCACTATACCGCGGATACCATCAGTGCCAAAATATTTCATATTAACATTTATGTTTGTGAGCGTGATTTTGTTTATTTGAATTTGATTTTAACTGGTAATCTAACCTAAAACGAAAAAATTTGGATAAAAATACACAAGTTTGCAATTTTTTGCACTATTTCTCACTGGCGGGCAATTTGCTTGCTTTTTAGCTGGCTTTTGATATAATTATAAGGTATGAAATGGTTATTAGACCCACCAGAAGGTTTTAACATTGGCAGTTTTAGAATTACTTTTTACGGCATACTTGTAGCATTAGGTATGCTTTTTGGGCTTTTGCTTTCTGCACGTATTGCTAAAAAACGTGGGTTTAAAAATGACGATATTTGGATGCTTGCATTGTTTGTGTTTCCACTTGCTATTTTAGGTGCACGCATTTATTATTGCGTGTTTTACACACACAACTACACCTTTGCAGAGTTTTGGCGTATTTGGGACGGTGGCATTGCTGTTTATGGTGCAATCATTGGTGGTGCAATAGGTGTTGCCTTATACTGCTTGATATTTAAAAAGAACTTTTTGGCTTTGGCTGACGTGGTGGTTGTAGGTGTGGCATTAGGTCAAGCCATTGGCAGAATAGGTTGCTATTTTGGGCATTGTTGCTATGGTGCGGAAGTTGTGATTGAAGGGCTTAAAATTTTTCCTATCAGCATTATTCATGACGGAGAGTGGCATTATGCAACTTTCTTTTACGAGAGTTTGTGGAATTTGATTGGTATGTTTATACTTCTGCGTGTGATTGACAAAGCAAAAATAAACGGCACAAACTTTGGGCTTTACTTGGTTTGGTATGGTTTAGGGCGTGGGCTTATTGAAGGTTTGCGTGGTGATTCACTTTATATTGGTAACTCGGGCATACGTGTTTCTCAACTGATAAGCGTGATTATTTTGGTTGTCGGTGTGACAATATTAATTTGTAATTTGATAAGGAAAAGGAAAGGAAATGGGGAAAAAGTCTAAAATTTTATATTTCACACTTTTGATTGTTAACGTGATTTGCTTTATCTTGGATTTTTTGCCACTGCCAGTGAATATTAACTTTTTCACATATAGTTTTCCGGCATCTTTGATTTTGATTGGCTTGTTGCTTATAATCCGTGGCTTTTCACTTAAAATGGATAGCAGTTTGTATATAGGCATTGTGTCACTTTTGGGTGGTGTGCTTAACATTTTATCTAAAATTGGTGATAGATTTTGGAATTGGGATATTAACCAGTTTTGGCCTTATTATTTGTTTGCTTTTGCACTTGCAAGTTTGGTTACTGCTATTTATTTTAAAGATAAATTGCAAATTAAATTATTTATTTTGTTTTTAGGTTTTGGTTTGATTGTGCTATTATTTGTTCAACATTTAATTGAGTTGTGGCTTATGATTGTGCTTTTGGTTGTGTGGTTTATAGGCTATTTCACAATCAACCTTATTTTGGCAAAAAGGAGAAATAAAAATGGACAGAACTAACGAACTTAATGCCCGCATTGCAACCTTGGAAGCAAAGGTTAGAGAATTGCAACAAATCAATGCAAGGCAAAAAGTTGTGATTGATGAATTTAAAGCAAAAGAACAGTCAATTTCAAGTGCTATTATTGCCAGTATGGAACACGCTAATCAACTTGAACAATCACGCAAAAAGTTGTATTCACTTGATATTCAACGTAGCCGTTTGATGTATTTAAGGATGGAACAAATTGTTAACGAACTTTATGCTCGTTACCCTGAACTTAAACAAGATATGAAGTTGAAAGATATGAGTGAAAAGTTTAAAAATTTGGTTTATGAAGGGCTTAAAGATAACAATATTGACGGCGTAAGCGTTGATATAAAAAAACAAACTGTGGTTGACGACCCTATCAAAAAACTTTTGCACAATATTATTCAAGCAATGGATACCAAAAAGGACGAAGGCGGAGATATTAAACGTGGCGGCCCAACCGATAATTTAATCAACAATGCGTCAAGTTCTGGCTTTGACTTCAATGAAGCGTTGCATCCAACAATGAGTTTAGACGAAATATTAAAAGCGTTTAATTTAGGCGACAAAGCCAAAAATTAAAAGCGAAATTGAAGCAATTTGTGAAGCCTTGGCGTCAAATTACTTATTGAAGCGTTGCATCCGACAATGAGTTTAGACGAAATATTAAAAGCGTTTAATTTGGGCGACAAAGCCAAAAATTAAAAGCGAAATTGAAGCAATTTGTGAAGCCTTGGCGTCAAATTACTTATTGAAGCGTTGCACCCAACAATGAGTTTGGATGAAATATTAAAAGCGTTTAATTTAGGTGACAAAGCCAAAAATTAATAATTATAATTATGAGATAAATTTTTATAGTTTAATTAATATGTAAAATAAAAAGGATAGCAAAAAAGCACTCGGTTGAGTGCTTTTTTCAATCTTGAAAAGTTAATCAATCTTGAAAAGTTAATCAATGTTGAAATCTTCTTCAATAGATTGTTCTTCTTCTGCAATTAAATTTGCAAATTCTTCTGCCTCAAATTTGTGACGAAGGCGTTGAGCACGTGAAATTGCACGGCTTTTATCACTTTGTTTACTTGAATACTTGCCGTTTTCTTGCACAAGTCTTACGCGGTCGTAAGGTAATTTTTTGTTGTCACGTCTGATCATTGGTTCGCGACTGGCAGTTTCGTCTTGCAATCTTTCATAATTGCAGTTAACTAAATTTCTCATAAGAACTCCTTAAACTTTTCAGTGATTGCATTATATCAAATTATAGCCAGTTGTCAAGGGGGTTTTGGGTTTTTGTTTGCTAAAAAAAACCAAAATTTGTTCATGTTTAAAATATGGTTGGCTGTTAAATGAAACTGAACAAAATTCAATATTTTTTAACCTTAAAAAAAATAATATATCCTTTTTGAGTTTATAAGCAAAGTTGTCTTTGTTTTTTATAAAAATATATAAACCAAGCGATTTACAAGCACTTTTATCTGCCTTTTAAACTGGCTGGTTTGCAGTTTAAAAATGCATCTTAATTTTAGATGAATAAAATTTTTTTCAAAAGTTCTAAATACATACACCATCACATAAATTAGGGTATGGAGGATAAAAATGGAAAAAATTGCTAACATCTATACCGACATTGCAAAACGCACAGATGGCAATGTTTACATAGGTGTTGTTGGTCCAGTGAGGTGTGGAAAATCTACATTTATTCAAAAATTTATGCAAAATTTTGTTGTGGGTAACATAACAAACAAACACGATAGAGAACGTGCAGTGGACGAAATGCCACAAGCCAGTGCAGGTGCAATGGTTATGACAACCAAACCACAATTTGTGCCAGCGGAAGCAGTAAAGATTAAAATTAACAATACAACATTATCAGTTAGGTTGATTGATTCGGTTGGTTTTATGGTTGATGGGGCAGTTGGTGCAACTGACGGCGACAAACCACGATATGTTAAAACACCTTGGACTGAACAAGCAATTCCATTTGCACAAGCGGCAAGCATAGGCACAGAAAAGGTGATTAATGAACATGCGACCATTGCCATTGCATTGACCACTGACGGTAGTTTTGGCGATATTCCACGTGCAAATTTTGTTGATGCGGAAAAACGCACGGTGGCTCAACTTAAAGCAACTGGCAAACCTTTTGTTGTGGTGCTTAACACTGCCACTCCAACAAATGCACAAGTGAACAAACTTGCACTTGATTTGGCAAAAGAGTATCAAACACCAGTTTTGCCGATTAATGTTAATAATTTAGAAAAGGAAGATGTTGATAAAATTATGGCTGAAATTTTAAAAGAATTTCCACTTGAAGTGGTTAATATAAAAATGCCAAGATGGCTTAAACCATTGCCTATTGAAAACCCAACAATCAAAGAGATTTTAGATAATGTGTCTAGTGCTATTGATAATGTTGATAAAATTGGCAACTATAATCCAAGCAAAGTTTTGTTTGAAACAAGTGATGCTTTTGAACCTATTTTGAACAACGAAGTGCAAATGGGTGAAGGCTCTATCACTTTTGAAGTTGTGCCAAAGGACGGCTTGTTCTATCGAGTGTTAAGTGAACAATGTGGCACAGAGATTAAAGACGACTATGAACTTGTAAATTCACTTAAAGATTTAACTTACGCAAAACGCAAGTATGACAAAATCAGTGAAGCATTAAAGCAAGTTGAAGAAACTGGTTACGGCGTGGTTGTGCCAACAATGAGTGAAATGGAACTTAAAGAGCCAGAAATTATGCGTCAAGGCAACAAATGTGGCGTTAAACTTAAAGCCCAAGCACCAAGTTTGCACATTATGCGTGTGGACGTTGAAACCGAAGTTAGCCCAATTATGGGGGGATATGAACAAAGCGAAGATATGCTTAAATATTTAACTGAACAATTTGAAAATAACCCACAAGGCATTTGGCAAACAAATATGTTTGGCAAGTCGCTTGAAAGTTTGGTTGTTGATGGGCTTAACAGTAAACTCACTTCAATGCCAGTAAAATTGCAAAACAAATTGCGTAAAACATTAACTCGTATTGTAAACGAAGGTAAGGGCGGAATACTTTGCATATTACTTTAAAATTTTCAATTTGAATATATCTTTGATCAAAAAAATCCACTGATATGTGGATTTTTTGTTGGCAAATTAAACAAAAATCAATAAATAATTGCAAATTCATTATACAATAAATAGTGCTTATATATGTAAATATTAATAAAAATATAAAATATTTTATAATAAACTGTTGACATTAGTATTATTATATGATAATATAAATTTTACACTTGTCGTTTTTGCTCAACAATGATGGATAATTGAGAGGAAATGATGAAAATTTTTTGATTTCAGTTAAATTAAATACCAAAACCTTGTTTTTTGGTATTTTTTTGCTGGTCATTTAAAGGAGGTGAAAATGGCAAAAATCATAAAATTTCAAAACGTGTGTAAAGAATTTAAAATTTCCACACGTAAAAAAGGAGTGCTGGGTGCAATCAAGGCCTTGTTTAAGCCAGAAAAAAAGATTGTTAAAGCACTTAACGATGTCAGTTTTGAAATTGAACAGGGCGATATAGTTGGTTATATTGGACCAAACGGTGCAGGCAAAAGCACTACCATCAAAATTATGAGTGGTATTTTAACACCAACGTCTGGGCAATGTTCAATTTTAGGCTACACACCTTGGAAGGATAGGCAGAAATATGTTAAACACATTGGTGTCGTGTTCGGTCAGCGTTCTCAACTATGGTGGGACGTGCCAGTAGCGGACAGTTTTGACTTGCTTAAAGATATTTACAAAATTCCGCAAAAAGAATACGAAGAAACACTTGCCTTGCTTACCAAGACTTTGCATCTTGACGAAATTTTAAACCGCCCTTTAAGGCAACTTTCACTTGGGCAAAAAATGAAATGTGAACTTGCTGGGGCATTGCTTCACCGACCACAAATTTTGTTTTTGGACGAGCCTACCATCGGGCTTGACGCCGTAACAAAACTTGCTGTGCGTGATTTTGTTAAATACATAAACAAAGAGTGGGGCACAACCATTATTTTAACCACTCACGACATGAGCGATATTGATGCGCTTACAAACAAAATCATTTTGATAGGTCGCGGTCAAATTTTATACAATGGCAGTTTTAATGCAATCAAAGAAAAATATGGCAACATTAAAACCATTGATGTTGAATTTGCCAAAGAGTATGAAAATGTTGAATTTGAAGGCTACACTGTGGTTAGCCACAACAAAAACACCGCCACCTTCCGCAACTTGCCAGAAACTCACTTCAATACAAAGGACTTTATTAATGCCATAAGCAAAAAATATGAAGTGGTAGATTTCTCTGTTAAATCAGTCAGTGTGGACGAAATTCTTGCCCGCTTGTACACTGATTTGAACCTTTAAGGCGGTGACTATGCGTTCATACTTAGGAATATTTAAAATGACCTTTAAAGGAGAATTGCAATACCGTGCAAAAGCCCTTTCTGGTGTGGCAACACAATTTTTTTGGGGCTTGATGTATGTTTATCTTTACACCGCATTTATGGGTGGCAAAGTGATTGACGGCTTTTCAATTCCACAAATGGCAACCTATGTTTGGCTGGGGCAAGCAATGTTTGCAATGCGATATTTGGGTTTGCCAAAAAACTCCGCCCGTGATATTGAAACCGGCAACGTGTGTTATAAATATGTGCGTCCGATTTCACTTTACAATCAATGGTATGCTGAATATCTTGGCGAAAAGGTGTCAGCCACGATGTTAAGGTGCTTACCAATTTTGATTATCACAATATTTTTGCCTAGCACGGTTGGTATGTCACTTCCGGTTAGCTTTCCTGCCTTCTTGCTTTTCTTGGTTGGGATTGCAGTTGGCTTTGCAATGAGTGTGGCATTTTCAATGTTTGCAGTTTACTTTTCATTTATCACTATGTCTGGCAAAGGGGCACAAGCAGTTGTGAGTGTTATTGTTGGTTTGTTCAGCGGTACACTTGTTCCTATTCCACTTATGCCGGCAGGGCTTCAAAATGTTTTGAACTATTTGCCATTTAGGTATATTTCAGATTTACCTTTTAGAATTTATATCGGCAACGTTGGTTTAAGAGAAGGTGCTATTGCACTTGCCATCGGCGTGCTTTGGCTTGCTGGCTTGATTTTGCTTGGCAAACTGCTTATAAAATCTGCTTCTCGCCGAGTTGTGGTGCAAGGGGGTTAATATGAAAATGTACAGTAAATATTTTAAAATGCATTTTAAATCTTCAATGCAATATAGACTCAGCACTTTCTTGCTTGCAATCTCACAAGCGGCAATCACGGCTGGTGAAGTGTTGGCAGTTTGGTTGCTGTTTAAAAACTTCCACATTGTTGGTGGCTGGGGCTTTTATGAATCTATGTTAATGTTTGGCATTGTTACCACTGTGTTCTCGTTTAATGAAACCTTTGCACGTGGTTATGACGAATTCCCAAACATTATCAAAAATGGTGAACTTGATAGATATTTGGTTAGACCAGTGAATATATACTTTCAAATTTTCACCGCTAAAATTGAATTTGTTAAGTTTGGCCGTGTTGTGCTGGGTTTGATTTTGTCTGTTATTGCAATTATCAAACTTCACATCAAATGGACAATACTTAAAGTTCTTGTGCTTTTTAGCACTTACCTTTGCGGTATTTTGGTTATGCTGGGCATTTTGTTTATTGCTGCCGGCATAAGTGTGTTCACTGTGGAAAACTTGGAATTTATAAACATCATCACTGATGGTTCAAAGGAATTTTCACACTATCCAATAAACATCTACAAAAAGTGGTTGCGTAACATTTTCACTTTTATTATTCCACTTGCATGCTTTAACTATTTGCCTATGTCTTACTTGCTTGGCACTGGCAGTGTGCCTATGTGGCTTTGTGGTGTTGCACCACTGTTTGGTATGGTGTTCTTTGTACCTTGCTTTTTGTTCTTTAAATTTGCACTTACCAAATATCAAGGCACAGGTACTTAAAAGTGTAGTTAAAACTTTTGTGTTTATGTTGTCTGTGTAAATTAAATAAAAAGCAACAAATTCTAATTTTTTAAAACAAAACAAAAAGGCATCGTATTATATGGTGCTTTTTTATTGCTTTGGTTTGAATGAAAATAAATAATTTTGCACTTTTTTGTAAAAAATATGTTAATTTTGTTTGTGTTTTAGTTTTTTGCGTGTTACAATAAAATTGTAAAAATAAAAGGGGTATTATTATGGAATTTATCGCAAATAATTGGTGGTGGATGGTTTTAATCCTTGTGGTTATTATCGTTGCACTTATTGTCGTTTTGGTGTTGCTTGATGTGCGTGACAAAAAGATTTTAAAAGATTTTCAAGAAAAGGTTTTGTTTGTTGAAGATGAAAAATCAGATTTGTTAAAACAACCAGCAAAAGCTGAAACAAAAGTAGAAGCAAAGGTTGAAGAAAAACCAGTTGCTGAAAAAACTGAAGTTGTGGCAAAAGAAGTTGAACCAAAGGCAGAAGTTAAGGCTGAAGTTGAACCTAAAAAAGCAACAAAAGTTAAAAAGGCAACAACTGCTAAAAAGCCAGCAACAAAAAAGGTTGAAAAACCAGTTGTGAAGGAAGAAGTTAAAGCAGAGCCAAAAGTTGAAGTTGAAGCCGAAGTTGTTGAAACAAAGGTTGAAGAAAACAAAGAAGTTAAACCAACCGCTAAAAAAGTTGCAACAAAACCTGCTACTAAAAAGGCTGTAAAAGCAGAACCTAAAAAAGCAGTTAAAGCAGAACCTAAAAAAGCAGTTAAAGCAGAAGTAAAGGCTGAACCAAAAGTTGAGGTTAAGGCAGAACCTAAAAAGGCAGAAAAACCTGCAAAAGCCACAACAAGCAAAACTGTTGCTAAAAAACCAGCAACAAAAACAACTGCTAAAAAAGAAGTTGAGTCAGAAGCAAAAGTTGAAGTAAAGGCAATTTCAAAGCCTGCAACAAAACCTGCTAAAACTGAAACTAAACCAGCAATTAAAAAGGCAGAAAAACCAGTTGAAAAGAAAACAACAACTGCTAAAAAAACAACAGCAAAAACTGAAGTTAAAAAACCTGCTACAAAAACAGCAAAAACAACCGCTAAAAAACCAGTTGCTAAAAAATAATAAGAATTGAAATTTAAAAGGAAGTCAAAGTTTTGGCTTTCTTTTTTGTTGTGTTTAACATTAACCTATCATCAATGATATAAATTGATTTTGATATTTTGGGGCTATAAGGCTAAAAACGCAAAATAAGAAATTTAAAAAAATCTGCATTTTTATTTTACACTGTAAAAATTTTTTGTTATAATATTGACGAATAAGGAGAAATTTATGTTTTTTGTATGGTCTTGGTGGTATCTTGTGATTGCAGTGCTTTTGGCAGGCATTGTCGCTTTGGCAATCGTTTTGGTTAAGATGAACAAAAAAGATGTTGAGTTGATTGAAGAATTCCAACAGGCAAACGCTGTTGAAGAAGTGGAAGAAGTTGAACCTGAACAACCAGCAAAAAAATCCGCAAAAAAATCTGCTACAAAATAAATAACAGATTATTGTTTTTGTGCTTAAGGCTTGGCATTGTGCCAAGTTTTTTTATTGTGCGTGGCAGACAAACAATATCATTTAGTAAATTAATTAGCAAATTGTTTTCTTTAGTATTGCAACAAAACGCCAAAATTGCTTGAAAAATTTTTGTAATTAAATTAACATATTTATATGAGGATAATTTCAGGCAAATATCGTGGCAAAAAGTTGCAAGAGTTTGACTTGGCAACCACAAAACCAACACTTGACAGGGTTAAAGAAAGCATATTTAATCTTATTCAATTTGATGTTGCAGATGCTGTTGCATGTGACCTTTTTGCAGGCACTGGTGCGTTGGGGGCGGAGTGTGTTTCACGTGGGGCAAGCAAAGTTTATTTTGTTGATAGCAACCCAAAGGCAATAAAAATCATACAAGCCAATTTAAAAAATATGGAAGGTGATTTTAAAATTGTAAACACTGATTATTTAGACTTTTTAAAAACCTGTCACACTAAATTTGACCTTGTGTTGATTGACCCACCATATAAAACAGATTTGGGAGTTAAAGCCATTGAATATATTGTTAAAAATGATGTGTTAAATTCAAATGGCATTATTATTTTTGAAACAAGCAAAGAATTGAATTTTGAATTTGATTATCCGCAGTTTGATATTGATAAACGTACATATGGTACTGTGGCAGTGTTTAAATTTGTAAAGAAGGCTTAAATGAAAATTGTGAAAGATAAAAACAAAATTATAATAACCAACCCACAAGATTTTGATATTGTGCAAACATTGAATTGTGGTCAAATTTTTAGGTTTGTTATTGATGGCAACACTGCACGTGTGTTCTCGCTAGATAAAATGGCAAAAATAAATTTTAACAAGGATAAAATTGAAATAGAAACGCCAAATACTGACTATTTTTACAACTTTTTTGATTTGTCAACCGATTATGGTGCAATAAAAAACAAACTTGCGTTGGACCCATTGCTTGCACCTGCAATCAAATTTGGTGGCGGGATAAGGATAATAAACAACACCGCTTTTGAAATGCTTATCAGTTTTATAATCAGTGCAAACAACAATATTAAACGCATAAAAAATTCCATTGAGTTTTTGTGCTCTCGTTTTGGCGAAAACAAAGGTGAATATTATGCTTTTCCAACTTTGCAAGCATTAAAAACCGCCACAGTGCAAGATTTTGTGGAAGCAGGGCTTGGCTATCGTGCTGAACAGATGTTTGACACTGTGCAAAAATTAACACCTGAATATATTGCAAAAATTGAAACAGCAGACAATAAAACCAAAATGCAATTATTAATCGCACTTAAAGGCATTGGTGAAAAGGTGGCAAATTGCATTATGTTGTTTGGTTTGGGCGTTAAAAATGTGTTTCCAGTTGATGTGTGGATAAATAAAGTTTATAACCACATTTTTAGTAAAAATGAAACAGACCGTAGCAAAATAACAAAAGAATTGACAGAACGCTATGGTGAACTTTCAGGATATGCACAGCAATATTTTTATTACTATTATCGTGAAAACAAAATAGGCTAATGCTTTGACAAGGTGGATAAAAATTGTTAAAATGCTTTTAATAGGTTAAATATAGCAAAGGCGTTATATTTTGTGGCTTTAAGGCTTGACAACATTATAATGCTGAAATGCAAACAAATTTAAAAACAAATAAAAAGGTTGGCATTGTGCCAAATGGGTGAGTTATGTTTTGTAATCAATGTGGGGAAGAAAACCGTAATGATAGAAAATTTTGTGCAAATTGTGGTGCACCTTTAAAGGACTATACAAAGCAACCAACACAAGAAGAATTGCTTATGCCACAAGATGTTATTGATGCAAACAACAAAAAAAGGCAAGATAAAAAAAGATATTGGGTTAGGCATGCTGTAAGTATCGTGCTTATTTTGGTGGCTTGTATCTGTGTGATTGTTTCAAACTTTGTGTTTAAAGGTAACCGCACAGTGCAAATTTGGCTTTCTTCAATCGCAGTTGTGCTTTCATTTATCTACATAACTTTGGTTATCATCAATGCCAAATATGCTAAAAAGCAACGCAATGCTAAAAAAGATTAATAATAAAACAATAAGAAGTTCAGGCAATATGCTTGAACTTTTTTGTTGTGTTTTTGTTGCGTGGGTTGTGTCGATTTTGACCAAATTTTAAAAAAGGGTATTGACGGGGTGGGGTTTTTGGTATATAATCAGCAAAGAAAAAATAAATCGAGCCAGTTTTTGGCAAAATAAAGGTGAAAATATGGAATTTGTTGAAATTTTTTCTGAAATGAGTTGGATAGCAGCAGCCCTTTTATTTGGTGGTTTGGTGTTTATTTTTGTTGAAGTTTTGTTGCCAGGTTTTGGCTTTTTTGGTATTGCCGGCAGTGTTGCCATTGTGGCAGGTTTGATTGTGCGTATCTGTCAAGGCTTGAATTTATTACAATCAATAGTGCTTGTCTTGATGGTTTTGGCCTTCTTTATTGTGTGCGTCATTTTTATGGTGTTCAGTGCACAACATGGCATACTGGGGCGTACTGGTTTGTTTGAAAATGAAAATACATTTTCTTCACGTAACAGACGTGAAAGCAAGGAACTTAGAAAATTGATTGGAAAATCTGGACGTGCGTCAGGTGTGCTTAACCCAGGTGGCAAGGCAAAAATCAATGGCAGAGTATATGACGTTCTTTCAGTTAAATCTTACATTGAAGATAACCAACACGTTAAAGTTATTGGTGTAAAAGATAACACTTTGTTGGTTCGTAAATGGTTTGAATAAAATTTGTAACAACATTTTTTAAAGGCAAATAAACATTTTGTCAAACTGTGGTTATCAGCCACTCAAAAGACAACTTATTAAAAAACAAAAGTTGAAAGGAGAAAATTTATGAATAACTCAATGTTATTAGCAATGCCTGCTTGGGCAATTTGGTTGATTGTGCTTATTGTTTTGGCAGCAATCATTGTGGGCATTTTTGTGCTTGTGCCTATCAGAATATGGTTTAGGGCATTGGCAAGTGGTTCACACGTAAGTATGACACGTTTGATTGGTATGAAAATACGTAAAGTGGACTACAAAAAAATTGTGGATATTTACATCGTTTCACAAAAAGCAGGGCTTAACATTAATATTGCAGAACTTGAAACTCACCTTATGGCAGGTGGTAACATTGAAAAAGTTGTTGACGCACTTATTGCAGCCAACAGTGCAAAAATTGATTTAACCCTTGACCAAGCAAAAGCAATCGACCTTGCTGGCCGTGACGTGGTTGAAGCAGTTAAAACAAGCATTACACCAAAAGTTATCCGCACACCATGGATTGAAGCAATGGCAAGAAATGGTATTCAAGTTAAGGCTTTGGCTCAGGTTACTGTGCGTGCTCGTCTTGACCGTCAAATTGGTACAGCAGACGTTGAAACCATTTTGGCACGTGTGGGCGAAGGTATTGTAAGCACTATTGGTAAAGCAGAAACTCACCGTGATATTTTGGCAGACCCGTCAATTATTTCAAAAGCAATCTTGGCAGACAATTTGGACAGACAAACTTCATATGAAATTTTATCTATTGATATTTGTGATGTAGATATTGGTTCAAATGTTGGTGCAAAATTGAAGATTGAAGAAGCCGAAGCAAAAAAGAAAATCAGTCAAGCAGCAGCAGAAGAACGTAAGGCTCAAGCAATCGCACATGAACAAGAAATGAAGGCTAAAACACAAGAAATGAAAGCAGTTGTTTTGGCGGCAGAAAGTGAAGTGCATAAAGCAATGGCAACCGCTCTTAAATCTGGTAAAGTTGGCGTTATAGATTATTACAAGTTGCAAAACTTGGAAGCAGACACCGATATGCGTAAATCAATCAGCGGTAAAGCAGATAAAGATAAGGAAAAACCATCAATGCCAGCAGGAAGACCTGGTAATCCATTTGAAAACTAGGCTAGCCTATGAGTTGGATGGAAATTACACTTATTGTGGCAGCCGTGGCAGTGCCTATTGTGACATTGTTTATGGTGTTGCCTAAAAAGAAAAAAGAAGCAAAAGAAGAAAAACCAGCCGAAAAGCCTGCTGAAAAAGCAAAAGACAATGCGGTGGCGGATAAACCGGTTGAAAAAACTGAACCAGTTGTTGCATCAGAGCCAAAAGACGATGCAAAAACTGTAAGACCTGTTTTTGATAGCGTTGATTATAAAGTTGACGATTTTAAAGATTATTTAAAAGAAAAGTCAAAAACAACCAGTCGCCCAAAACGTAAAGTTATGGGAAATGATTTTAAAGACCTTTCAACTGGGTGGGAAAATTTTATGAAAGCACCAGAGTCAGCTAAAAAAACTTTGACAGATGATATATGTTGTCTTGCCCCAGAAGTCCAAGCAATGATTTTCGCCGGACTGTTAGATAGGAAATATTAAAATTTTATTATAGGCGAAAATATGGTAGTGAGTTTACGAACACCATATAATTGCCGGACTGTTAGATAGGAAATACTAAAATTTTAGTATAAAAAATATAAAAAAATTCACAGATGTCTGTGAATTTTTTATTGCATTGATAAAAACCTATACTTGTAAGAATATTATTTTATTACAAATCTCAAACTGTAAACAATAAATAAAATAAATTGAATTAATGTTTCTTATTGATTATTGCTTAAATCTTGTGATGAAGAGTTTATATTGATGTTGTGCGTGACACTTGAGTTATTGTGTGATATTTGAGTGCTTGTAATGTATTGTGTAACAATTTGTAATATTTCGTTTTTAATTTTTTCTAAATTTTCAATAGAAATAGTAAATTTAAAATCAGGAGTTTTGTTATTTTTTGAAGTGTAATCATAAATAAACAATTCTTTATTTAAATTGTTGAGATACAATAAATGACTTAAACTGTCGCGTAGATGGTATAAAACAGTTCTAACATCACCTTTATATTTTGTTGAACTTCTTAATTTTGCCATTTCATTTGGATCCATACAGTTAATAACATCAATCAAAGGCTGGGTGTTATTACAGTTTGTGAAAAGTGAGTTATCTTCCATGATCTGTAAAAGTAGTTGAGTTTCTGTTATAAGTGATTCTGTGTAACTGTTAAACACTTGTTTTAATGTGCCGATATACTCTGCATAATTTATTATTAAGTCGTTTAAATCAAAAGATTTGTTTTGGCTTGATAATAATTTATATTCACATGTGCGTATAACATTTCTGTTATTGCTTGCCATTTCACATGCTGCTGCAACATCATAAACTGAGTGACTGTAAAAATCAACAAGAGATGACAAGTGGGAATTTTGATTTGTGGCAATAATATCTGCCAATTTTGGTGGTAACGAAGCAAAGAATTCAGGACCAAACCATTTGCGTGTGTCAACATATTCGTTAATAAAAATTGTTTGTTGATTTTTGTCGAAGGTTATTGGTGTTTGAACGTTTGTTGCTGTATTAAAAATGCTGAAATCATTGATTTTAAGAAGTAGTTTGGCAACATCTTCATTTGATATGCCTTCTGGTAATGTTATTTGATTTGATTGTTGATTGCCTTGTTGTAATATCATCAGTGGGGTTTGCTCTGACACAAGCAGTAAAACTAAGTCGTGGAGTTGCCTACTGTTAATTTCAAGTTCAAACATTTTGGGCGCCGGACGTGAAACGATATTACCATTTGCGTCAATCATACGGCTACTTTCGTATTTAAATTTTAAGTTTTCAATATTGATTGCTGAATCGTTAGTATTGTAAAACAAAGAGAGTAGAATTTGCAAAGGGGAAACTTTGTCTGGATATTTTAATGCTTCATAAATTTTTTTCTGCAAAAGGTTTGCTTTTGCGCCATAATTTGGATCAAGTTTAAAATCTGGTGAAAATTGTAAATTGAAAACATTTGATTTGCCTTTAGTTAAATATGTGATATCGATATTATCATTACAAGTCCAAATTTTCTCAAGTTGTTCAATATCTAGCATGCTACAGTAGTTACCATGAGCAAAAGCATTGCCGATTTGACGTAAAAATCTATCATCATCAACAAACTGAAGTTCTGGCGTTGTTGATAAAATTTCTGCTTTAATTTTTGCGTAAGCTTGATTTGTTTTTAATGCTGAAAAATTAATATTGTCAAAATTTTCTCTAACCAAAGATAAAAACAATCTTCTGCTACATGTGTTGTTAAAAACTTTCAGTGCTTTCATCCTTTCAAGGCAGTCAGTTATTGTTGTCAAATGTTCGGCTTCAAAATCTAACGTAGTTTTAACAATCTGTTCACTATTGAAAGGTGGGTGCAAAGTACTTAATGCTTTTTGTTTTTCTTTTTCCCAATTGACGGCTTGGTCAAGATAATTAAGAAATTTGATTTCGTTACTTGTCATAGTTTATCCTTTTTTTTATTATAAACGCATGTTGTGTGTTAGTCAATACCTATCAGTTATTTGGTT
This sequence comes from uncultured Clostridia bacterium, assembly GCA_934777435.1. Taxonomy (GTDB): domain Bacteria; phylum Bacillota; class Clostridia; order Christensenellales; family UBA1242; genus Onthoplasma. Next base: position 306,698 of record CAKVNK010000002.1, read on the forward strand.
GGTATTTACTTTATCCTTAAACTAATCAGCGTTTGTTTATCTTCGGCGGAAACTTGGTAACTATCACGACATTTGCAAATTGCTTTGTTTTGTGTAAATTTATCTAAATATTTTTCTTGTAACAGGGTGTAGGTTTTATCTCTAAATTTCATAAAAGCAAAACTTATAAGCCATGCAACAGCCATTTTAACATAATAACCTTGATGATTTATTTGCTTGCAAACAGACAAAATATCGTCAATATATGCTTCTTCTAAATAATTAACCATTAAACAGACAATTCCAACACGAGCCACAAATTCACGTGAATCTAAACACATATTTTTGTAATGTTTAAAATATTTAGATTTATCTTTACTGTTTTTTAATGTCTTCATTGTTGAAACAACAGTGTCGCAACTTGACCAGTTGTCAATTTTTGGTGTCCAATCTGTCAATAATTTGGTTTGCAAATTTAAATCTTTTATCAAGGCAATCACAATGCCTGCAATGGTAACTTCTTCATATGAGTTATATTTCACGGCTTTTAAAAAGCCAAGATAGTCGCCTTTGCTGATATTTTTTGCAATAAGGCGTATATCTGCCATAGATAGTGCATAGACATTTTGGTGTGTGTTTAAGATTTTAATGTGACGTTCTCTATCTATCGCTGATTCATATTTGGCTAAACTTTGCAAAAGATTTAAAAATTTTTCATAAGATTTTGCGTCTTTCCAGTCTGCCTGTGCTAAAAATTCATAATTGTTCATATGTTCATTATATCAAGTAAGGCTATATTTTCAAACAAAAATGTGAAATGATAGTGTTTTAGGTTGGCTTTTACTTTTACCCACATATCGCTAACATTATGCTGGCAGTGTCGGTTTTAGTTTTTGGGGTAAAGCAGTGCTAAAACACGGAAATATTTTATTGCCTTTCATTTATATACACGCATATACACGTACACACATATACACGTGCGCACACGCACGCATTGGAGATGTGGTTTGACATGGTTTTGAGTGCAAAAACAACAATAAAAAATATTTTTTAAAAATTTTTAAAAAGTTTGTTTAAAATGCTTGATTTTTGTTTTTTGTTGTGGTAATATGCCTATCGACTCATCAAGTGAGAAAGTTAAATTTTCATTTAAACGAGTCCAATACCAACCATTTAAAACGGTAGATTTGTGGTTTAAATCACACAGGTGTGACTTTAAATTCATAAGTTTGTCGAATTTGGTCAAAATTTTCAAAATTTCTTAAAAAAATATTAAAAAGTTTTGAAAAAACTGTTGACAAAAGGTTTTAAGTGTGTTAGTATATAATCGCGTCAAATGTGGAAGGCGTTTAAGTTATCCGCACTTGAAGCCTATAACAAATTGCTTTAGCAATCAATGTTGTAGTATGAGAACAATGACAACTGCATATTTTTGAAAAATACAAATACGAGAAGTAATTGCATCAATGTAATTTATTTCAATTTCAAATTTGTAATTTTGCCAAAGAACATTAATCAAAGGAACAAAAAGACGATCAAGCTACAAAGAGCATATAGAGGATGCCTTGGCACTAAACGCCGATGAAGGACGTGACTAACTGCGATAAGCTACGGGGAGCTGTAAATGAGCCGTGATCCGTAGATGTCCGAATGCGGAAACGCACTATGGTGAAGCCATAGTATTGCAACATGAATACATAATGTTGCAAGGGGAACTCAGGGAACTGAAACATCTAAGTACCTGAAGGAAAAGAAAGTAAATTAACGATTACCTTAGTAGTGGCGAGCGAACGGGTAACAGCCCAAACCACGGGTAGCAATATCTGTGGGGTTTAGGACTCAGTAAGTAGTGGAAGTGTTGATAGTTGAAGATACCTGGAAAGGTAAGCGAAACAGGGTAACAGCCCCGTAGGCGAAATCAGCATCAAGCAAATGAGTATCCAGAGTAACGTGGGACACGTGGAATCCTGCGTGAAGATAGGAGGACCATCTCCAAAGGCTAAATACGATTTAGTGACCGATAGCGAATAGTACCGTGAGGGAACGGTGAAAAGAACCCCGGGAGGGGAGTGAAATAGAACCTGAAACTATATGTTTACAAGCAGAGAAAGCCCTACGTAGCAATACAGGGCGATCTCGTACTTTTTGTAGAACGGACCGGCGAGTTACCGTACGTAGCGAGGTTAAGCGATTCAGTCGCGGAGCCGAAGCGAAAGCGAGTCTTAATAGGGCGAGTTAGTTGCGTGCGGTAGACCCGAAACGAGACGACCTATCCATGAGCAGGTTGAAGCAGGGGTAACACCCTGTGGAGGACCGAACACACTCCTGTTGAAATAGTAGGTGATGACTTGTGGATAGCGGAGAAATTCCAATCGAGTCTCGATATAGCTGGTTCTCCTCGAAATAGCTTTAGGGCTAGCCTCTGTGTAAAGATAGTTGGGGGTAGAGCACTGAATGGTCTAGGGGGCTTCGCGGCCTACCGAAACTTATCAAACTCCGAATACCAACGTATCGATAGCAGGGAGTCAGACTGCGAGAGATAAGTTCCGTAGTCAAAAGGGAAACAGCCCAGACCTACAACTAAGGTCCCAAATGTACAGTTAAGTGTGGAAGGATGTGTAAACGCATAGACAACCAGGATGTTGGCTCAGAAGCAGCCATTCATTAAAAGAGTGCGTAATAGCTCACTGGTCGAGTGGGTATGCGCCGACAATAATCGGGGCTAAAACTGTAAACCGAAGTTTAGGAATGTATATTTTTATACATTGGTAGAGGAGCAATGTATGCGGGCAGAAGCACGATCGAAAGGGCGTGTGGACTGCATACAAGAGAGAATGCCGGTATGAGTAGCGCGAGCGTAGATACAATCTACGCGGTCGAATGTCCAAGGTTTTCTGGGGAAGGTTGAACCCCTCAGAGTAAGTCGGGGCCTAAGCCGAGGGCGAACGCCGTAGGTGATGGACAACAGGTAGATATTCCTGTACCACTTAATATAGACCAAGAATCGAAGCAGGGACGCAGAAGGATAGTGTATCCGTGGGGATGGAAATCCACGGCTAAATCAGGAGTTGGATTAGGTAGTAAAGTACGCCAAATTATTAACAATGACTGATGATGGGGAGTGAATATAGTAACGAAGTACATGAATTCACGCTGACGAGAAAAGCTGCTAGATATATATTGAGTGCCCGTACCCCAAACCGACACAGGTGGACGATTAGAGAATAATAAGACTGGCGGGATAACCTTTGTTAAGGAACTCGGCAAAATGACCTCGTAACTTCGGGAGAAGAGGTGCCTATCGCAAGATAGGTCGCAGAGAATCGGCCCAAGCAACTGTTTACCAAAAACATAGGTTTCTGCAAAATCGTAAGATGATGTATAGGAGCTGACGCCTGCCCAGTGCTGGAAGGTCAAGGGGAGATGTTAGAGCAATCGAAGCGTCGAACTTAAGCCCCAGTGAACGGCGGCCGTAACTATAACGGTCCTAAGGTAGCGAAATTCCTTGTCGGGTAAATTCCGACCTGCATGAATGGCGTAATGATTTGGGCACTGTCTCAACAGAGGACCCGGTGAAATTGAAGTATGTGTGAAGATGCACATTACCTGCGACTGGACGGAAAGACCCCATAGAGCTTTACTGTAGGTTAATATTGAATTTCGAAATTGTTTGCACAGGATAGGTGGGACGCTACGAAACTGGAGCTTCGGCTTCAGCGGAGCGGTTGTTGGGATACCACTCTGATAATTTTGAGGTTCTAACTTGCAACCATAATCTGGTGTGAGGACAGTGTTAGCTGGGCAGTTTGACTGGGGCGGTCGCCTCCTAAAATGTAACGGAGGCGTTCAAAGGTTCCCTCAGGATGAATGGAAATCATCTGTAGAGTGCAAAGGCAGAAGGGAGCTTAACTGCGAGACCAACAAGTCGAGCAGATAGGAAACTAGGACTTAGTGGGCCGGTGGTTTAATATGGAATTGCCATCGCTTAACGGATAAAAGTTACCTTGGGGATAACAGGCTGATCCATCCCAATAGTTCACATAGACGGGTGGGTTTGGCACCTCGATGTCGGCTCGTCACATCCTGGAGCTGTAGTAGGTTCCAAGGGTTCGGCTGTTCGCCGATTAAAGTGGCACGCGAGCTGGGTTCAGAACGTCGTGAGACAGTTCGGTCCCTATCCATCGCAGGCGTAGGATATTTGAATGGGGCTGCTCCTAGTACGAGAGGACCGGAGTGGACGTACCTATTGTGCACCTGTTGTCGCGCCAGCGGCATAGCAGGGTAGCGAAGTACGGAAGTGATAAACGCTGAAAGCATATAAGCGTGAAACATGCCATAAGATAAGATATCCCATAGCATAAGCTAGTAAGACCCCTTTAAGACTAAGAGGTAGATAGGTCAGGAGTGTAAGTGCAGTAATGCATTGAGCGGACTGATACTAATAGGTCGAGGGCTTGATCACCTTCCTTTTGAGAAATGAATTCTTTAGGCAAAATTATATTTAGTGTTTGTATTCTATAAGTTCAGTTGAACGGCGGGCGCGAGCCTTGCTGAAATATGCAGTTGTCATTGTTCTAAACAACCAAAAGGTTGTGTTCAATGAACCATGATGGTGATTATAGTTGAAAGGTTCCACTTGTTCCCATTCCGAACACAAAAGTTAAGCTTTCACGCGCTGAAAATATTTGGCTGGAGACGGCCCGAGAAGATAAGTCGTTGCCATCAACCTGATGAGAACTCGCTTAATGCGGGTTCTTTTTTTATGTTTTGCCGTCGAACAGCCAAATTAATAAGGGTTCCCACCACAACTTGTTTGCGGAAGGGATAAGGAACAATGGAGCAAAAATCGAACTTTGCAACTTGTTTGCAAATGATAAAAAGCGACAATTGTGACGCGGAGACGGTCCGAGAAGATAAGTCGTTGCCATCAACCTTATGTCGCAAATAGCCCTTGTGCTGTTTGCGATTTTTTTTATAAAAAAATTGCAATAACAGTCTGGCAGGGCTTTTGCGACATTATATGAGGGACAACAACAAGTGTTTTTCCCTCATTACTCCTTTTCCGAAAAAAATAGGATTATTATTGTGTTCTTTTTTTATGCTTTAAATTAAATATTTTACACTGTTAATATTATCAGAAATTATTGAACAACTGTTTTTTTATTTGCTATTGACAAATTTCATTTTGCTGGTATAATTGTGCTATAAAATAAAGGGAAATAAATATGAAAAATAATGATTTTATAAGTTTGTTTAAAGAATTAACAAGTTCTTATTTTGTTGTTGAAAACAGGTTTTATAAGTCCAACGGAGAACAACAAACAGCACAACAATATGTTGCAGGTTTGGATGCAAAACGTGCTTACACAGTGTTGCCTTATGACGATAATGGTAATGAATATGTTGCTGTTAATGATGCTGATTTTGATGAGCCATTTTGTTATTCTTGGTTGTATAGAAGAAAACAACGTTTAAATGATTCTGATTATATTTTCTTTAATATTAGAAATCCCAAAGATTTAATGTTGCGAATTTTAAAATTTTTAAATACAAATGAAAAAAATATTGAAGTTGAAAGAATGTTTTATTTGAAACCTTCAACTAGTATTATTTTAAACCAAGACAATAAATCTGTTAAAATTGCTGAAGTGAAAAAGAATAGAAAAACCATGTGGCCAAATGAATATATCCATTTCAATTATAGAAACATAGATATTAACATAGTGCCAATAACTGAAAAAGAATTTAAATTTCAAACAGATAAATATAATCAATGGGTAGAAGAGTCTATTGGAAGTGATTTAGAATTGCAATAAAAAATTGGGAATATTCCCAATTTTTTAATATGAATATTGCATCTATTTATAACTTTTTATTAATTAAAATTATTTATTTACATGAATGTTGGTTACCAGATTAATGTAAAGCAATATAAGCTTGTGTTTTATGTTTATTGTTGAGGTTACAGTATATTGATAAAACTTATGCCGGTGATTTCATTTAGACCTTCTAGGTTATAACTCAATATGCAAGCATAAGTTATTGCATCTTCTTTGGAATTGTTGATAACGGAAGCACACAAATATTGTAAATAATCGGATACTGGTTGCATATCTTTGCGTGAAATGGATATTGCAAGGGTATCCATATTTTTTGTCCAATAATCATTTAAATTGAAAATTTTATCTTGTAAATCTTGGTTTGTTAGGTCTGTTGTTAACACCGTGTTGTAAATTTCTTTACTTTCCTTTTCCATATATTCAAAAGTCTTGCTTGTGTGTACTGTGTCCCAAACGCATAAAGCGGTTACAACCACAAGCAAAGTCAGCATATAAAACCATTGTTTCATAGTTGCACTTCCTGATTGATGTTTTGTATGGTTTGTGCTTGCTTGCCTTTGATTTGATAATAAACTTTGCCGTCATCATCAAGTGTGAATACAAGCAAATTTTTGATTGTTAACTGCAATTTTTCCAGCATTTTATTGAGTTGTTTTTGATTAATTTGGCTAGATTTTATTTCATCTTTTATGATTTTGCCGTCTGCAACAAGCACGTGTGGTATTTGTGCAGGTGGATTGTTTTTGCCAACATCTTCAGCAGTTGCTGGGGCGGAAGCACTTGTTGGAATTATGCTGATTTTACCGTTTGTTTCAACTATAGCATACAATACTTGCTCAAAACTATAATAGTTGCCTTGGCGTAAGGCTTCAAGCAAGTCGTCTACGTTCATATTTAAGTCTTTAAGGGCTTGATACATGATGCCTTCTGGAGAAATAACCACAACAGGTTTGCCACTCATAAGCCTACGAATTGTCACGCTTTTGCGTGTTAAGAAGGTGATTGCATAGTGAATAAGCACAAGTATTGCCAAAGGCAAAATACCGTGCAATAACGGCACGTTTGTGTCACTCATAGGTATTGTAGCAAGGTCGGCAATTATCAGCGTTATAACGACTTCGTATGGTTGCATTTCGCCAATCTGACGTTTGCCCATAAGGCGTAAAAATATTAATACCACTGTGTAAATAATTAAAACTCTTAAAAAAACTGTTAGCATACTTAAATTCTTGCCAACAGTATTGTTTTTAAACAGTTAATAATTCAATTTTGTTATGCTTTTGCTTTTTTGCGTGATTTAATAATTTCAAGCAATGATTTTATATCATAAACATTAAAGATACTGCAAACAATCAGCGTAGCAATCATACTTATGCCACCACCAATAACGCAAGAGATAAATATTGGCATTATTTTAAGGCAAATGCTTCCAACAAAATGCCCAAGCAAACTTGATGGAATAATAATGGCAAGATATTTACCTATAGTTTTAAACAGGCTGAATTTAAAGTTTGGCACGGCCTTTTTTATCATTTTCAAATTAAGCAGGCTGATTGTTGATAATGACAAGAAATGTGCCAAAACCACTGAATTTATGCCTATAAGCCAGGTTGTGCCAAGCAATATTGCAAACAGCACAACAGAGCCTATAAGATAGTTTACAAATGATTTGACCTCTAAATTCAGGGCGTTTAAAATGCTACCTGTTAAATTACAAATTGTGATAGGCAACACGCACAACGCAGAGAGTTGAAGCATTGCACCTGACATTGTGTTGTTATATAGAATAATGCCAATCATATCTCCAACCGAAAGATAGAGCGGAATAAACAACATGCTTATGAATATTGAAACTTCTATTGTTTTGGTTATGTTTTGACAAATCAAATCATGTTGATTTTTTGTTAACATACTGCTTATTGAAGGGATAAGCACCATACTTATGCTTCCAATAACAGCCATAGGGACATAGAGCATAGGGAAAGTCATACCCATTACCACGCCAAAACTTGAAATGGCTTCAGTTTTAGTGTAGCCAGAAAGGATAAGCATTGTTGGAATAATAAGTGTGGTTAAAGGCTGAACAAGCGAATTTGCTAGCCTTACGCCAGTGATAGGCAGGGCACTTTTGAATATGTTGCGATATTCACCTTTGCCAAAACACAATTTGCCACGTTTAAGATAAACAAAAATTGTGATAAGGGCAGAGATAAGGCAAGTGATGTTAAAAGCGATTGCAGAGTATTTTGATGCCACAAACATATCAGTTACGTTAAGAAGCATAATAAATGTGAGAATAAAACGAATTATTTGCTCAATAAGTTCAGTTAAACCGCAGTGGAAATAGTCACTATGTCCCCACAAAGCACCACGAAAGATAGCATAAACACTGCTGAAAATTATGCTTGGCACCATAATTATAAGCAATTCTACGGCACGGCTGTCGGTTAAAACAATGTTCCAAACACGTTTTAAACATAAAACCAAAATCGAACTAGCAACAGCAACACCCAGTGCAATTATCAGACTTGAAGTCACCACTTTGTTACGTTTTTTAAGGTCGTTATACACTTCATATTTAGTTACCATTTTGGCGGTTGTAAGAGGCAAACCGCTTGCTATCAGTGTCATAAATATGCCCATAACATTGCTTGCCATTTGAAATAAGCCTAAACCTTCTGCACCCAATATGCGAGATAAAAATATGCGGAAGAAAAACCCCAAGGTTCTTGTTATAACTGAAAATATGGTGACAACTGCCACGGCTTTGAAAATTGATTTCATGGTATCCTTTTAAACAAACAATTTAGATTAATAAACCGCTTTTTTGTTGCTTGTGTTTTCATTTAATGCAAATTAATAACGCATTAACATTAAAGTAAAGGGCTAAAAAGTGTTTTGTTTATAATGTTTGTCCTAACTTAATATATAACTTTATTTAACCATGTATGCTTTTAATTAACTTAAAAGACAATATAAAAAATAATATCAATGGTGAAATAAAAAAATATAATGCACAAGTGAGCATAAAAGAATAGACAAGAATATAATTTAATATGGAAGTAAAACAAGCACAAAATTTTTTTTATAGGATAAATCAAGAGGAAACAGAAAACACGCTTTGTAGAGTTTTAAACACGTGTAAACAGGGCATAACACGCAACAATACTAATCTTAGATATTATGCTGGTGAGTGGGTGGAAGTTTACACTAATAATTTCAACGTCCATTATGTAAAACCGATAGAAACATTGGCTGGAATTGCATTAAAATACAACACAACTGTTGAAAAACTTATGGCAGATAACCATTTAAAAACTGACAAACTGTTTATTGGCCAGTGCCTTAAAATAAAATAGATGGGTTTGTTGCTAAAAACATTAAACAAATGCATTTTTTGATTTATTGTGATTAATTAGGTTGGTTTGTTAAGTTCGTATGCTAGTAGTGTATTAGTTGGTTTGTTGAAAAAAGAGGCAGTTTTACTGTCTCTTTTTTGCACTTATTAACTAATAAATCAAAATCTATTCTTGTTCTTGGCTTTCTTCTTGTCTTACGCTTGAAAGTTTTTTAACTGCTTGTTGCATATAATCGTTTGAATTTGTGTATTCAATTTCAAGTTCTATGTTACGTATACTTGAACCAATTTGAGATGAGTGTCTTTGATTCAATTTCATATCCTTTTCAAGTTTAGAAATTTCATTTGCTGGGGCACGTTTGATTTTAAGTTGACGCAATGTTGACAAATCTTTCTTGTATTGTTCTTCATATTGTGCACGTTCGGCTTGCAATGTTTCAAGTTGTTTGTTTAATTCACGCAAACGTTCTTCACGCATTGTTGTGGCTTTACGCATATAGATTTGTTGTGATTGTTTTGAGTTACGGTCGTAAGCATTTTTAGTTTTCTTAACACGTTTTTTGAATTTAACTTTACGCAATGTTACGCCGACAACTGCCAAGATAATTGCCAAACCTGTTAAGATTGTTGGAATAGCAATAATCCATGCTGTGTTATTTGATTTTGTTTTGTCATCAGTTTTTGTGTTATCATCTGTGTTGCTGTCGTTTGTTTTTGGTGTTGTAAGAAGCAATGCGTTGTCTGTTGACTTTGTGATAAAGTCTTTAGATTCAACTTCTTCAATGCTAATATCACCAATAAATGCGTCACCTTTTAAATCTGCTGTTGAGTTACCAAAGATGATTTGTAAAGTTGAAGTTGTTGCATCGGTTGGGTTGATATAGAATTTATAAGTTTTCCAACCATTTTCTGTTTCGGTTTCAGTGTTAAGTTTTTTGAAACTGCCTTCAAAGTTTTCAAGTGCTAAACCTAAACCAAATTCTTTGCTTGTGCTTTGCAAATGTTGTGTGTAAACTTTAACAGAAACAACATAATATTTATTAGATTCAAAGCGATAACCAATGTTGGTTAAGTATGTTGTGCTGATATAGTCCTTTGCATGAATTGCAAGCACATTTTTATTTGTAAGGTTAACGAAGTTTTGATAGTTTTGTGATAAATTATCCAAAACATATTTAACATCTTCTTCATTTGTTAAATCAATGATACCGAAATCAACGTTTTCTTGTTCGTTTTCATTGAAGTGAAGTGGAGTAGAGTATCTGCCAGTTGATTCAGTTTCAAGCAAGTTTGATAAATCAACTTTTGCAATATGGCTAACACCATAATTTACTGCTGTAATATCATTAAATTGAGTTTCTGTTGGTTGAGTGAGCATTACGCCACCTTCACGAAGGGCAAAGTCAAATGTTGCATCGTCAAGGTAGGCAAAGCCATAACCAGTGGTTTTCATTTCAACTTTAACGCCAACATTTAATGTGTGTATACCTGTGTAGATATAAAGGTCAACATTGTGCCAGTTGCCGTCAGTTGTAACATTTTTGATGCTTGAAAGCACAACTTCACGGTCATTGATATTTGCAACAAGGTAAATGTTAAGTGCAGAACGTTGTGTAAGCACATTAAGGCTGAATCTGTGATATGTTTTTGCATCTAATGCTTTATCAGTTGCACTTGCATAACTAAGTGTATCTGTTGTGCTGTTATACATCATAAGCACGTTGTTGCTTTCACTATCTTTGCCAGGATTTGTTGCAATACCTGTAAATGTGTTGTTGTTTACAAATTTTTCAAATTCTTCTGCTTTTGTGTTAACAATGCCATAAAGTTGAGAATTTGTGCCAGTTTTAACAGTCCAAGAATCAGCTGCAACTGGATATGTTTTTGTGTAATCTGTTGTTTTAACTGTGTTGAAGTTACCGTTTGTAATCATCAATGCTTTTGTGTCGCTATCTAAATCGATAACTTTGCTTGCTAAATTGATTTTTTGTGCAGTTGAACCAGTTGAAACTTCTTCAAAATGAGAATAGTTTGCACTTGTAACGATTGCACCTGTAATGTAAACCTCGCCAGAAGCGTTTGCTGAACTATCACCAAAACTTACAACAAGTTTAAATGTGGTTGTTTTAAGTGGGTGAGAGTTAACATAAAATGAATATTTGCTAAAATCATTTGTTACAGATGATGATGTGTTGCTTGAAATTGTAAGTGTGTGGTCATTGTCTGTATCATATACATCGTTGCCGTCATCGTCTTTTGTTAAACCTGTTTGAACAAGCCTTAAACTAACTTTACCTGAAAGGTTTGTTGTTTTAACATTAAAGGTAACACGATAAACACGGTTTTGTTCAAATGTTAAGAAATCGTCAGCAGTTGTATATTGTGAATATGTGCTGGTTGAATTTGTAATTTTAATTGCTGTGTCAAAATAACCATCACTAACTTCAACAAGTTCACGTGTTGTGTTGCTGTTTGCAAACACGCTTGTTAAATTTGTTTTTGTAAATGCTTTTGTTTCAAGCAAATTGTCGTTAGTTGGGGCAACATACTTGCTTGTTTTTGCAAATGTGGTTTGATAATCGTCTGATTGTTGAGATGTAAGTTCAACAACTCTAACACTGTCGAACAATACTGTGCCATTGCCATCCAAGAAAAGTGCAAGTTTAAGTTTTTGGCTTGCCAAATCGTTAGTTTTTACAATGAACATAAAAGTTGTCCAAGTGTTTGCTTTACCAATATGTTCATAACTTGAATATGCATTGCTGTTTTCATCAACTAAATAAAGGCTTGCAAGACCATCAACTTTGTCAGTGTAAATATCCACTGCAACTTGATAATAACTATCTGCTTCCAATTTGAATTCGGTTGAAGTGTAGCCATACTTAACAGTGTAAGAACTTTCACCTTTTTTACTGCTAATCATAAGTGCATAATCGTCTTGCCCTGATGATGCTTTGGTGTAGCCTTGGTCTTCAATATTCACAACACCAGCAGTGATTTTTGGTTGGTCAGCACTTGTCGATTGTGGATTGTATGAAACTGATTTAAAGTTGCTGTTCACAAAAGTGTAAGAGTTAGGGCTTGATGGTGTGGAAGTGTTATCTGTCATACCGTCAGAGAAATTTGAGTTGTCCACACTTAAAGCGTAACTTGGTTTAAGTTTAAAACTGAACATTGTAAGGCTTGCTAAAACCGCTAAAATAAACACTGCAAGCACTGATAAAAATTTTCTAAGCACATTGTTTTTTGATTTCATTGTAACCTCTTTAAAGAATTATTGCTAAAAACAAACTTAATAAACATATAATTTGTTCACTTGACCAATTTTGATGATTGATAACTAACTTTGTTTTACACTTAAACAAAATTTTGTGTTTAAATCAATTCAAACTCTGGTCAATTTGGAAGAAACTAAATTTCAACCATATAGTCTTTTGTATTATAATACAAAGCACAAAAAAATGCAAATAAAAATCAGCATTTTGCAAACAATAAGACCATGAAAAAACCAAAAAAAATCACCATAATTTTGTTTGGTGCGTTGATAGGCGTTATCAATGGCTTTTTTGGTGGCGGTGGGGGCATGGTTGTTGTGCCAGTTTTAACAAAATTGTTTGGCTTAAATCAAAAGGAAGCACAGGCAACCGCCTTGTTTGTTATTCTGCCACTCAGCATTGCAAGTGCGATAATTTACTTTTGTTATAACTCTATTAATTTTGCCACTGGTTGGCCTGTTATGGTTGGTATTGTCGGTGGTGGTGTTTTGGGGGCAACACTGCTAAACAAACTTAATAATAAGGTTGTTAAAGGTATTTTTGTGATTTTTATGCTGTTAGGTGGCGTAACGCTGTTGTTTAGATAACTGGGGTGAAATTGTATGATGGTTTGGAGTATAATTGCAGGTGTTATAGGTGGAATTGTGGCTGGTATGGGCATGGGCGGTGGCACATTAATCATACCAATATTGACAATATTTTTACGTTTTAGCCAAATTGACGCACAGGGCATTAATTTGATTGCTTTTTTGCCTATGTCTTTGGTTGCAATATTTATCCACGCAAAACACCATTTAATAGCCTTTAAACAGACATGGCTTTTGCCGGTTTTTGGCGTGTTGTTCAGTTTAGGTGGTGCTTGGCTTGCCAACAACATATCAAGCGGACTATTAAAAAAGTTTTTTGCGGTGTTTTTAATAGGGCTTGGCATATGGCAACTTGTGGAGTTAATATTGCAAATTAAAAATGATAAAAAACAAAAAGTTGTGTCCAAGGCTGATATTGAACAACAAACAATGTTGGATAATTTTAAAGAAGATAATTAGATTAGGTGAAAATAATTAGATTGTTTGGCTTGTATTGAAACGGTTGAATAGGAAACAAAACAAAAATATTAGCAATTCAATTTGCTGCATTATTTAGTTTTTGTTAAGCGATGGCTTGTAAAAACCTTATATGATTCACAACAATGTTTATCAGTTCATATTTGATTTTTTGTGGTAAATCTTGGCTAGTGGTTGCCTTAATGTTTGTTAAACTGTCTTCAATTTCTGTAAGATATTTAACAATGTCAAAACGGTTGTTTTTGTTGCCGTCAAAAGCAATGTATAAAGAATCTAATGCCGATGAAAAATCGTCTTTAATCTGTTCTAATTTTAAACTGATATTGATTGATGATATGTTGTTTGAGTCAATATCAATAGATAATTTTGAAAGTGTGCCAATAGTGTTTTCAGTTGTATTAATTAAATTTTTTGTAGCCGAATTTTGTGACTTACTTAAACTTTTTTTTGTTCTAAATTGAGTTGCAGAGATTGTGGTTGCCACTGCGTTTGGGTAAAATTCAACAATGTTTTTTGCTACTTTTTCAGCATCAGTTTTTGTTGTGTAAAAGCCGGCAAAAACATGATAACAGTTGTCAAAATAAACAAAGCCAGCACCGTTTTGTGCGGATAAATTTTTTGCAGTTTTGCTTGCTTGTGAGTAGGTTGCAAACTGCCCAATTTCAACAAAATTATATTCAATTTGTGTTAGTTTTGGTTGGTTTAAAAACACACATAGTCCGAGCAAAATTATCACAAAAAATATGGTCAAACTGAAGTTGAATTTAACTGGTTTTTTAGTTCTTTTTTTGTATTCGTTATAATCAAAAACGTAGTCTTGCATACTTATTTTATGCGTGCAAATTTACTGGTATGAAAACAATATTGATATGTGTTTATCGGGTGTTATATTTTTGTGACTTTCTTAAAATGTAAACAATTTTTTTCAATTTTGTTTATGTTTTTCTTACAAAAATAATAAAAATTCTTGCTTAAAATAAAAATAAAAATAATAAAAATTTTTGATTAAAATGATAATAAAAAATGTTAAAAAATAAACAAAAAAATTTACGTTTTACGCAATTATTCAGTGTTAAATAATTTTATAAATATTTATAAAAAATTATTTTTTATATTAAAAAACACCTATTTTTAAGTGTTTTTTGTGTATTTTTGCAATTATTTTATTAATTTTTTAATATTTTAAATTATTTTTATTTAACTTTATTAATTTTTTATTTTCAATTTTATTTTTTTATTGGATAACTTTTCATTTAAAATAAAAAACAATTAAATTTTTTTTATTGTGGCAGGTTTGGGTTTTAAAACCGACATTAAGGGTTATAATGCAGGCAGGAGGGAACAAATGAAAATACGTCCATTGTTTGATAGAGTTGTGATAAAACCAAATCAAGAACAAACAACAATTAATGCTGGTTTGGTGTTGCCTGATACTGCAAAAGTTAGGCAAGAAAAAGGCACTGTTGTTGCAGTTGCTGATGGCACAAATTTTGATGGCGAAAAAATTGAAATGAAACTTAAAAATGGCGACAAAGTTTTTTTCAACAAGTATGCTGGTGCAGAGATAAAAGTTGATGGTGAAACTTTTGTTATTATGCGTCAAATAGACGTGATAGGAGTGATTGATGATTAGAAAGATTGAAACTAATGATGTGGCACGTAAAAAACTTTTGCAAGGGGTTGAAAAGTTGGCTGGTGCAGTTAAAATTACCCTTGGGCCAAAAGGCAGAAATGTTGTGATTGATAACATTTATTTGACACCGCTTATCACCAATGATGGTGTTACCATTGCAAAGCATATTGAACTTGAAGATGAAGTTGAAAATGCAGGGGCATCAATTCTACGTGGGGCATGCACAAAGACAAATGATATAGCAGGTGACGGAACAACAACTGCAACAATTTTGGCTGAAAAAATATTTTGGGAAGGTCTCAAATGTTTTAACACAGGGGCTAACCCAATATTACTACGAGAAGGCATTAAAAAAGCCACTGCTTTTGTTGTTGATGAAATGTCAAAACACGTAAAACCGGTTAAAGACAACAATTCCATTAGTCAAGTTGCAACCATTTCGTCTGGTGATAGAACCACTGGAGCATTGATAGCCAAAGCGTTTGAAGAAGTGGGGCTTGATGGTGTGATTACCATTGAAGAAGGTAATGGTATGATGAGTGTGCTTAATGTTACAGAAGGCACACGAATCAATCGTGGATATATAAGCCCATATATGTGTTCAGACCAAGAAAAAATGATTGCTGAAATAGATAATCCTTACATATTAATTACAGACCGCAAAATTTCACATATTTCAGAGATTTTGCCAATCATTGAACAGGTTGCAAAAGCAGGTGGAAGTTTGTTTATTGTTGCCGAAGATGTGGAAGGTGATGCACTTACAACTTTGGTGGTTAATAACATGCGAAAAATTTTCACTTGTTTGGCTGTTAAAACACCATATTTTGGCGATAGACGCAAAAAAGTTTTAGATGATTTGGCGTTGATAACCGGTGCAAAATATGTTTCAGGCGATATTTATAACAATTTTGACGGTATCACACTGTCAGACCTTGGCAGATGTGAAAAAGTTAAAGCGGATAAAGACCAAACAACCATAATAGGTGCGTTAGGTAATAAAGAAGAAGTTAAATTACGTGTGGAAGAACTTAAAAAATCATATTCTGATTGCTCAACTGATTTTGATAGGGAAGTTGTGCAAGGGCGAATTTCTTGTTTAAATGGCGGTGTGGCACGCATTAAAGTTGGTGCAACCACAGAAGTTGAAATGAGAGAGAAAAAGTTACGTATTGAAGATGCACTTAATGCTACACAGGCAGCCATTGAACAAGGTATTGTTGTGGGTGGTGGCTCTGCGTTGTTGCATACTCAAAAAGCGTTAAAAGATTTTGTTGAAACACTGTCAGGTGACGAAAAGATGGGTGCATTAATTATATGTTCCGCATTGGAATCTCCATTAAGGCAAATTGCAAAAAATGCAGGTGTTGATGATGGTGTTGTTGTGCAAGAAGTTTTAAAAATTGATAATCCAAATTATGGGTATGATGCACTTGAAAACTGTTATTGTAATATGTTTGAAAAAGGCATTATTGACCCATTTAAGGTTACTCACACAGCCTTGCAATGTGCCAGCAGTGTGGCGTCCACCTTGCTTACAACCGAATGTGTGGTGGTTGTGGATAAATCTAAAAGAGAACCAGACCCAATGGCCGGTTAATATGTAACTTTTTAAAAGTCTTTTAAACAATACAGATTGAATAGTGTGTGGTAAAATTATCCATATGAACAAAAAATCAATAAAAATTTTATTTCCACAACAAAAAAATGCAGATTTTTCTGCATTTTTTTAATATTGTATTTAAAATTTAACTTTTTTATTTTATTTTTATATATAAATTAAATTGGTGCAAATTAAAGTGATGTAAAGTTTTGTTAGTTTTGAGTTTCAACAATCTTGCCGATTTCAACATTGAATTCGCCCTTTTTGATTTTTAAATCTTTGATTGAACATACGGCTTTAATATCTGAAGCACAACTTTCAACAAACTCTGGTTGTTCAGTTGTGATTGTTGCATCTTCGATTTCTGTTTTCAAACTCAATTTGTTTTCGCTTTTGAATTGACGTACTTTTGAAACAATGTCAACAACCATATCGCCATTTTGTGTTAAGTTTGCTTCTTCTTCAATATTGAGTGGGGCAAGAACGCAAAGGTGTATGCTTTCAGTTTTTTCAAATTGACGGAAATAGTCTTGGTAAATTTCTTCAGTTATGTGTGGCATTGTGATTGCAAGCAATTTAAGCATACCAAGTAAAACGTTATAACAAGCCCATTGCCCACTTTCTTTTGCTTGTGCACCATAAACTTCAGGTTTATAAAGGCGATTTTTTGCAATTTCAATGTAGTTATCGCAGAAAGACCAGAAGAATTTTTCAATAGCTTCTTTTGCATATCCCATTTCAACGTCATGGTAGAAAGCACAAGTCTTTTCATATGCTTGATTGAATTTTTGCATGATATACCTATCCATAGGTAAAATCACTTCAGGTTTTTTAGGTGTGTAATCATAAAGGAAACTTAAAACGAACTTTGAAGCGTTCCAGATTTTGTTTTGAAGTTTAAGACCATCTTTTAAGCCTTCGTCTGTGAACATAACGTCACGACCATAAGCGCCGTTTGCACACCAATAACGCACAACGTCTGCACTGTAATTGTTAAGCATATCGTTTAAATTCATTTTGCTATTAGATTTTGATTTACTGAATTTGATGCCTTTATCAGCCATAACCCAGCCGTTAACAATCAATTTCTTCCATGGTAAGCAACCTTGGTGATAATATGCTTTGATTATTGTACGCAAGCACCATGTAGTGATGATGTCACGTCCGCAGAAACGCATATCCATAGGCATTTTTTCAGCACAACCCTTTTCATCTTCTGCCCAGTTGCAGTTGATTTGTGGGGTAACAGAACTTGTTGCCCAAGTGTCCATAACGTCAATTTCTGGGGTGAATTCAGTTGAACCACACTCACATGCACATTTTGGTTGGCTGGTTAATGGGTTAACTGGTAAGTCTTCAATATTCGCAAAGGTTGGTTTTCCACATTTTTTACAATACCAAACTGGGAACGGTACGCCAAAATATCTTTGACGGCTGATAGACCAGTCTTGATTAAGGTTGCTAACCCATGCTAAATATCTGGTTTTCATGCCTTCTGGGTGCCACTCAATTTGATTGCCAAGTTCAGCCCATTTCTCTTTAAGTTCTGGGGTTGAAGTGCGGATAAACCATTGTTTTTTAGATAAGAATTCAATAGGTTGTTCGCATCTTTCATGCACTTTAACAGAGTGGGTGATAGGGTCTTGTTTATATAAATATCCTTGTTCTTTAAGGTCTTCTAATATTGCTTTGCGTGCTTCACCAGATTTAAGCCCAGCATATTTGCCCGCAATTTCTGTCATATAGCCACCTTCGTCAATGGCTTGTTTAAGTGGAAGATGATATTGTTTCCACCACTCAACGTCAGTTTGGTCACCAAATGTACAGCACATAACAATGCCTGTGCCTTTGTCGATACCAACTTTGCTATCTGCTAAAACTGGCACTTCGGTTTCTTCAAACAAAGGAACTTTAACCATTTTGCCGATAAGGTGTTTGTATCTGTCATCTTCTGGGTTAACAAAGATCGCTCCACATGCTGGTAAGAACTCTGGGCGAGTGGTTGCAATAGGAATTGTTCCACTGCCGTCTGCTAAACGGAAGTTGAGATAGTTGAACACACTGTCAAATTCTTTATCTTCCAATTCTGCGGCTGCAACACTTGTACGACATTTGCAACACCATGGGCTTGGTTTATCTTCACGATAAGCAATGCCACGGCGTGCTAAATCGATAAATGATTTTTGGCTTGTCTTTTGGCTGTGTTGGTCAATGGTGTTATAACCGAGTGATAAATCGCAACTCATACCTGCACGAACCATCATATCACGGTATGATTGGTTGTAATCTTTAACCAAATCAAGTGCGATTTGTGTAAATTCTTCACGTGGAAGGGTGTGAGCACGAATATTCTTTTTCTTTTCAACCAAAAGTTCGGTTGGTAAACCATTGTTGTCAAAGCCTAATGGATAGAAAAGATTTTTGCCTTGCATACGGTTGAAGCGGGCAATCATATCTGCTTGTGTAAAGCCCGAAATGTGACCGATGTGCAACTCGCCACTAACTGTTGGTGGTGGTGTATCGATAGAGAAGGTTGGCTTGTGGCTATCTTTATCATATTTATAGATGCCATTTTGTTGCCAATAGTTTTGCCACTTTTTTTCTGTTTCAAGGGCATTGTATTTGTTTTCTAACATAATTTCTCCTTTTTTATTCTTGTTGTCAAACCTTAAATTAAATTGCTGGGTTTGTTTGGCTTAATAAACACCATACATAATTAAAATCACATATTTTTGCCTATTAAACAAAAAAACCTTGCACAATGCAAGGACGAAATTATCGTGGTACCACCTTACTTCAAGCAAAACTGTTAATTTAATAACTTTAATTACAAATGTTAACATGTGCAATTATATGTGTGTATTAACAGAACAAATTGCTCCTTATTATCAACTGACGCATTTTTCACGGCGCAAGCGGTCTACTATGCTTCTTCGCTTGAACTTGTTTGCTACCTTCTTGCCATAACTTTCATAAGTTGCTCTCAACCGGTGGCAACTCTCTCTGTCTGCGTTTTTTGGCAATACTCCTCAAACTTATATATCGTTTCTCGCCTTTATGTTAACACAATAAATTAAATATGTCAACAAATTATAAAAAGTTGTTATGCCGGTTGTTGTTCTTTTAATGTCGTGTAAATAAAAAAACCATTTTGCTTACTTGTGACACAAGGGTGGTGTTGTGGTTAGTTAAGATAGATGTAAGATTTGTGATAGAGATTATGCTTTGTTAACTATGTAATGTTTGTTTGGTTGGTGTGAACAAAAGTGTGTTTTTGTGGTAAGTTTAAAATGGTAATAGATGTGTTTGTAAGAAAAACATTTTCTTTTATTTGACTTTGTGTGTAAACTGACAATATAATAATTGTTGAAATTTGTTTTGTAAACTTAAAGTTTTTTAATGATGAATTTTTAAAATTTTAACACAAAAGAACAAAAAAGGTTGGTGTTTAACCAACCTGCTTATCATTTGTGTTTTGTTAAAAATTTTCTTTTGTATACGAAAAATATAACAAAAAACTGCAAATTTGTCAATAAAAAATAAAAATTTTTAAAAGGTAATATATGGAAAATCAACAAATCAATTATAAAAAAAGTTTAGGACAAAACTTTTTGTTTGATGTGAATTTGCTTAAAGCGATTGTTAAAGATGGACTTGTTGGGGTGGAAGATACCGTGCTTGAAATTGGTGCTGGTGCTGGCACACTAACTAACCAACTTTGCAAGGTTGCTAAAAGCGTTGTGGCTTTTGAGATTGATAAAAGTTTGCAACCTATACTAAATAATGTTCAGGCTGAAAACCCAAATTTAAAAATTGTTTTTGGTGATTTTATGGACTATGATTTAAACAACTTTGATGCTGATAACGCACGTGTGGTGGCAAATATTCCATACTATATAACCACACCTATTATATTTAAGTTGGTGGAACATATTGAAAAATTTAAAAGCATTTTGGTGCTGATTCAAAAAGAAGTTGCTGAAAGATTTTGTGCTGAACCAAACTCAAAAGAATATGGTATCACAAGTGTTATTTTACAATCAATTTTTGATGTAAGCATACCACGTATTGTTAAAAAAGAGTGCTTTACACCAAGCCCTAAAATTGATAGTGCTTTGTGCTTGCTTGTGCCACACCAAAAGTATCAAATTTCTTCTTTTGATGGCTTTAAAAATTTTGTGCATCAATCATTTGCAATGAGAAGAAAAACACTTATTAACAACCTTAAAAATTTTTATGATAAGTTAAACCTTGAAAAAGTTTTAACACAATATGGTTATCCTTTAACAGTTAGACCGGAACAAATTAGTGTGCCAAATTTTATAAATATCTTTAACAGTTTGCAAGATAAAAATGCTTAACAATTTTAAAAATAGAAAGAAAAATTGTTTTTAAAATATGAATAACTTTTTGCTTATTTAAAATGAAAATAAAATAATGCTAAAAATATTTTAATTGATTTTTAAATTTGGTTGGTAAAACTAAAAATAAAAAATAAAATTAAAAACCTTAAAAATAATTAAAAATGCGTAAAAATTTACGTATTTTTTTAATTTTTATTAAATTTTTTGCAATTTTTTGATTGTTTTAATTATTTTTTATTTGCTGTGAAAATATTTTTTGTTGCCTTATTTTTAGGTAATTAGTGAATATTTTATTAATTTATGAAAATAAAATTTGCAAAATTAAATTAAAAGTGTGCTTTTGATTTGATTGGTGAAATATCGGTGGCTAAAAGCGGAATAAAATATGATTTTCAAGATTGAATTTTGATTTAAGTTTTATTTATTAATATTATTAATTTAGGATAGGTTTTGTTTGACAGCTGGCTTTTAAAAATATATAATATTTTTGTAATATTTTGAATTATTTGGCAATTTTGTGACGATTTTACATTTGGCGAAAGTTTGGGGAAACTGACAAATTGTGTTGTAATTTTGGCAAGATTGAAAATAATAATTTTAAGCATTTAGGTAGGGGAAAATGGCAAAAAGAATTTTTAAAGTAATAGGCATTGTTTTGGCAAGTGTGCTTGGCTTCGTTGGTGGCATGGTTGGTGTACTTGCAATTATGGGCAAATTTAAAACTCCGGTTGTTTATCCAAAACAACTTGTTTTTGCTGAGCCTGAAATGATTATTGAAGACTACAACAATTATGAATTGGATCAGGGCACAAATCTCTATTTAAGTGTTGATAAAACTGAAAATGTTAATGGTGAAGTTGTTACCAACAAAGGCATATATTCTTTTACCCTTACTGGTGTTAGTGGTGAAGACCACGAAGTTACCAAAAAAGATTGTTTGCTTACAATAACAAGTGGTGCAAATTTAATTCAACTTTGTGACGAAAATGGTGATACTTCCGCAGTTGAAAAAGTTAATGGAAAATTCAAAATCAAATGTAATGAAAAAACATATTTCAGATTGAAAGCGATTGAAAACCAAAAATTCACTGGTTTATCATATGGCAAGATTGTTTTGAAAGCAGAAGATGAACGTATGATGGCAAGCACTGGCAACAATGGTTTAACAATTTGGGTTGACCGTGTTGTTAAAAAGATTGGTATAAACAATGAAACACCAAACAAAGGTGACACAAGGTCATATCAAGTTGGTTTGGAAGAAGGTTTGGCATTTAAAGCAGTTTCAAGCCCAGCATATGCACTTAACCCTATCAGTAAGTCTGGCTTTGGTGGAAAAATTGTGGAATTCTATTATTTTGACCGTGGAGCAATGAGCGAATCTGGTGCACTTACAGAGTGGACTTTGATAAATATTAATGACCTTTCAAAATATCCTTTCTTAACCTACAATGAAGACGAAAATATGCTTTATTTCAGAGCCAACACAACTGATTTAGCTGGTCAAACCTATAAATTCAGAGTAGCAGTTTTTGAAACATATGTTGCACGTGAACGTTATTTAGCGTCTATTGAAGGTAGAGAAAATCAAATCAGCAATTTAGATCGTATGGCTGAAATGGTATGGAGTGCGTTTGATGTTAATGTAAAAAGTGCAAAAATCACCGAAATTGGCAGTGAAACAGCAAATATCGATTTAAGTCTGTTTGAACAAAACAATAATTTGGTTATGAGTGCGGACGTCGAAAATGGCAAAAACTTGCGTCTTTATATGAAAGGTGCAGGCACTCGCACATATTCACGTTTTTATGAAGCAGATTTTGATTTGCGTACAATCAACTTGATTAAAGAAGCAAACAGTGAAGCAATAGTTGATATTTATTCTGTTTGGTTCAAAAGCTATGTGGAAAGTGACTTTACTTCAGGCAATGTGCCAAGATTAAACTTGAACACAAAGGTTGGTAACACTTTCTTGGACTTCTTTGTTTATGACTCAACAACTCAATCATATCGTCTTGCAACACAAGCAGAATTTGATTACACTGCAACACATGTGGCTGGCACTAACGATGAAAACCGTACATTTAATGTTGCGGTTAAGAGTTTGCCTAACATACCAGAAGGTTCGCAACTTGTGTTGGGTGCCATGGTTGTTAACAATTCAGGCGAATATTACTTCACTTCTATCGATGTAAGCGTTGCTGAAAATGATTTAAGTTTCGCTTACATTGGAGGCAAACAAGAATACACTTTAAACATTGGATACAATAAAGATCGTGTTGGTAATTATACAGTTGACCCAGGTAGTTTAAATTTTGAAGATGTGGTTGAAATCAATGGTGGCAGTTATCGTGCATGTGTGTTTGTAACACCAAAAAATGACGAAGGTGAATACGATATTGAAGTTTTACCAAATATTGTTTACACAAAAGTTGTGAACGGCGATACAAAACAATATGTACTTGTTGGCTATTTTGTCGGTGGCAAATTTGTTAACCAAATTAAAGCAAAAAATGGCGCAAAAAATGTAAGCACAAAATTATATTTGTTGCAACTTCAAAATGATTATAATTTCAACTTTGGTGATGGTGAATTTGATGCAGCAGAAATGTATATCAATAGCGTGTTTACAAAGACTATGTACAACACAGAAACACAACAATATGATACAATTTTCACCTATAACGATAGTGAAGCATACACAATCGGTAAAGACGGTGATGTTGACACAATTTTATTAAATGGTGACAAGGGTGAACGATTTGTTGATGCAAACCGTATGCTTGTTATCAACATTAAATATGTTTTGCCTGAGAATGAAATCACTTTGTCTAACTTTAAAAATGGCATAAGTAATTCATTGGTAAATAAAAAACCGGACAGAGTAGATTTGATTGCTGGTTTTGTGTACACAGCGGAACTCAATTCTTCTATACAAGGTTTGCTTAAAAATATTTACAGTGCAAATGTTGACGGCATTGAAACATTTAAACAATATTTTAGCGTAGTGGTGCTTGACCAAAACGGAAATGTTGTTGAAAACGACAGTAAACTTAACATTACCAATGTTATTTTAAACACCGCAACAACCAACCCTGATGAAGGTGAAGCACAAATTGAAAACACAACTATATCAGTTGAATTTGAACTTAATGATAACGCCGATTCAGCAGTGGCAACAAATGCACGTACATATAAACTTGTGTTTGCTTATGGTAATATTAAAGTTGAATCTGATTTGATTTTTGCTGTAAGTGATAAACCAACAAAAATCAGTTTGGCTTATAACACAATTATCACAGGTGAAGATGAAACACAAACGGGCACTGTTACATATGTTGACCTTGGCAATGCAAAACTTAACGTTGTTATTGGTTGTGAATCAAATGCTTACACATATTCATACACACTCACCAACACAAATGGTGGCGTAATTTATGACTATGGCAATACATTTACTTTAAATGCATACAATACCGAATTAACAGCAGCACCAAGTTTCTATGTTAGCCCAGCATATAGAGATTTGCACGAGGGTAACAGAAATGAAATCTTATATTCAGTGCAAGGTGTTGAAGGGTATGTGACAAATTTAGAAAATCTGCGTGTTGGCAGTTATAGTTTGATTGTTTCAACCTATGGCGGACTTGTGAATACTTTAAATGTTGTTGTAACAGCACCAACAACTGGCACAGAAAAAATCTTCCAACGTGAAAATTCAGCAGAAGTTGTGGTTAAAGATAACGCAATTTACAAATTAAATGCAGGCAACAATGCACAAAACACCAAAGGTGTTGGCTATGCATATGGTAAAGTTGGTGAAACACCAAGTTATTTGCCAGGTTTAGTGAATATTAGCAGTTTTGAGTTTAGTTTCTCTGGCAGTGAAAGTTTGGAACTTGTAAGAAATGTTGATGAAAACAAAGTTATTACTAGTTATGTTTTAAGAACTGTTAATGATAACGAAGAAGCACGTAAAACAGTTTTAACAGTCAGCCGTGATGCTGACGGAGATTGGACATTTGTTAGAGGCGAATATGCCAACACAAGTTTGGTTGTAAACCTTGGCGTTGCAATGGACACTTTTGCAGACGATATTGAGTGGAAAATCACATTTACTTCAAGTCGTCAAATTGACGAAAATAAGGCGTGGACAGAAATTTATGCAGACACTCACATTCAATTTTTTGAAGCAATAGATAACAACACTAAAACTGAATTTACAACAAATGCGTTGTTCCAAATCACAGATAGTTCAAGCACAACACCAAGTTTCAATATTTACAAATTAAACACTGCTGGTTTATATGAAATTTATAACAGCAACATTTCAACTGAAACAGGTGTCGGTAGCCTTCCTGCTGGCACTTATATGGTTGAATTTGTGGTTGGTGAAGGGAGTAAACAAGAAATTTTAGCATCTTTCCCAAACATTGTGGTATATCCAAATGTGTTTGCAACTTGGAAAACTGATAGCCTTACAAGCGAAACAACTTATAATTTAACTGATTTGTTGGAACTTAAAAAATATAAAGAAACCAACAACGAAGGCAAAGTATATGGTGCAACAATCACTAATTTGATTTATAATCAAGCAGATTTAGAAAATATCACAAATTTTGAAGGCTTTGCTATTGATTGCAATGTAAATGAAGAAAACAGCACAACAAAACTTGTAAGTTTGTCTGCTGACAAACAAGTGCAAGTTGGTTATATTAAAGATTTGTTTGTAAAAGACCTTAACAACACAACCGATTGCACAGTTGGTTTAAAATATGCTGACAGCATTGTTGGTGCAAGCCACAATATTCGCATTAAAAACAAATATGCAATCAAAATGACTGCTGACAAAATGTTTATGGTTAACCGTGACAGCCTTGTTGGCAATGTTGGTGTAACAGAAAGTGATGCTGATGTCCCAATAACAGATGTAAATATTGTTGTCGGTGACTATGAATTGACAGCAAGCAAAGTTGTAACAAACAACATTTCAGCAAACAGCAAAGTTAATGCAAATTACACTTTCACAATTAATGGCAAAGAATATGTTTATTCAACAGAAATCACACTTTTACCATATGTTCCTGCAACGGTTTCAGTGTCCGACACAACTGAAACATATTCAGAAAACGCAACATTTGATATTATCAACAGTGTGTTTGGTTTTGAATATAATGATAAAGGTATTTTAAAAGATACTAATATTAAAAATATATATGTAGAAAGCGTTTTGGTTGACGGGGTTGAATCCTACAATTATTTTGCAAATGGTAAAAATTTTGTTAAAGGTGTTGGTTATTTCACTTCAACCGCACAGGCTGGTAATGTTAGTTTTGTAACCGCTATTGGGGCAATAACTGGTGCAAGCAAATCAATAACAATACTTTATCATATAGATTACATTAACGGTGAAGGATACATATATTCACATACACTTGTTATTAAAAACTATTTATCAGCAGAAGCACAATATCCTTTGATTGACGAAATAGACGGCAAAACAATCACAAATGCTCAACTTTATATGGTTGCAGTTGACGGCAAAGCCGACGATGTTAAATTGTTTGGCGGTAGTGAACGTGGCAACAACATTTATAGTTTTAACAGTGGTTTAAGTTTTGAACCTGTTACTATCGGTCAAGTTGTTGATATGAGTGCAGATTCAAGTTTGGACGTAAGACGTGCAAAAGTTACAAATTTGGTAACAGAAAGCAAAGAACTTAATAGTGTGGCAAGTGTTGAACTTGTGGCATATGAAAGTAGCCAAAAAGCAAGATATTATGTAAACGGCAATGGTATTACAGTTAGTGGAACAGTGGTTACATTTAATCCAAGTGAATTGCTTGACGCTGGTTCAAATGCATACTTCTTGTTTAAGGTTTACACAACTTCTGGCAATTATTGTTTCTATCTTGTGAAATTGAATAAACAATCTGGCAATTTAACCAATATGACTCGTGCAGATGTTGTAAATGAAGTGGAAGTTGATGGTTCAACCACAGAAATTGGCATTGTTCCAACAGATTGGACTGCCGAAATCAATGGTAAAACTTTAACCGAACTTTACGGCATAACAAGCACAAGCAATTTAAGTTATTACTTGCTTGGAATAAAAGCAAATGGCAACACAGATATTGGGACTTTCGATTATGAAGGCATTACAAGGGCAGATTCAACTGAATTGTTTGACGCAAATAGTCAATACAAAAAATTGACACTTACAAACGGCAAATTTGAAATTGCAAATCCTAATAGATTTGTTCAAATTAAAGTTGGTATTGTTTACAGTGATGATAATGTTGTGGCATACATTGGTAGTTACACAACAAGCATTTCAGTAACAAGCAACTTGAATATTTATAACGAAACAAGCAATCCAAACGGCTTGTTAAACAAAAAGGCTGGTGAGTTTGGCCGCTATTCAGCAACTTTAACACGCCTTGCGACAGCAGAACAACCTGAATCAATCTTGTTAAACAGTGCTACTGGAGTTGATGTTAAAATTGAATCAGTTGAATTAACTGGTTCAACAGCAAACAAATTCTATCAAAACTATGCTGGTGATGAAGGTGCGTACACTGGCGTAACTATTGCACCAAAGGGCTTTAAAAATAATTACATTATCCAAATTGACGGTGCAAACATTATTGTTAACACTTATATCACAACTGATTTGGCGTTTACAGTTAAATTTAATGTTGCTGGGGCAATAGTGATTGTGGACTTCAAGTTCAACGCTGTTACAGTTGACCAAATTGGCGATGTTGTGCTTGGCAGTTTTGATACTTCAACAGGCTTTAACACAACACTCGACTTGAACAGCAGAATTGGTGACTATGTTGGTGAAATTGAGTATGCCGACACATTTGCTGAAAATACAAAAGGTAAATATAAACCTGAAAACAAAACAGTTGATTATATCAAAACACAAATCACAACAACAAATCAAGGTGTTGCGACATTAATGTTGATTAAATTGCTTGATATTGATACAAACCAAAGCGTCAAACGTGATTTCAATGTGACCGTTTATCCGGCTTATCATGTTGAACAAAGTTTGGCTGGTGGCACAGAAGCAAGCCCATATCAAGCACAAGCAACAAATAATTATAATAGTCCGATTGGTAGCAAGGCTACAATCACAAAAGAAAACCACTCAGACCTTGGATATATAACTTATATCTTGCGTAATGGTGCGGACGGTGGCTTAAAGATTTATGTTAAAGATAGCACATCACTTAAATTTAAGGCTGGCACATTAAATGCAGGCACAGAATTGAGTGAAAACTGTGCAAAGTATGTTGTAACAAATGAAGCAACAGGCACACTTTTAACCGCAGAAGGTAATATTGTTCCAGAATTTAACGATGAAGCAACAGCACAACTTGGCTTTGTGCATATGACTCAAAGCAAAACAGTGCTTTTGACAATCAGTTTGTTAAATGGTGCCGAAGAAATCTGTGATAGAAACAACAGCAACAACGCTGTGTCAATCAATTTCTTTGTATCATTGCCTTCAACTTACACAAATTTAAAGGCAAATTACACAATTAAAAATGCCAACCATGACAACTTTGTGGCTGGCACAAGTCAAGATAATATTTTGAAATATTTGTTCAGCAACGCCTATGGTACAAGCGGAAATGAAAATAACATTTATTCTTCAATCCGTATGTCAGTTGTGGCTGGTTTAAATTCAGAAGGTAAAGATAATGTTATAACTGAATTTGATGCTGAAAAAATGGGCTTCTTAAATGCTAATAACCCTAACTATTTAAAACTTGTTTTGGGTGACAGTTTGCGTTATGAAGCAAACAGTTCAGATAATGATTATAAACTTGTTATTGGTTCAGTTTCAAACGCAACACAAACATGGTTAAGGCTTAACAATGCGGCTGGTTTGGAAAGTGATGTTTATACAATAAACATTTTAACTGAAAAAGACAAATTGATTTATAATGCAGACACTGATGACCAAGCATATTTAACAAACCACTCTCAATGGGTGGTTGACGGCAACAATCAATATGCTTCAGTTGTTATCAATGATAATGATAAAGAAGCAGGCTTTAACTATTTGTCTAACTACACACAAAACAAAATTGCAAAAATTTATGATGTGCGTAACGATTCATTCAATATTGTTAAAGGCAACGCTTATGTTAACGGTTCAAGTGCATCAACATTTGAATTAACAAAAGCAACAGACGAAAATGGTTTGGTTGTTGAAGGTAGTTATTTGCTTACTATCACTCAGGTTAAAGTGAAATATATGGTTGCAATTTATCGCAGTGAAAACCGTGAAATAATGTTCAACATAACACGTGATTTAAGCAACGATATTTGCAGAAATTTGGTTGTAACATTTGATATTTACACTAACTCTGGTTTGATTTGTTCAGGCTTTACATTGAATATTTACAACTACAACATCAGTGCAACCGAAAACGAATATTTTGCAACTGAAACATTTAAGTTGGCAGATTTGTTAACAGTAACTGACAATTCTTTAGATGCATCTATGCCTGTGGCAGATTTAACCTACGATTTGGTTTTAGATACAAACACAACCTATTATGTTGTTAATGGCCAAAGAGTTTATGTAACAAAAGGCTCTAACGACTTGTTTGAATACAATACCACAAACAAGACAATCACAACATATCAAGTGCCAGAACAAGTGCAATTAACAGCATATATCAAAATCACATCTGGCAGTAGTTCATATATTGTGGATATTGTAAGACGTGTGGTAACAATCAAACGCAATATTCAATTTAAAGTGGGTGGCAATGAAGTTGCACCGGGCAGCCAATTTAGTTCAAATTACAACTTGGCTGATAATGGTAACTACATTAAAAACACAAGCAACGAAATAACAGGCTTTACCACACCAAGTTTGGTTAATAATTTGGGTTTGACTTTAAATTATATTAAAAATGATGTATCAATCACAATCTCACCGGACATTGCAAGCATAACAATCAGTCAAATTGAAGTGGCTGACTATACTGGCAATAATATTGCAGATTATGTGACACTTACAGATGATTATAAACTTAAATTTGTGCGTGACTTCACCGGTACAGTTACAATCAGTTTAGGCTACAAAACCAACAGCGGATACTTCCGTCAATACTGGGATATTAATGTGGTTGGTTTGCAAACATTTACATATTTAAATAACCCAACATATCCTTTGGTTGATAATGGTATGTCTTATACTTCTGGTCAAGTTGTTAACATTGTTAATCCAAGCCAAGCAAACACACCAGCAATCGTTGCGAACTCTAATGTAAGCAGTGCAGAAGGTGTGACAGTTAAATATGGAATTTCTGGTGAATATATCGTGCTTGATTTGGCAACATTTAACAGCAATGTTAATATGACATATTTGCTTAACAGCAGTAACTTTGCAACATCAACAAAATTGTCAGAATTTAACCAAATTGATTTTGAAGCAACACAAATAACCAAGAGTTTACCACTTGTGCCACAATCAAAAGCGGATAACCCTGTTGATTATTACGTGATTTATAGATTTGTTTACACATATGCTGGTGCAGATTCTCAACCATATTTTGCAATTTACAAAGTGCGTAATGTTGCAACAGTGACATTAGCACCAGACGTAGACACTGCAATTAATGTGGACGAAACAACAAATCCAATATTTAGTGGCAAAAAACTTAACTTGTTTTATTTTGCAGAAACCTTTGGCACAGCAGAAACTGGCACAACAACAATCAAGTATGTTAGTGGAACAGGTAAAAATGAATATTTGCTTAATGGCAAGCGTGTGCCTGGCACAGTTGAAAACAGCGTGTTAACAATCAACGACAACGGAAAAACTTATAAATTTGATTATTCCGTAACAGCAACACTCTCTATCAATGGTGGGGACGAAATTGTGCGTTCAGGTATTGAAACCTATTACACGGATGATTCGACAAAATCAATGTTTAACAGTGATTATGCAAATGTTTTAAGGTTTAAAGACTTTATTGATAACATCACAAAAATCACAATAAATAATGTTGAATACACAAGTTTAAATGGCGAAAACAATGGTATTATCACATTGAATTTAGCGGGTAAAATATTGTTTACAAACAGTGCAGAAACACAACTTAAAATCTTCTTAAACAGCAGTGCAACTGAAATGGACGCCTTTGATATTACATTAACAGGCAACCAAACAATCACAGCAAAAGGCAGTTTGTGGCTTTCACAAATCTTCCAAACTGGTGGTTATGCAACTGACTATAACATTGCTGGTATAACAAACGGTTCTGCAGATGCAAGTTGGTTTAACAATGCAACTAGTGTAGATCGCAACAGCACCAAAATTTACGAATTCACCATTGATGAAGAAACTTATAGCGTTTATAAAGTTGTGGCATCTGGTGATAGTGTTGGTGGTGGTATCTACGCTGTAAGTGCAACATTTAATTACTTGGTTGGTAAATCTACAAGCATATATGGTGTTGACTACCTTTCAAGGGGCGAAAGCAACTGCTTCCGTGTTCAATATAAAGAAGGTCAAAATTCAATAATTAACCTTTCAAGTGCCGTTAAACATTACCACAATGACACTGCTACTGGTGCTTTGGTGGCAGAAGTTGTGCCTAATGTGTCAATCACAGCAACTGACCGTAATATTGTGCATATTGAGAACATTGCAAATGTGCAAGTTTTGGAAGCAGACCTTATTGAAGCAAAACAAAACAATAAAGACGCATCTTACATTTTGGCTAACTTGACATTGAGTCAAAATAATTTGGTTGCAGTTGTAAGATTTGATTTGCCAGAACTTACCTATGTTGTAAACTATGAACCTATAACAGAAGACAATGTAAGCAGTGTTAAGTTTGCACTTTCAACAGTTGAATCTAACATCGCAAATTGTCGTAATGTGTTGGCCTATGATGAAAGTAACAACACATATATCAGCCTAAACAGTGATAATCAAATTGTTATGAACACAGCAACTTTAACTGAATATAAGGCTTCAAACGCTGGGGCAACCTATATGAAAGTTAGTTACAGATTAACATACACAAAGATTGATGAAACAGGCACAGAAAATCAGGTTGAAATCAACTTTGCGATTAGATGGAAATTGTCTGCTGATTAATTAGTTCAAATGTTGGCAAAAGTCAATGCCAAACTGACTAATTTGTATAGGTTTGGTTTGAAAGTTTAATAATGCTAGATAAAACAAAAAGCGTGTGTAAAAAAAACATACACGCTTTTTTGTGTGTGCGTAGAGTGGTTGTGTGGCATTAAACACGTTTAATGGGTTTTAAAATTTGCAAAATATAAAATTACTATACTAATTATTTGGCATATTTTCTTGACAAAGATTTTTTGCACGATTAAAATACTATTTAAGGAGAATTGTATGTCAAACCAAGAAGAATTTGAAAATAAGTGTATGGACATTATTGAAGTTATTGTTTCAATAAGTGTTAAACAAGATAGGCAAGGTGCAATAGCAGTTGCAAAAAAGATGCTTGATGCAGCAAGCAAAAAAACAACAAATAAAGAAGTTATTGCAATTTACGAACGTGTTGTGCATGAATTTGAAATTGCCACAGATGATGAATATAATATGTTAAGAAAGCAAATCTTTGGCTAAAGGGTTGCGTATGGGTTTTTTTAATTGGATAATGAACGGCCTTGGTTTTGAAGGCGAAAATAAAAAGAAAAAGAAGTCAACAGAAGTGGCAACAGAAGATAAGTATGCCAACTTTAATTTGCATGAACGTGTTAAGGGTGAAACCAACACGGCAGAAAGTTTTACAACAACCAGTTTTAACAATTTTGGCATACAAAGTGAAAGCAACATAATTTTGGTTGAGCCAAAATCGCACAAAGAGATTCAACAGGTTGTGGACTATTTAAAACAAGGGCAAACCATTGCTGTTAACTTGGAAGGTATTGCACAAGCGGATAGTGAACGTATTTTGGACTTTTTGTCTGGTGCATTGTATGGCTTGGACGGTAGCATACACCGTTGGCATGGCGATTTGTTTATTTTAACACCAAATGGGCATAAAATTTTACGTCCAGATAGTGAACAAGGCTAACCATTTATGGGTTGAGCCGATTAAAAGGCAGATATGAAAAAATTTATTGTAAGTTTGGTTACAATTATATGTGTTTTGGTGGCGGACCTTGTCACCAAACATTTTTTATCTGCTGTGGACTATTATAACCTTATTCCAGGTGTTATTTCCATTGCAACAAACCATGGCAACACTGGGGCAGCATTTGGTATGTTTGAAGGCAAAACGCTTGCGTTGATTATTGTTACAATCATTATGTTGATAGCATTGTTTATTTACAATCATTATGTAAAAAACAAAACGATATTTTATTGTCTATCTTTCAGTTTTGTTGTTGGTGGGGCAGTTGGCAATTTGATTGACCGCTGTGTTTTGGGTCACGTGCGTGATTTCCTTTACTTTGATTTTTGGCCTTCATTTCCTATCTTTAACATTGCAGATAGTTTTTTGTGTATTGGTTGTGCTATGCTTGCAATCTTTATTTTATTTTTGCAAAACAAACAAGAAAAATCAAAAGATAAAAAGCCTGAAAAAGACGCTGAAAATAAATAATTAAACCGATTTATAAATTAATTAAGTCTATTATGTCTATCATAAAGCGTGCGGTTAAAAGATTTTAAACCTATAAAAAATTGTAACATTGCAAATATTTATTTGCAAAAATAAAAATGGACATATGGAATATGCCAGAGATAATTGAAGATATAAAAAATAGACTTATAAAAATGTTTATTAGATAAAATTTGAAAATTATAGATAAAATGAAAACAATAGTGTGTGAACAAAACAATATCCGTTTAGACGTGTTTTTGGCTGAAAACACAACTTTTTCACGCAGTTATGTTAAAACTTTAAACGAAAAGGGGCAAATTAAAGTTAATGGCTACTCTGTTAAAGCAGGCTATATTTTAAAGGCTGGCGACAAGGTTGAATATGCTGAACTTGAACCTGAAAAAATTTCAGCAGAAGCAGAAGATATACCACTTAACATTGTGTATGAAGATGACGATTTGTTGGTGATAAACAAACAAGTTGGCTTGGTTGTGCACCCTTGCAATACTACAAAATCACACACATTGGTTAATGCTTTAATGTTTCACATTAAAAATTTAAGCACAATCAATGGTGTTTTACGCCCTGGCATTGTGCATAGGTTGGATAAAGACACTGGCGGGCTTATGATTGTGGCAAAAAATGATAACGCCCACAAAATTTTAAGTTCACAACTTAAAGATAAAACCCTTAACAGAGAATATAAAGCCTTGATAAAAGGCCGTATAAAACAAGATTTTGAAGTGGAAGGCTATTTGGGGCGTAACCCTAAAAACCGTGAACAAATGGCACTGGTTGGCGAACAAAATGGTAAATACAGCAAAACAATTTTCACCATTGACAAAGTTTTTGGCCACTACACACTGCTAAATTGTAAACTGACAACAGGACGTACACATCAAATTAGGGCTCACTTAAAAAGCATCAATCACCCAATAGTGGGGGATGTGCTCTATGGTGGGCAAGATAAGGCAATCAAAACAAATGGTCAACTTTTGTTTGCGTATAAAATAAATTTTGTGCACCCAACAACAAACAAAACAATGAGTTTTGAAGTTGAGTTGCCAGACTATTTTAAAGCAGTGCTTAAACAAATTGGTGGCTAGCCTAAAACAATCGATAATCACTAGGCATAACAAACTTTGAAAAACTTTAAAAGTGTTAAGCAAACCATTGCAACAAGTTTTAAACAAGCCTAGTTAAATCTGCGTGCTTGGACAATCATTTTGGCTTATACGACAAATTTTTATGTTTAAAAAGTTTGGCTAGACACATATTTTGTGGTATAATAAATGCGAAGAAAAATCTTCACTTAAAAGGAGACAATAACATTGAACGGAAAACAAGTTGTTAATTTTATGGCTTACATTTCAGTTGCACTTATTGCAGTTGTGCTTATTGTAGGTAAATTGTTGGGCTGGTTGGTTAATGAAAATGTGTTAAATTTGCTTAACACCATTGCACAAATCATTGCCTATATTATCACAGCAGTTTACGCATTTTGTTTTGCAAAAAGCAAACGTAACGTGGGCTGGATGATTGCTTATATTATTTTTGTTGTGCTTATTATTGTGTTTGTTGGGCTTAACATTGCAGGCATTGTAAAGGCGTTCCAAGCATAATGAAAAAAATTGATTTAAAATTGCTTGGCATATTTGTTAGCCTTGCAATTAGCATTGTTTTGTTGATATGTAGCAAGTGGGCAAAGGTTTGCATTTTGCTTGCTTGTATTTTTATGGCAATCAGCATTGTACTTTTGGCAATATTTAGGCAATCACAATGGCAAAAAACCCTTATTGCAACCGAACAGGATATGCAAGAAAATGAAATTGATGATGAAGAATATGCCGAAGTGGAAAAATTGAAAAAGAAACTTGGTCGTAAACAAATTCGCATGCAATTTGTGCTTTATATTTGTGCGTTTTTGATTGTTTTGGCTGGTGTGTTTTCAATTTTATAACAAGTGCTGGGCTAAATGCCTATTAATGGAATAAATCAAATAAGCAAAAGTTTATAATACTATTTAAGTAAATGATATATGAATTTTACAAGCATCAAAAACAAAAAATGTTTAGTGTAAAATGCTTGCAAATTGATTTACAAACTTAAAAGAGTGTGCTACAATGTGGCAGAAATTTTTAAATTAGCCTTATGGCTGTAAGGAGAAAAAATGAAATACGAATTAGAGAAAAAAGAGAATGGATTGTATGTCGCCAATGTTAACTTGACAGCATCAGAGTGGGACAACGCCCTTAACAACGCTTATGAAAAAAATAAAGGTAAATACAGTGTGCCTGGTTTTAGAAAGGGTCATGCTCCACGTAACATTATTGAAAAGAATTATGGTGTTGGCGTGTTTTTAAACGAAGCATTGGACGAAGTTTATTACACAACTTATACAACAATTTTGCGTGAACATGAAGATGTACGCCCAGTTGAAGCACCAGCATTGGATATTCAAAAATTGGACGAAAATGGTTTGGAATTCACCCTTAAAATCAGTTGTGTGCCAGATTTTGAATTAGCACAATACAAAGGTTTGACATTTACAAAACAAAAAGTTGAAGTAACAGAAGACCAAATTAAAGAAGAAATTGAACACGAATTATTGCGTGCTTCACGTTTGGTTGAAACAAACAAACCAGTTAAAAATGACGATTTTGTAACTCTGGACTTTGATGGTTATATTGACGGCAAGGCTTTTGATGGTGGTAAAGCAGAAAACTACCAACTTAAAATTGGTTCTCACACATTTATTGACACTTTTGAAGACCAACTTGTCGGTTTAAACATTGGTGACAAAAAAGATGTTGTTGTAACTTTCCCAGCAGACTATCATGTTGCAGAATTGGCAGGCAAACCAGCCACATTTAAGGTTGAAATTAAAAATGTGCGTGAACGTATTATGCCAGAACTTAATGAAGAATTTGTTTCAAACAGCACAGAATTTGAAACTGTTGATGAATTTAAAGCAAGCATTAAGGATAGACTTGTAAAACAAGCAGAACAACACGCTGACATTGAACTTGACAATGATATGTTAGATAAAATCATTGATGATACAAACGTAACTGTTCCTGATGTTTTGGCAGAAGACGAAACAAAACGTCAAATTCAAAATATGGAAGCACAAATGCGTTATCAAGGCATTGATTTAGAAGCATATGCAAAATACATTGGCAAAACTGTTGATGAACTTAAAGCAGAAATCAAAGTTCAAGCAACACGTAATGTTAAAGCAAGATTAGTGCTTGAAAAACTTATCAAAACCGAAAACCTTGACGTAACAGAAAAGGATATCGACAATAAACTTGAAGAAATGGCAAAAAATGTTGGTAAAACTGTGGAAGAATACAAAAAACAAGTTAATGATTCTATGGTAAACCAAATTGCAAACGATTTGCTTATGAAGAAAATTGTTGATTTCTTGCACGCAAACAACGAAATCAAATAATTTAACCAAACTTTAAACTTTTAACAAAAGTTAAACCACCTAAAAGTTAGAATTTTAGCATTTTCCAAAAGGAGAGTATTGATGTTAATTCCTATGGTTATTGACCAAGTTGGTAGCAACGAACGTAGTTATGATATTTACAGCCGTTTGTTGGAAGACAGAATTGTGTTCCTTTCAGGCGAAATTAACGACCAAATGGCTAACACTGTTGTTGCTCAACTGATTTACCTTGAAGGTAAAAACCCAGATAAAGATATATTTATGTATATCAACAGCCCAGGTGGTAGTGTAACCGCTGGTATGGCAATTTATGATACAATGCAATATATTAAATGCGATGTGTCTACAATTTGTATCGGTATGGCAGCAAGCATGGCTGCGGTGATTTTGTCAAGCGGTGCAAAGGGTAAACGTATTTGCTTGCCACACAGTGAAGTGATGATTCATCAACCACTTGGCGGGACACAAGGTCAAGCAAGTGATATTTTGCTTCACGCTAAACATATTGAAAAAACACGTGAAACATTAAACAAAATCCTTGCTGAAAACACTGGCAAAGAAATGGACACCATTTCCAAAGATACTGACAGGGATAATTTCCTTGATGCAAAACAAGCAGTTAAATATGGTTTGGTGGATAAAATTTTTAACAAACGTTAAAAAAAGTGCAGGCACCAAACACCTGCATTTTTGTTGTGTTTAACAGCAAGCACACAAAATATTAAAACAAAACAAAGGTATGCTTTAAAGGTATATTTAATTTGTTTTAACCTAATATATTATTGTAAACTATATTGCATTTGGGTTGGCTTAACTGTTAAACCAAAAGCACAAAAGGGGATAAATTTGAGAGAAATTGAAACAATATGTTCATTTTGCGGACGTCCTGCACGTGAATTGACCGATATTATCAGCAACCCAGAAGGCGATTGCTTTATTTGTAAAGATTGTCTAAACATTTGCCGAGATTTGATGGACTACACCCACAAAACAAAGCAAGCAGAACAAAACCAATTTATTGAATTGCCAAAGCCACAAGAAATCAAACAAAAGTTGGACGATTTTATTATCGGGCAAGACGAAGTTAAAAAGATTTTGGCAGTGTCTGTTTATAATCATTATAAACGCATAAATTATAACCTTGTAAAGCATGATAACAACCAAGATGAAATTGAACTTGAAAAAAGCAATGTGCTTTTGGTTGGACCTAGCGGAAGTGGTAAAACTTTGCTTGCAAAAACACTTGCAAAAACACTTAAAGTTCCGTTTGCAAGCAGTGATGCAACCGCATTAACTGAAGCCGGTTATGTTGGTGATGACGTTGAAAATATTTTGTTAAAACTGATTCAAAATGCGGATTACGATATTGAAAAAGCACAACGTGGCATTATCTATATTGACGAAATTGATAAAATTGCGCGTAAAACACAAAATGTTTCAATCACACGTGACGTAAGTGGCGAAGGTGTGCAACAAGCCTTGCTTAAAATTTTAGAAGGCACAGTTGCAAGCGTCCCACCACAGGGCGGACGTAAACACCCACAACAAGAAAATATCAAAATTGACACAACAAATATCTTGTTTATTTGTGGTGGGGCATTTGTTGGTTTGGATAAAATTATTGCAGAACGCAAAGGTGCAAGCCAACTTGGTTTTGGTATGGATGTTAAATCAAAAGCGGAAAGCGAAAGCAACAACAAATTTGAAGATATACAGCCACAAGACCTTATTAAATTCGGTATGATACCAGAATTTGTTGGTCGTTTGCCTATTGTTGCTACTTTGGATAGTTTAGACGAAACCGCTTTGGAACGTATTTTGGTTGAACCTAAAAATGCAATCACAAAACAATATGTTCAAATGTTTAAAATGGACGGCATAGATTTGCAATTTGACCCAAAAGCAATCAAAGCAGTTGCGCGCCGTGCCATTGAAC
Source organism: uncultured Clostridia bacterium (assembly GCA_934777435.1). Lineage (GTDB taxonomy): Bacteria > Bacillota > Clostridia > Christensenellales > UBA1242 > Onthoplasma. Next base: position 345,824 of record CAKVNK010000002.1, read on the forward strand.
TTAAAACTGGTGCACGTGGACTTCGCACAATTTTGGAAGAACGTATGCTTGATGTAATGTACAGCGTACATTTTGAAGAAAATATAAAGAAAATTGTAGTAACAGAAGACTTTATATTGAAGAAAGGTCAGCCAGAGATAGTGCAAGAAAAAGCCAAAATGAAGCCACACAAAAAGACAGCGTAAGTGCTGTCTTTTTTTCTTTATATTTAATCAAACATTTTGCTTTCAACTTGCTTTGTAAAATGAAAATTGGTTGTGTTAAATTTGTGTTGTTGAAGGGGTTTTTATAAATTCTTCTAAATTGTCAAGTTTGGCAACTTTATCAATCAATTCAAGATTTAAATAATACCTTTCTTTATCTGTTAGAGTTTCTGCTTTATGTTTGCTATAAAATTTTGCTTTCAAACTAGTTAGAAATTCAAATCTTTTATGTTCATCAACTTTCATTTGTGCTAAACGTGGCACAAGATTGCCTTGCAAATAGGTGTATCCTAAACTATTTAAATAATCAACTAAACTTAAATTGTGTAATATTGAGATTTTAAGCAGGCGGTAATACAGTCCTTTTTGATTAACCAAAGAAGAATCAATATTTTTGCTTGGATATAATTGCTCCAATTCTGCCACAGTTTTGGCTTCATCAATTTGCTTGTAGCCTTGTTTTTGCATACGGCTGTTGGTAAAACCTAAAATATCAATAATTTCAATCATAGATAAAGCAGGGTAGCGATAACGTTTTAAATGTCTAAGCATTTCATAAAGGTCAGTGTTATCACGTCTTATACCTGTTATATCACCACTAGGATAAGCCATACGCAAGCGTTCAACCAATGCGTTTTCATAGTCTAAATTGATGTTTGCTTCTTTTAACCTATATCCAGTTGTGACAACCAAAAAGTCGTATAAACAACTGTGATGTTTTGTTGACAAAGTTGCCAATTTACCATATGTTTCAGGTTTGCTTGCTTTAAAACTTGTGGTTTTATCAACATAATTGTTTTCGTCACTTAAATCTTGCAAGTCTGAAACGATTTCAAGATATGTTTGATAATCTGGGTCAAATTCAATACCACACATTTTATAAATATCGGCTGACGAATATTCAACGCCATCACGCTTTGAAAGTTTTTCTTTTACGTGTTGTAAATAGTCGTAATATGCCAACTGCCTTTTAGGTTGGTAGATGTTGCCACCAGCATTGATGTGGGTGTTTATTCTTTTTGTTAATTCTTCAATAGGGTTATCAATTTTTTTCATATTTTTATGATAAAACCTAAAAGATAATTTGTCAATATTAAATTAAAAAAAATTAATCAATCAGTTTTTAATAGAGTGGCTGTTTTGATAGTCAATGGTGGCACAATTATTTAAATTTGCACTTTTTAATATTGTTTTTAGTGCTTAAAGTTTTAAAATGTTTGCAACAAAATTTAAAATGCAGTATCATTTTATTATTATGAAATTGATAACTATTGATATTAAAAGTGAACAACAGACTGTAAAGCAAGCCATTGCCGAATTTTTGGTTGAATTAGACGCTTGCCGTAAAGGTGGATACAGAGTGCTTAAAGTTATTCATGGATATGGTAGCCATGGCGTAGGTGGTGCAATCAAACGAGAGTTTTTACATGAGTGTCAAAACCTTAAAGGGCGTGGCAAGATAGAGGATTATGTTTGTTGCGATAACTGGACAGAACGCAACATAACACGCAAAATTGCAATAAATTATTGCCCAGATTTGCTTGCGGATAGAGAATTGTATTTGCTTAATCCTGGGTGTAGCATTGTGATTGTTTGATGCTGTACGGCTTAAATTTGCTAGTTATTGACAGTAAAATATAAAATGAAACAACAAATTGTTTTCTTTTTAAGCGTTTTTGTGGCATAATAAAAATATAAATATATTTTTGCGTGGTAAAATAACACTAAAATCAGCAAAAGCCAACGCAAAACAAAGGGGTGTATATGGGCAAACGTATTGGTCAAATTGAAAGAAAATACAAACGCCGTAGTGGGCTGGGTTCATTTTTATTCGGCTCGTTTATTGGTATTTTATTAGGTATAGGCATAGTGGCAGGTTTGGGTGCACTTATTTATTTTAAAGCGTCACCAGAATGGATAAACCGCACATTTAAAACCAACATTGATTTAGGCAGTGAAGATTTAAACAAAATCACTTTAAGCCAAGCGGTAAATAAAGCAATTTACATTTCAAACAATCGTGACACTTACACTTTGGCAGATTTTGAACACGATTTTAACTATGAATTGCCAAAAGAAATTAAAGGTATCAATATTGAAAAACTTAAAACAAGGCCTTTAACAGAATTGGGTAAAGGGATTACAGATGTTTTAAATGATGTTTCTGTTAATGATTTAGACCAACTTTACACTCCAACTGGAGATGTTGAAAAATTGTTAGATGACGAGTTAACATTATATGTTAAAACTGGTTATTTAAACGGTGATAAAGTTTATGCTGATAAAGATTGCACGGAAGAAGTCGAATTTGCGACAATCCAAAATGGTGGTGTTCAAATCAAAGATATGAACAAAGTGCCAGTTGACAACAAAGTTACATTTGGTTTAAAAGACGTTCCGGTTTTGCAAGGCTTGCCAGTATATATCACACATATTGGTGATAATATGACAATCAAACGTCTTGAAACCGCTTTTGGCATTGTTATGCCTTCAATCATCAAAATCAGTGATGAAGATAAGAAAGTTAAAAAGATTAATGACCTTGGTGATATTATTGATAATATGTACTTGGCAGATTTCCTTGACTATGAGTATGACGCAACCGCTGATAAAGTTTATAAAACAGTGGACGGTGTTAAAACAGAAGTGACTGGTGCAGTTGCAACTATCTCTAAAAAGAAAGTTAAAGAACTTAACACCTTGGAAGGCACAATCCAAACAATGCGTGTTTATGAAGTGTTAAATTACACATTATCAAGCGGCAAATATTATGATAATGGCACAGAAGTTACAGGTATAATGTCAAAGATTGCAGGATATACTGTTGGCACACTTTCAAGCGATATTCAAGGGCTTTCTATTGCTGATATTATGGACTATACTGTTTCAGGCAACACTGTAACAGACAAAAACGGCAACCCAGTAACTGGCGTTTTAAAAGTTATTGCAAACTTAACAGTTGGTAATATGGCAGACCAATTACAATCAAAAATCAATGATATGACAATCGCAGATGTGTTAGATTACACCATTTCAGGTAGCACTGTAACAGACAAAAACGGCAACCCAGTAACTGGCGTGCTTAAATGTATTGTAGACCTTAAAATCGGCAATATGGGCACAGGCTTGCAAACAAAGATTGATAGTATGGCATTGGCTGATGTGCTTGGCTATGAAGTGCGTGACGGCAAAGTTTATAAAAGCACCACTCAAATCACTGGGCTTATGGCAACATTGGTTAAAAAGAATATAACAGTGTCTGGCTTATCAGATGCGATAAACGACCTTAAAATATTCGAAGCACTTGACTACACTTTGGATACAGCAACCTCAAAATATTATAAGGATGCAAACAACAATGGCGTTATGGATGCTGGGGAAGAAGTGACAGGTGTGCTTTCAATCATCGATTTAACAGATAAAGTAAGCAATCTTTCAACACAAATTTCATCTGTCCTTACTGGTGAAAGGGCAAAAACATTAAAAGAACTTCAGTCAGCAGGCTTAATTGATAAAAACCTTGACTTAAACAAAAAGATTGCTGGCACAAATGTTGTGCTTGGTGATTGCACATTAGATAGTTTGCTTGCAAATATTCCAACAGAATAACAAACCAAACAAACTGACATAAATTTAATACTTAAATGCGTGTAAACTATAAAGTAAAGCACGCATTTTTTTATTGTGTCAACTATAAGATGCATTTTAATTTCTATATACGGATATATACAATATGTAATAAATAAGAAGAATCAAAGGGCAAAACTTGCTATTTACACCGATAAATAGGCTAAAAATAGCATATTTTAAAAGAATTTAAAAAAAATTGAAAAAATTTTAAAAAAAGTTTGCAAAAACCTTTGACAATAGTTTTGTGGTGTGTTATTATAGCAATGCTTTTGAATTATCAAGGCATTTTTTAAGGCCAAATAAACCTTAACACTAAAATTTAAAAAATTTTTAAAAAATATTAAAAAAGTTTTAAAAAAAGTGTTGACAAAAGGTTTAAAATGTGGTATCTTAATCTTGCGCTTGAAATAAAGGGGCACCAAAAGTGCTTAAATTCAAGGGCCAAACCGATAAGGTTTGTTTGAACAATTTATATCTTAATAGGTACTATGGTAAGAAATTTGATTTGAACAAAACAAAGTTTCTGCCAATTCCAAGTTTTTTGAACAACGAAAATTAGCCAAGCTTAATGAGCAAGGTATTTACAAAGATTGTTTGTTTATCGTAAGATAAATTTTCAATACCATTTTTGTAGAGTTTGATCCTGGCTCAGGACAAACGCTGGCGGCGTGCTTTAAACATGCAAGTCGAACGGAGGTTAGGTTTTCCACAGAGTGTTCTCGACTACGAAAGTAGAGTATAGTGCACTGTGTGGAGAACTTACCCTTAGTGGCGGACGGGTGAGTAACGCGTGAGTAATCTACCTCTATCTGGGGGACAACAGTTGGAAACGACTGCTAATACCGCATAGGACCACAGGAACACAAGTTCTAGGGGTGAAAGATTTATCGAATAGAGATGAGCTCGCGTAGCATTAGTTAGTTGGTGAGGTAACGGCCCACCAAGACTTTGATGCTTAGCCGATCTGAGAGGATGATCGGCCACACTGGAACTGAGATACGGTCCAGACTCCTACGGGAGGCAGCAGTTAGGAATATTGGGCAATGGAGGCAACTCTGACCCAGCAACGCCGCGTGAAGGATGAAGGTCCTCGGATTGTAAACTTCTGTATTAGAGGAAGAAGATAGTGACGGTACTCTAATAGAAAGCTACGGCAAACTACGTGCCAGCAGCCGCGGTAAGACGTAGGTAGCAAGCGTTGTCCGGAATAACTGGGCGTAAAGGGTGCGTAGGCGGTTATTTAAGTCCGATGTGAAAGCCCGTGGCTCAACCACGGAACTGCATCGGATACTGGGTGACTAGAGTGCGGAAGAGGTTGACGGAATTACTAGTGTAGCGGTAGAATGCGTAGATATTAGTAAGAAGACCGGTGGCGAAGGCGGTCAACTGGGACGTAACTGACGCTGAGGCACGAAAGCGTGGGGAGCAAACAGGATTAGATACCCTGGTAGTCCACGCCCTAAACGATGCATACTAGACTATGGCTTTATCGACAAAGTCAGGGTCGTAGCAAACGCGATAAGTATGCCGCCTGGGGAGTACGAACGCAAGTTTAAAACTCAAAGGAATTGACGGGGACCCGCACAAGCAGCGGAGCATGTGGTTTAATTCGACGCTACGCGAAAAACCTTACCTAGGCTTGACATAGGATGCATAGCCGTGAAAGCGGTGAAGTTATAGCAATATAACATCCATACAGATGGTGCATGGTTGTCGTCAGCTCGTGTCGTGAGATGTTGGGTTAAGTCCCGCAACGAGCGCAACCCCTGTCGCTAGTTACTAACATTTAGTTGAGAACTCTAGCGAAACTGCCGTAGATAATACGGAGGAAGGTGGGGATGATGTCAAATCATCATGCCTCTTACGCCTAGGGCTACACACGTGCTACAATGCCCATTACAAAGAGATGCAATACCGCAAGGTGGAGCGAACCTCAAAAAGATGGGCCCAGTTCAGACTGTGGGCTGCAACCCGCCCACACGAAGACGGAGTTGCTAGTAATCCCGAATCAGCATGTCGGGGTGAATGCGTTCCCGGGTCTTGTACACACTGCCCGTCACGCCATGGGAGTCGGGGGTACCCGAAGTCAGTGAGCTAACCCGCAAGGGAGGCAGCTGCCGAAGGTAAAACTGATGACTGGGGTGAAGTCGTAACAAGGTAGCCGTATCGGAAGGTGCGGCTGGATCACCTCCTTTTAAAGAGCATATCTTTAAAGTCGACTTGATAACTTAAAGTTATCTTGAATAGTGTGAGTGAACATAACACTCGATAAAAAAATATGGGAACAGAAAACGTGATGTACCTTTAAGTTTAAGATATAAATACTAAAAAGAACGAGATTAACCCTCTCGTTCTTTTTTTATGCTTTTTTTAAATTGTGTTCATTATAATTTATCTACATAACCTATTGTTTATATACAATATAATAACATTTATTTGCTGTGTTATGTTGAGTTGGTGGTTAGTTAAACTGATTTAGTTTGATTTGGTTTTATTTAATTTGACAGATTTGACAAAATAGCATATATGTGTTAACATTTTATTATGATTGAAGAAACAAAAAACCCTGAAACAAAAAAATTAACACCTGAAGAATTGAAAAAAGCAAGAGTAGAAGCCGACCGTAAATACCTGATTGAAGGTGTTAAACAAATGAAAGAACGTGAATTTGAAATTTTGCCAGACAGTGTTAAAGAAAGCATAAATAAATTTGTCAGCATTGCATTGGAAAATAATATGTCAACAGAAGAAGTGATATACTGTGTTAGATTTATGCCAGCAGACCAAGCAGAACAAATTTGTGATAGATTGAGATATGCGTATGATGGCGTTAGAGGCAGTGATAGTGATTTTGATGAAGAACAAGATAAAGTCCTGAAAAACCCTTATCAACATTTGGATAGCATGCTTTGTAGAATATATGCTGAAGATTTTGTTAGGGCTTGTGATAAGTCAAAAGATGGAATGCCAAAAGTATTATCAGTTACAGCGTATAGGCAGTTGTATAAAAGAAATAAAGAAAAACGTTTTTTATCTTATTATGAATTGTTTATGATATTAAACGGTATGCATATTTCAACTATTCCATTAGTATTGAAAAATGCAGAACAACCTGATGATAAATATTATAAAATTGTAAAAGCATTGCACGCTGTACGTTGGAATGTAAAATATAGAAACTGTGAATATAAAATGTTGTGTGATTTGCACCAAGATTTTGTAAACGATGCCCTTGAAATTCAAGCTGAAGTTTTGGCAAAGCGCAACACAATAAATGTTTAAAATAGGCAATTTTGCCTATTTTTTTTGTTTGAAAAATTCATTTAAACAAAGTAAAATAATAGAGTTAAAGTAAATAAATATGATATACTAATTTTATGAAAAGATTAAAAATATCCGTTCTATCATTAATAACATTGATTTGCGCAGTTTGTGGCTGTGTAGGATTTCGTATTTTTAAAAATTCATCAAGTTATGCTTTATCAACGTTTTCTACAACTTCACTGCCTTCTAGTTATGATAGCAGAGATATGAATATTGTTACTCCTATTAAAGATCAGGGTGATACAAACTTATGTTGGGCATATTCAAGTATAGCAGTGGCGGAAACATCAATATTGAAATCGGGTATAGATTCAACTGTAAATAATACTAATTTATCATTATATCCAATAGCTGTTGGATATAGCCGGTATAAAAGGAATGCCGATCCGCTTGGAAATACACCTGGGGAATATTCAAGCACAAATTATTTAAAAGCTTCAGGCGATCCATCATATGCTGAAACTTTATTTTCTCAATGGTGTGGACCAGTTTATAATAATATTAGTGCAAATGCTGATTGCTTTGAGAATTCTGCTTATCGTTTTGTTGAATCTTCACAAATTTATAATGACAATTTGTCGAAAGAGCAGCAAATAATTGCAATTAAAAATGCGATTGTAAAATATGGTGCAGTAACATTTTCGTACAATAATGTAAGGGAAAAGTATTATTATAATCCAAAAAATGAAACGGGTGATGATGTTTATCCGCATGCTTGCTCTTTAATTGGCTGGGACGATAATATTTTGGCAACAAATTTTGAACCAAAAGGGGCAACTCAAAACGGTGGTTGGTTGGTTAAAAACAGCTACAATAGCTTGCCATATTTTTATTTGTCGTATGACACAAGTATAAGCAGTTATGTTTATGCTTTTAAGTTTGAAAAAAAAGATAAGTATGATTATAACTATTTTTATGATTATGTTTTTAACGACTTTTTAAATTATACTAAAAATTGTAAATTTGCTGGCAATATATATCAAGCAAAAAAGGGGAATGGCGAACATTCTGAATATTTAAAAGCAGTAAACGTTGCAGTACTTGGTAAAAATTATAGTTGCGATGTTGAAATTTATACAAATTTGACTGATACATCTGATCCGACATCGGGCGATTTGTCAGCAACAGCAACAGCAAATTTTGAAACATCTGGTTATAAAACTATAAGTTTAACATCACCAGTAAAATTAACAGCAAATAGCAAGTTTGGTGTTGTTGTTCGTTTGAATGGGGATAGTAATGCAGTTTTAAGATTAGCACATTGTGCAAACCAGTCGTTTGAAAAAACAAGTTCGGGATGGAGAAATTTAAACACTTGTACGGCCAGGATAAAAGCATTTACTTCGCTTTATCAAGAAACACAATCTCAAATTAATATTGAACAAGCAGAAATCTCAAAGATAGATGATTGCATGTTTACAGGAAGTTATATTAAACCACAAATACAAGCAAAAATATCAAATACTCAACTGATCGAATCAAAAGATTATGTTGTGGAATATTTAAACAATATAAATGTGGGACAAGCCCAAATTGTTATCAAAGGGACAGGTGATTATACAGGCACCAAATTAGTTCAATTCAATATAACACAGGCAAACATTCAAAATTGCGATATAAATGTGGAGGATAATTGCACATATAATACTCAACCGCAAAAACCCAAAATTGTAGCGACATATAATAATTTTACGCTGATGGAAAATACAGATTATAGTTTAGAATATGAAAACAATATAAATGCAAGTGATTTTGCAGTTGTAACAGTTATTGGTATGGGCAATTTTAAAGATAGTATCAGCATCAATTTTAATATAAAAAAAGCGGATAGTCCAACAAAAGAATTTGAGCAAATATCCATAGATGTTAATTCAGCGGACACTTTGGCTGACATTGTTTTACCAACTGGTTGGGCTTGGTTGGATCCAACAATAAAAATCACTACTGATTTAAATTCGGCATATATTATATATGTTGGAGAAGATAGGGATAATTATTTGCAAACGACATGCTTAATAGGTATAAAACAAGCAGATAATGACACCACAAATCAAGGAAATTCAAACGCAAACAAAGTATTATCTCAAAAACAGAGGTACATTTTATATTCAGTTGTTATTGGATGTGTGTTTGTTGCGGTTGTGGTCGTATTAATTGTGAAAAAGAGGAAAAATTGAACTGTCAAATCTTGACAAACTTTAAAATTTTGGTATGATTGAAACATGAAATTGACGTGTAAACAAGTTAAAGTTTAAAAGATGAATAGGCAAAAAAACACCTATATTAAGTTTACCTACTAGGGTTGCTATATAGGTGTTTTTTTGTGCAAGTAAGAATTGAGTTTTAAAAGTGTTTGGTATTAAAATTTTGCGTTTTGTTGATAAGTTGAACTATATGCTCTTGTAGTTTTTTATAAGTTTTACTAAATATAGTTTTAATGTGTTTTAAAAATTGATTTAACAAGCACAAGCAAAATGTTAATGATTATTAAGCATTTGGTGGTGGAGTTTGTTTAAAATTTTCTTTTCTAAACGAGAAATATAACTTTGTGAAATGTTCATACTATCTGCCACTTCTTTTTGTGTTAATTCATCATAACCGTTTAAGCCATAACGCATACACATAATTTGTTTTTCACGGTCATTTAAGGTGTTGACGCATTGTAGTAGAAAGTTTTTTTGATTCTCCAATTCAATGTTTTCATATGCTGGTTTTGGGTCTGGGATAGTTTCACCTAAGGTTAAATTGTTGCCGTCATCATCACCGGCTAAAATATCGTCTAAACTCATATCATTTATGCTTTTGTTGATTTTGCGTAAATACATCAAAATCTCATTTTCGATACATCTGCTGGCATAGGTTGCAAGTTTGATATTTTTATCTAATTTATAACTATCAACCGCTTTTATAAGCCCAATAGAGCCAACGGAAACTAAATCTTCTAAACTTAATTTTTTGCTTTCAAAACGTTTGGCTATATACATTACAAGGCGTAAGTTGTGCTCAATCAATTTTGCTTTTGCTGTTAAATTATGCTCGTCTTGAAATGCACGCACAAGGTTTTGTTCAGATGTTATATCAAGTGGTTCTGGCAGGCTTTCGGCAGTAAAAATATAGTTAACAATGTTGTCAGGTTGCAAAAAATCTGGCTTAAAAATTTTTAAATATATCCTTTTAAAAAACAGTTTGATTTTGCTTATTGCTGATTTAAAAAATTGTTTTATTTTCATATTTTATTCCTTTTATTTTTGTGGTTTTGTGTTTATAAAAAGGCAGGCGATAGCAATGCTTGATAATTGCCTGAACTGAATTTTTGATTTACAACCGCCACTGTGGCTGATTGTATGATTTTAACTTTGCGGTTTATTTTTATTTGCAGTTCGTCAATGCTGTAAAGTTTAACAATGTTACAACCAGAAACAGTTTGCAAATTGATGTTTTGCGTTGAATTTGGCCTTAACAGGTAGTCTATGTAAGTTTGTTTGGTTAAGGATAAATAACTATCCAAATCAAGCACAAGCACCGGTTGTCCGTTTATGTGTAACATATTGCCAGTGTCTAAAAATGCGTGTAGTGATAATGTGTTGCCGTCCTTTTTAAGTTTTATTGAATAAATCAAATTGCTTAAATTTAATTTAAGTTTAATTTGTCTTGCCACAAAGGTTAGTAGATAACTGCCAATTAAACAGATAGCCAACACTTGCCACAAGTGAATATTATTTGCAAAAACAATACCGCCAGAGTTTAGGTTGCCACCACCACACAAAGAAATCACCAAGCCACACAAGGCAAGGGTGTAAGCAAACAGCAACAACATATTGCCCAAAAGCTGTTTAAAATTGATTTTAAATGCAATTTTTAGCATCACAAATGCACACAAAACTTTTAATAGGTTTATGATAATTGCATCAGTAACAAACCCTGCACATAAAACATTAAAGCCAGTGCCAATTATGCTTGAAAACACCAGTTTAAAGAAACTTGTTTTGTTTTTTGTGGTTAGTTGAGTTAATCTGAGCAAGCATAGGTTGATTAAACTATTTTGTAATATAAAATCTTCTATATAAATATTCATACAAAAAGCATAATGCAAGCAAGAATTGTTTGCCAATGTGTAATTTTGGTTTTGTTTAAGTATCTTGTCGAAACAACACAAATTTTTGAAAATTTGCTTAATGGCGAATAGAAATTTTGGTTAAAGACACAATATTTAAGAGGTATTTATGGCAAGACGTGTTTATATTTGTGGGGTGGATACTAGCAGTTTGCCCAAAATAACAAATCAACAATCATGTGAACTTTTGCAACGCATTAAAGCAGGGGATGAAAATGCAAAAGATTATTATATTTTTTGCAATATGCGTTTGGTGCTTTCGATTGCACAAAGATTTATTAACTGCAAAGAAAATATGGACGACATTTTCCAAGTTGGTTGTGTTGGACTTATGAAGGCGATTGACAACTTTGATGTGTCGCTTAATGTGCAGTTTTCAACCTACGCAGTGCCAATGATTATAGGTGAAATAAAGCGTTTTTTGCGTGACGGCTCTGCTATGCGTGTGAGCCGTAGTCTGCGTGACACGGCTTATCAAGTGATGAAAAGCAAAGAACGTTTGCAACAAGACCGCGTTGATGAAGTTGGTATTGAAGAAGTTGCAACTGACTTAAATTTAACAATACGTGAAGTGTACGATGCCATTGATGCGATAAGTTCACCACTTTCACTTGATGATGCTTTGATGAACGAGAGTGACGAAGAAATGAAATTGAGTGACCAAATAGCCGACACGGAGCACTCTGTAGATAAATGGATAGACCACACAGATTTGCTTGATGCAATCAAATTGTTGGACGATAGAGAACGTGAAATTTTAAACTTGAGATATTTTGTTGGTAAAACACAAATGGAAGTGAGTGATGAAGTGGGCATTTCACAGGCACAAGTCAGCCGTTTGGAAAAGAACGCCCTTGAACATATACGCAAAAGTTTGTAGAGTGTTTAGAACTGTTTGCAAAAAATATTAAGTGCTTATATGTGTTTAAAATAAAAAACAACTATGACAAAATATTTGAGAGTTAGGGCTAATCCAATTTAGTTTTACTGTTGCTTATATGTTTAATTAATTATTGCTAAATTAGTTACATTAGTTGGTTTTGGCTTTAAAACTGGCTATATGTTATGTGTAAAAAAGGAATTTCGACATTTATATTTACAATTCCTTTTTTTGTTGGCTTTTTTGCTAAATTAGGCTGTCATTTTTAACGTTGATTCTGCTTAATGTATGTTATATTAGGAGAGTATCAGTGAAAATTAAAAGTTGGAAAGTGATAACATTTTCAATTTGTGCAATGTTGATTGTACTTGCTGGTGTGGTGTTAAATTACACTGGTCAGGTGGCGGTTGCTGGCACATATTTTAACAAAGCCCGCCGTTTGCCTATATATGCAGTGCAAACTGACGAAAACAAATTATCTATCTCGTTTGATGCGGCTTGGGGTGCAGATAAAACCACTGAGATTATGGATATTTGCGATAGTTACAACATAAAAGCAACCTTCTTTTTGGTTGGATTTTGGATTGAAAAATACCCTGAAAAGGTTAAAGAGATACACAACCGAGGTTTTGAAATTGGCATACATAGCAACACTCACCCAGATATGACAAAATTAAGCAAAAATCAGATTGTGGAAGAACTTTCAACCAACATTAAACTTGTGGAAGATTTAACCAACGAAAAGCCAAAATTGTTCCGTCCGCCGTATGGTTATTACAACAACACATTGATTGAGGTGTGTGATTCGCTTGGGCTTTCTTGCATAGAGTGGAGCGTGGATAGTTTGGACTGGAAAGGTTTATCCGCTTCTGCCTTGGCTGGACGTGTAAGTTCAAAAGCAAAGGCAGGTGACATTGTGCTTTTTCACAACAATTCAGACAACATTATCGCAGGGCTTAAAATGGTGCTTGAAGGCTTTAAAATGAAAGATTTGCAGGTTGTGCCTATTGGTGAACTGATTTACTACGATAACTTTACAATTAACACACAAGGAATACAAATTAAAAAATAATAAGGAGAAACAAATGAACAACACAACATCTATTGATTTGCAAGAAAACAATTTGATTGCAAATAACAAAGTATTTTTGCAAGGGGAAGTGGATAGTGAACCACAATTCAATCACACCGCATTTGATGAAGATTTTTACACCTTTAATTTAAAAGTGGCAAGATTGAGTGGTCAATATGACATTTTGCCAATCAATATTTCGTCACACACAATAGGTTTTGAAAATATTAAAGTGGGTGTAAGCCTTGCAGTAAATGGGCAATTCCGTAGCCATAATATGCTTGACGAACAAGGCAAAAGCAGGCTTATTCTTTCAGTGTTTTGCAAAGAGTTGGTAGATGTTGATATTAATGCAAACCCAAATGTAATTGAGTTAACAGGATATGTTTGTAAATCACCTATATTTAGGGTAACACCATTTAACCGTCAAATTTGTGATGTGTTGTTGGCTGTGAATCGTCAATACAATAAATCTGACTATATACCTTGTATCTGTTGGGGCAGAAATGCTGAATATGTAAGTTCAATGGCGGTTGGTACAAAAATCACAATCACAGGCAGGGTTCAATCACGTGAATACAACAAATTGATTGCTGAAACTGGTGCGGTAGAACGCAAAGTTGCATATGAAGTCAGCGTTAACAAAGTGGTTGAATTGGACAGTGAAGTGGTTATTTAAAGCATAATTTAAGATTATAATTCGTGTCAATAAACAAAAAACGTGGCAAATTTTAAACCACGTTTTTCTTGCCTTTTTTTGTGCTTGACAGAGAAGTAAAATAGTTGTAATATCTAGATATAATATAAAAGATTAATGCGTATATTGGTGTGCATTTTAGCCCTAAATTAGATAAAAATGGTTTAAATATTATTAATATAAAAAAAATTATAAAATTTAATAGTTTTGTAAAATATAAAACAAATGTTCGATTATTGTGGCGGTTTTACCTTAAATTATTGTCAAATTATGGTTGTTTTTGTAAAAAAATGACATATATGCTTGACTTTGACCTATTTTTTAAATATACTTTTTTTAAAAATTAGGAGAAAAGCAATGATTGATATTTACGATTGTGAAGCACTTGTTAAAATTTATCGATTACTTGATAAAAAATGCACAATAATTGATAAATTTATCAACAATCACGCTTACTATTGTGGACCATACAGTGAAGAATACGGTGCGGTTGACGTTTATAATGACATTTTAGATTTGATGGAAAGAAAAAACCATCTTATCAACATAAAGTTGATGTTGGACACTGCATTAAATAGACTTGTAGTGGAAGATAAAAAAGTTTTGCTTATAAAACTTAATTATAACATTTCAATGAGCGAGTTTTGTGCAGTTTTAAACCTTAAAGAACGCACAGCATTTAGGCGAATTGAACACGCTTTTTTGTGTTTGACTGATGCAATAAATCAAAGTAAATATGCTTCAAAACTTGAAGAAATTATTAATAAAGAGGAGTGGATACGTGCCGTTTGCCAAGATGTGAAGGAAAGAAGACAAGCGTTTAAAAACCACTCAAATTCAACCTTGTACAATATGCAAGAAATGGCTGAAGTTAATAGTCTGTAATTTCCCTTTGTTTTGTGCGTTTTGTGCTGATAACTTTTGAACTTCGCATTATCAGATAAACAACCAAACAAGCAGGCACAGACAAAATTGCAATGATAATTCCAGTGGCTTTGTTTTCAAGTGGAAGGGCAGTTTTTTCTGGCTCGGTGTTATTAAAATTTGGTGCAGTGGTGTAACTCACTTCTTCACTATTAATGGGTAATTGGTTGGGCAATTCGTCGCAGAAATCACTATACACATAGCCATAATAATCTTTATCAGCACTATATTTGCAATAATACCATATATTTGTGCGACCTTCAATTAAACTATCGCCAATAATTTTGCCATAGTAGGTTAAATTTCGGCTTAAATTTGGGATATAAACCACTTGATTTGAACTGTCTGTTTTTGTGGTTGGGCTGGTTCGCATATCTCGGCTGAGTTCGGCAAAAACCCTAAAATTTGTATCAATAAGATAAGGTGTTTGTGGAGTTCCCACAATGGTCATCACCTTGTCTTTTTTTACGTATCCATAAAAGTCCTTATATTTAACTTTAAAAAAGTCATTGCCTGCATCGTCCAACAACTGCACAAAATATGTTTTTGGCAAAACAAACAACACGTTTGTGTAGTCTTCCGCTTGTATTGGGGTTTTGTAAAGGCAGACGTCATCTTGCATAATGCGTGCGTAATAGGTTTGGGTTTGACTGGCAAAGCAAGGTGCACCCAAATTATTGGTTAAAAAAATCAACAAACATAATAAGATTGCCATACCTTTATTTTAACATAACAAATTTGATTTTTCTTGGCAGGTTTGTGGCAAATTTGACTTATTTTAGGATTAATATGCAAGAAACAAATTTGATAGAACAAATTTTGGCAATAGAGGCAGAGCAAAAAAAGCGAATCGAAAACAATAAACTTAAATTTTACAACACTGGCAAGGTTAAACATTTAAAACAAATTGCCTTTCACAAATGCCCAAAGAAAAACCGTTGGGTGTTTGGTGGAAATCGTACAGGTAAAACCGAGTGTGGTGCAGTGGAAGTTGTGTATATGGCACGTGGTTGTCACCCTTATAGGAAAATCACAAAAGCAACTTCTGGTTGGGTTGTGAGTTTAAGCACGCAGGTTCAACGTGATGTTGCACAAAGCAAATTACTTAAATATATTAACCCAGATTGGATGGTGGATGTGGTTATGCTGTCTGGCAGAAAAGATAGTTACGAAAACGGCATAATTGATTACATTTTGATTAAAAATGTGTTTGGCACAGTCAGCAAAATTGGCTTTAAAAGTTGCGACCAAGGGCGTGAAAAATTCCAAGGTACAAGCCTTGATTATGTTTGGTTTGATGAAGAACCGCCATACGATATTTACCAAGAGTGTCGTATGCGTGTGTTGGACACTGACGGCGATATATTTGCTACAATGACGCCACTTAAAGGTATGACATATGTGTATGACGAAATTTATTTAAACAAATTTAACGATCCAAACGTATGGTGTGAATTTATCTCTTGGCATGATAATCCATATATCAGCAAACAAGCCATTGAAGCAATGCAAGCGGGTATGTCACAAGATGAATTGCGTTCACGTGAGTTTGGACAGTTTGTTGACGCTGGTGGTAGAGTTTATCCAGAGTTTGACGAAAATGTTAATGTTATAGAACCTTTTGATATTCCTTTTGATTGGCAGGATAAATTGTCAATCGACCCAGGGCTTAAAAATCCGTTGTCTTGCCATTGGTATGCAGTAGATTATGACGGCAATGTTTATGTGGTGGCGGAGCATTATGACCATGATAAAGATATATCATATCACAGCGAACGCATACACCAAATTTGTGAGCAACTGCATTGGCACAGAAATTCAAATGGTATGATTGAAGCCTTGATTGATAGTGCGGCAAATCAAACAACTTTGGCTTCACGCAAAAGCGTGGCAGACTTGTTTTATGATTATGGCGTGCTGGTTAACACCAACGTGAATAAAGATGTTTTCAGCGGTATTCAGCGTGTTAAAGCGTATTTGAAAAACAGTTTAGGGCAAAGCCGTATATTTATATTCAACACTTGCACAAATTTGATAAGAGAAATTAAAGGCTATCGTTGGGGTAAAGGTGATAGCCCGGTTAAAGTTGATGATCATAGTATGGACGAACTTCGATATTACATTATGTCACGTCCGGAAAATAAACCACCAA
Source organism: uncultured Clostridia bacterium (assembly GCA_934777435.1). Taxonomy (GTDB): domain Bacteria; phylum Bacillota; class Clostridia; order Christensenellales; family UBA1242; genus Onthoplasma. The sequence goes on from CAKVNK010000002.1 coordinate 362,820, forward strand.
AGCAGGAACAAAGCGAAATTGCACGTGAAAAGGAGAGATTAATAAAGTTGATGAAAAGAAGGTGAGCCTATGCAAAATTTGCTTGACGCAACAACAATAAAGGCAATCAAACAATGTGTTTCTGGTTTGGTTGTGTGTGAAACAACAAGCGAATATCTGCTTGATGATGACACAGGTAAAATGAAACTGGTTAAGCAGAAAAAGGTTGAAAAAAGCATACCTCCAAACACGGATATTATCAAATTGTTGTATCAAAAAACAGAAGATAAAACAAATTTTGAAAAATACACTGACGAAGAATTGGAACAAACCAAACAAAAACTTTTAAAACAGTTAAAGGAGAAATCAAATGACAGTGCAACCAGCAAAAATAAGGGTTAAATGTGATGCAAGTGGATGTAAAAACAAATGTGATTATGTGATTGTTAACAAAAAATTTGTTTTTGACGGCAATGTGTATCTTTGTGCAGACTGTTTAAATAGACTGTACGGTGAAATTGGCAAATATGTTAAACCTAAAAATGTTAAACCATTGTATAAGAAAGGGGGATTAGATGAAAATTAACAAATTGGTTGAAGAAGTTGTAAACGATTATAATTCACGCCGAGAAGCACGCAAAAGTTTGGAAATGCAGTGGCAGTTGAACATCAATTTTATGATGGGCAATCAATATAGTTACATTGCTTCAAATGGAAGCGTAAGAGAAGATGAAAAGCAATATTTTTGGCAGGAAAAGGAAGTTTTTAATCATATTGCACCGATTGTGGAAACACGTATTTCAAAAATTGCTTCAAGCACACCTAGTGTGACTGTTGTGCCAGCAAGCATGGACGAAGCAGATTTTGAAAGTGCAAAACTCAGCAAACAAATTTTGTCATCGGTTGCCAACCGCTTGAACCTTGTTGATATTGAAAAAACAGCAACCACATGGAGCGAATTGTGTGGCACGGCTTTTTATAAGGTTTTATGGAACACAGACTCTGGCAAAATGGTTGCCACTGACGAACTTGGGCATAGCATAAAAGAAGGCGATGTTCAAATTGAAGTTGTTTCACCTTTTGAAATTTTCCCAGATAATTTATCTTGTGAAAGGCTTGAAGATATGAAGTCTATTATTCATGCAAGGGCAGTGGATATTGACCAAGTACGCAGTTTGTGGGGTGTAGATGTGGACGCTGAAGATGTTTGTGCTTTCACATTAGATAACACCGCAAATAATTTGGGTGGGCTTGGATATAACGCACATATAAACAAGGTTGCCAACGTTGAACTCGGGCATCATTGTGTTGTGATTGAAAGATATATTAGACCAAGCAAAAACTTGCCAAACGGCAGGCTTACAGTTGTCGCTGGCAGTAAATTGTTGTTTGACGGCGATTTACCATATATCAATGACGAACTTGAAGGCAGAACCTTCCCATTTGTTAAACAAATATCAAACTATATGCCGGGCAGTTTCTTTGGTGTGAGCGTGGTTGATAGGCTTATTCCACTGCAACGTGCCTATAACGCTGTCCGCAATCGTAAACATGAATATTTTAACCGCACAGTTATGAATGTGCTAGCAGTTGAAGACGGCAGTGTAGATACTGATGCACTTGAAATTGAAGGTTTAAGCCCTGGTAAGGTGCTTGTTTATAGGCAAGGTAGCAAAATGCCGGAAATAATGCAAAATCCAAAATCTGTGATTGATTTTGATGCGGAAGAAGAACGCCTTTTGGATGAATTTAAAACAATCTCTGGCGTGAGTGATATGATGTCTAAATCTATTGCACAATACACAAATATGTCTGGTGTGGCACTTGAATTGCTTGCTGAACAAGATTCGACAAGGCTTTCAACAGCCATTGACAGCACAAAACTTGCAGTTAAAACAGTTGCAAAGTATATTTTAAGGCTTTATAAACAATATGCAGTTTTGCCACGTCTTTTAAAAATAAGTGGCAACGGTGGAACAGTTGAAATGCATTATTGGAATCAAAATGAAATTTGCAGTGATGATGTTGTTTTTGATACATCAAGCAACACAAGCGATAGTTTAGCACAGCGCAGAACAATGTTGTTTGACCTTATTAGTAAAGGCTTGTTATATGACCAAGACGGCAAATTCAGCCAAACCATGCGTAAAAAGTGTTTGGACTTGCTGGGCTTTGGCTTGTGGGAAAACAGCGTTGATATGTGTGAATTGCAGATTAATCACGCAAGGGAAGAAAATTTAGAGTTTGCAAAATTGAATGAGCCTGAAATTATGCCGATTGATGACCACCAACTTCACATTGACCAACACATAGCATTTATTCTTTCAGGTGAGTTTAAAGATAATCCACATAAAAAGCAAATTGAACAAAATTTGTTGTTACATATTGAAGAACATAAAAAACTTTTAAATGAATTAAAACAAAAAGAAGAACAGGTTAAAGGAGAATAATATGGAAGAATTGGAACAACCTAACGAATCACAAGAAACAAACTTAGGCTCCAAACAAGAGTTTGGTAAATTTAAAGATGCAGAAAGTTTGCTTAAAGCATACAACAATTTGCAGGCGGAATTTACCAAAAAAAGTCAACGCTTGGCAGACCTTGAAATACAAAATGAAACAGTATTAAAAGCACAAAATCGTCAAGCGGAAATCGATAAAAAGGTGGAGGAGTTTGTAGCAAAATTTGACATTGTTAAACCTTTTAGCAGCGCACTGAAAGAAACTTTAACAAACACTGAAAATGCCAACCTTGCAGAAGAAAGTGTTAAGATGATTGCCAAGAACTACAAACGTGCTGAAGACTACGCCAATGATAGCGAATTTTTGAATAATTATATTTTTTCCAACACTGAAATCAAAGATAAAATTATCAAAGATTATTTAGGGAAAATAACTCAATCTTCGCCAATCAAAATGGAAGGTAACGGCAACATACTTTTATCAAAACCAAGTGTGCCAACAACTATTGCAGAAGCAGGCAAGTTGGCAAAAACAATTATTAAGCAAAAATAAATTTTAACAAAAATATTTTCTGCTTAAATAATTAAAAACCATAATTTATAAAAATGCACAAAAATATTTTTAAATTATTAAAAAATATATAAAAATACCGTCAAAATGCGTATTTTAAGTATTTTTTATTAAATATTTACAAAAAATTATTAATTTTAATTATTATTTTAAATTTAATATTATTTAATTTTTTAAAATATTTTGTGGCCATTTTAAAAAAAATCTATATAAAAAATTGATTATTAATAAAATTGCAAACTGATTTAATGTTTGAACAAAAAATAAATTAATTTTTTAACACAAAAAAAACAAAAATTTTCAATGCAGTATTTTGATTAAAAAGACAAAAAAATAAGGAGAAAATATGATTGATTTAACAACTGCTCAAAACGCACTTAAAGATGCATATTTGGTTGCTGCATGCAATCAATTAAACACAAAAACTAATCCATTGCTTGCAAAAATCAAACAATCTTCAAGTGATGTATATGGCAAAAATATTATCAAAATGGCACCTGTTGGATTGAACGGTGGTGTTGGTGCAGGCAGCGAAACTGGTAGCCTTCCAACCGCAAAAGAAAACAGTTATGTGCAATTTAAAACCACACTTAAAAACCTTTATGGCACAATCGAAATCAGTGACAAAGCAATCCGTGCAAGTGCAAACAGCAATGGTGCATTTGTGGACCTTTTAAATGCTGAAATGGAAGGTTTGCTTGAAGCATCAAAATTCAACCTTGGCCGTATGCTTTATGGTGACGGCTCTGGTGCGGTTGGTACAGTAACTGCATATGCTTCTGGTGTGGCAACAATGTCAAGTGTTAAAAACCTTATGGAAGGTATGGTTGTGGATACATACACTGGCACAACAAAAGATAACTCTGGTTTGCGTATTGCATATGTTGACCGTGTTAACAAAAAAGTGTCTTTCACCACAACACCAACAACTGACCTTGCAGCAAATGACGTGCTTTATGTTCAAGGCAGTAAAGGCCAAGAAATCACAGGTTTGGGTGCAATCTTTGGCACAAGCGACACACTTTATGGTTTAAATCGTGCTACAAACAAATGGTTAACACCATACAAAAGTGCAACTGAACAAGAAATCAGTGACGGCATTTTACAAACTGCTGTTGACTTTTTGGAAGAAAACGCTGGCTCTAACATTGACTTTATCACTTGTGGTGCTGGTGTTAAACGTGCTTATCAAGAATACCTTGGTTGCTACCGCCGTAACATTGATGTAACAGTGCTTGAAGGTGGCTATCGTGCAATCAGTTTCAATGGCATTCCAGTTGTAAGTGATAGATTTGTTGAAGATAACACTTTATATATGCTAGACAGTTCAAAATTCACACTTCATCAACTTTGTGATTGGGAGTGGATTGAAGGTGAAGGTGGCAAAATCTTGCGTCAAAAACCAGGTTATGCCGCATACACAGCAACTCTTGTTAAATATGCAGATTTGATTTGTGAACACCCAGCAGGTCAAGCAAAATTCACAAACATAAAATCTACTGTAACAAACCCATTTGTTGTTACTGTTGAAAAAGGAACTTCATCAAATTCATAATCAGGTGTTGTGAACATAGCAAAACAGATGTTATTTTAGCAAATTGTTTTATTAAACACTAAAACAACATAAAAACAAATGCAAAAGAAAGGAGAAAAATTGTGAACATTAAAATTGATAATGACGTGTATGACATTTCAAACCGAATCAAACAGATAGATAGAGATTATGTTATATATTTTAACATGGTTAAAAATCAGTTTGAAGTGCACAATCTTTCTCAAAAATCTAATACGTTTTGTTTGAGCGTGCCATATCCATTTTTGGACGAACGCACGCTTAAACTCACGTATGAAACAAGCAGTGCAAATATAAAAATAATTTTAAACCAAATAGAAATGGACAATAAACTTGCTGAAAATGCAGATAAAAGGCAGGTTTTAAATAAGTTTAACGACCAATTAGAACAATTAATCAAGGAGAACCAATGAAAGTTATAGATATTATGTGTGATAGTGCAAGGTTGCTTGGGCTAGGCAATGAGTGTGATATTTTGTGTGACCAAACCAAAGACGAAACCGAAAAAATGGAAGACCAAACTATCCGCCATTTGTTTGAACTTGCAAAACTTTCAATAAGGGAACTTTGCACAAATTATGCACCAGTGTTAACAACATCAGATGTTGACACAACAAACAAAACCTATGCAATAAACAAATTAACAAACTGTATAAGGGTGGAAGGTGTAACACAAAACGGAAACACAGTTAATTATAAAATAATCAACCGCAACATTAATTTTGAGCAAGATGGCAAATATACCATTGAATATTCAAGTTATCCAAGCTTTTCAAATTTAGATGACGATTTGACATTTTTGCAAGAATATGGTTTAGATGTTGCAGTGTTTGGATTGTGTGCCTATTATTGCTTAACAAAAGGATTGTTTGAAGATTTTGATAAATACTATCAAACATATCAAGAAAAAGCGTCAGCACTTAAAGATATGAAAGTGTTTATGATGCCTCAAAGGAGATGGCAATGAAAACTAAAAAAAGAATTGTGATAGAAAGTTTTGATAACTTTAAAAAGGAAACAAACATAAGTGTTGACAAGTTTTATAACTATAAACCAACCAAAATTTTATCCAATTCTTTTGGTGTTAAAGAGGCTGGCTTTCCTAAAAGTTTAACCGACCCAACTGAATACAATTTAAACATTGCAGGGGCGGGGTTGAACAAGGTTAAAGGTGTTACATATTTCAAACAATATTTTCCACGCACAGCAAGCACTTTTCACCGCATTTTGCTTTATGGTGACGATAATAAAGAGTATATAAACCAACTTTATTGCCAAGATAATAACCTTTACTGGCTTTATTCAATGCAGTTTAATTCTGCACCAGTGTCACTTGCTTTTAAACAAAATGATAGTGACGCAATTATATTGAGTAGCACAGATAAAATGTTGATTTGGAAAACTCAATATTCACCTTATGAAGTGAAAAATGCCCCTATCATCACCAGTATGTGTATGAACGATGGCGTGCTGTTTTGCACAATCAAAGAACCAGCTTTTAAAATTTGGTATGCCACTGATTTAAACGCTGAAAATATCGGTAATATAAATGCGAATTCTGGCTATGTGTCACTGGAAGACGATTTAGGTTATGCCCGCAAAATTGTGTGCTTTAACCAAGATGTTTATGTGTTCCGTGATTATGGCATTTCAAAAATCAATTATATTAAAAACAATATATCAGTTAGCCAAGTTTATCAATCAAACACAAAGATATTTACGGATACTGTGAGTGTGTGCGAAAATGCAATAATGTTTTTAACAGTGCAAGGCATATTCCAATTTAACGGTGTAAAAGTAAGCAGTGCTGGCATTGACATTGCTGAAATGTTGCCTATTGCAAATGATGGGGCACGTGCTGGTGCTTTGGCTAATAAATATTACCTTGCTTTGCGTTTAAATTTTGATGACGATAAACAGGTTTTATGTGAGTCAGAAACCTATGTAAACAACGCAATAATTGTGGTGGATTTAAAAGATTATACTTATCAAATTATACGTGGGGTAGACATAGGTGCATTGTTGCCAGTTAAGACAGAAACATTTGAAAAAATGTTGGTCACTTTTAACACAGCACACGACACCGTTTTGGGGGAAATCTGCCAAGATAGCAAATGTTTTGACCAGGCTTTGCCAAAATTTTGGGCAAGCAATAATTTGTTTGAAATTCCACAAACAAGGCTTATCACAAAACTAAATGTGGTGGCGGATGCTGGCGTAAAATTTAACTTAAAACATGACGGCAAAAGCACAAGTTTTACAACCTACACAACTGGAAATAATGAATTTTGCTTTAAATTTGATTGCAAAAATTTGCAACTTGAGATTTCATCCCCAAACCAAACTGCACAGGTTAAAAGTGTTTTTATTGAATATTATGCATACTGAATTAAAGATGGATCAATTTAAAAAAATCATAAAAAATTTGTCTGTTTTTTAAAAATAATTAAAAAAACGCAAATTTTAATGCAAAAATTGATTAATTTTTAAAATTTTTTACATTTTTTTAGAAATTTTATGAATATAGATTTATTGTTGCTTAAAAGGTTTAATGTTTATTTTCAATATTTGCAAACTTTAAAACAAAATCAAAGTGTGACTAACACACGCACTTTACCTTGCCCACAAAGGGCAGAAAGGAGCAAAAATGAAATGGAAAAACCGACTAACCAATTATAACTTTTGGATTTCTATTGTAAGTGCAACCTTGCTTATTTTGCAGGCTTTTAACATTAAGTTAGATATTGCAAATATCAACGAAATTGTAACCGCTTTGCTTGGGCTTTTGGTTGTGATTGGTATAATCAACGACCCAACCAAATCAGCCAAAGAAACAGATTCAAGAAAAGCAAAAACTGATAAGATAACCAGTACAACAAAACACAAAAAGGGTTGTGCCTTGGCAGAAGAAAATGACAATGCAAACCAAAATAATAATGAAACTGAAAGTTCAGTAGACACTGTTTTACCTGAAACTGATGTAACAGAAAATGACGCACAACAAACCGAATCAACAGATGTAGAAGAACAAACTTGCCCAGCCTGTGAAGAAATTAAAAATGCCGAACAAAATGAAACCGATTTGAAGCAATCTGCTGATAATTTAAACTCGGTTGAACAGCCTTCAAGTGAGTTGGATAATCAAGCGTTTGAAGCGATTTTGGAAGGCGAAATTCCCAGTGCAGAGCAAAATGAGGCTGATTATGGCCTTGCTGAAAATGATTTACAAATTCTTATAAAACAAATTTCACAAGACATAAAAGATAAATATGTAGAATTAAACAAACTTGCCGAAGGCCTAAATTTTGTGGCAGATAAACAAAAAAATATTGATTCATTAGATTTAAAAGCAACAACTGACAACGCTAATGAACCTTCAAAAGAAGTGGAACAAAATGTAAACATTTTGGAAGAAAGCACCCCAATAAATAAGCAAATTGATGAGCCACAACAAGTGGATAAAAAATTAGAAATTTTCGATGATGAAGTTGTGAAATCAGGGCAAAGTGACGCTGACGTTAACACTGAAATATCACAAGAAAACACAACAGAACAAACTGAAATTTTAACACATTTTAACATTGTTAACTAGACATTTGAATTCATGTTATAAGTATATGTTTTTATTAGTATATATTTTGAATAACTCAATTTGTGTATCATATATTGAAAAAAAGTGTTGATTTGTTGCATAAATAAAAAGCCACCTATTTTCTAGGTGGTTTTTTGTTAGATGTTTTGTTAAGTTTTACATTAATTCAAAAATAGTGTTGCAAAAATTTTAGATTTGGTTTAGACTATAACTAGTTACATATTGGGGTATTGCCAAGCGGTAAGGCAACGGTCTCTGAATCCGTCATGCGTTGGTTCGAATCCAACTACCCCAGCCAAAAAGCATATGTTTGACAAACCATAACACAATATATAGTGTTTTGATTTGCCAAATATTTTTTTTACTAAAAAGCCGTGTAGAATTTGTGTGGAATTTTACACTGTTTTTTAATGCAGTTTTTAACTGTTAAGTATATTTATATACTTGTTTTCAATTTCAAAATATTAATTCAAATTTAAAAATAAGCAAAAAAGAATTTAAGCAAGACAATAAATTGCTATCAAACAAAAACTCAAGAATTTTGATTGAACAACAATCTGATGAGGAATATTTGATTGATACACCTAATTAAAACTCGCAAAAGATAAAATGATATCGAATGTTTAATAAAAAACCTATCGTGATGATAGGTTTTTTGTTGTGTAATTTACTTTTATATCGGTTTGTTTATATTTTTATTTTAATATTGTTTTGGTTTGTGCCTGCACTATCACTTAAATTGTATTTTTTGATTTAGAATTCATTTAACCATGCGTCAATGCCAACATTTTTAACATTTGGCAAAAGGGTAAGCACTTTTTCGAATGTGTTTGCATTTTCCATTTGAAGTCGCTTAATATAGTACATATATGTTGTTTTCTTTTCAGACGATATGCCCATGCGTTTAATTTTATTGTTGTATTTTGAAATTTTACGTTCTTTATCCAACATTTTGTTAACCATTTCAACAACAAGTTCTGATGAGTGTGTGCTCAAATCAGTTATATGTTGAACATAGTTAACTTTGTTTGTGTCACGTTTCTTTGCAAGGTTTGCAATTTCTTTTTCATCAACAGGGTGTTCTTTATCCAAACCATAGTTTTTGTAAAATGATTCAATATATTCGGCAAAAGTTTCAGTGTACAAAGATTCTTCATTTAATGCTTTTAACATTTTCACTTGTTTGTCATTTCTAGGTAAATAATAAACACCGTTAATGTTACCCAAAGCAAAGTTGTTTGCAATATCTTTTAATTTGTTACGACAAGTGAGAACTTTATAATACCAACCATCTTTAAAATCTTGATAGTAACTGTCGCAATAGTTTGAAAAGTTGGCTTTTTCGCATCTATAAATTGAGTCTTGCACGCGGAGATAACATTTGATACATGTTAATACAGCGATTTTGGCTTGTAATTCAGTTTGTTTGTAAATTGATGACATATTTGCTCCTTAATTCTGCCGCAAGTGTAAACCAAAAACGCCATTTTGTCAATACCAGTTTTTTTGTTTTATTAGTGCTTTTTGATTCAAACTTTATTATAAGCATTATTCAAATAAACACTTTAAAACTATTGACAATGTTTTTTTAGTCTGATATAATTTAAAAGTCTGAAAATCAATTTTAGGAGATATTAGCTCAGTTGACGTTCAGCGTTAAGAGATATTCCACAATTAGCATGTTGTAGCGGTGCTATAGACAGTGAGTGAGCGAAGCGATGGAAGAACAATGTAGTTGTGGAACTAACTGCTTTTAATAATAAATATGGACTGTTAGCTCAGTTGGTAGAGCAACTGACTCTTAATCAGTGGGTCCGGGGTTCGAGTCCCCGACGGTCCACCACTTAAACCCTTTATTTATAAGGGTTTTTTTAATGTCCAAATTTCAAAAGTGTTTAATAAAATTTGTAAAAAGTGTCTAAAAAATGACATTTTTGCTTTTATTTCCTTTGGTTTAAGAAAAATTAAATTCGTGCCTGTGATATGTAATAATGGGGTCTATGTTTTAACAAAAAATATTAAAAACTAAAGTAAAAATTGTTTTATTTTTAATTGTTTAACAATTTGTATTTACGAAAATAATTTTTGTTGTGATTCTTTATTTAATATGATATAATTTATTCATAATATTACATAAGGGAGTAATTATGAAATTTTTTAGAGGTTTAAAGGCAACGTTTGAAGCTATCGGAAAACTTTGGAGAATAGAAAGAAAAAGAGATACCGAAATCAATCGCAATCCAACAGAAGAAGAATTAAAAGATAACAAAAAAGGGAAATTATCTATTTTTGTAACTATTGTCAGCACCATTGTTTATTTGATTGCATTCATATTGGTTGCTAGTTCATGGCAGGTAAATATTGGCTTGGGTATTTTTGTTTTAGTTTTGGTTTTGATTTTTACACCTTCAATTCAAATAAAAGCAATCAATTTAGCCAAACAACAAAGAAAAATTAATGGGAAAGGCACTACAGCATTGATTCTTGCAAATGTTTTACCAACTATTGCATTGGTTGGTGGTGTGCTATTCTTTGCACTTGGTGGAATGTCTATTTTCTTTAAATAAGAAAACAAAACACAAAAAATACAACCTTGCTCGGTTGTATTTTTTTGCTCTTATAAAGAGTTGTTATATTGTTATTTATTCTTATATACTATACTTGAACAAGTAAATGTTGTTCAAAGTTATTCCAGTTTCTATCATCAGAAACAGAAATTCTTATAACTTAATTATAACAATTATTTGTGCTTTCAACGGTTGTTAGGTCAGTTGTTGTAACTTCAGCAAGCATATTAAGGATAAGTTAATATCGGTCATTTAACTCTAAGGTTTTCTTTCTTCAATCTTCTTCTATCTCATTCCATTGAGTCCTAATTTTCTTGTCTTCAAAAACATTATGATGGCTTTTTAGAGCAGATGATTATTTTAAATTTGACAAAATTGGCGTTTTGTTGTAGGATCATTCAAAGGACGTGTAAAATGTCAAAATTATATTTTAAATATGGTGCAATGGGTAGCAGTAAAACAGCACAAGCATTAATGTGTAAATTTAATTATGAGCAAAAAGGGTTTAAAGTGTATCTTTTTAAACCAGTGGCAGATAACCGCAAAATTGTTGATGGCAAAGCTGTTGTGAATAGTCGTATAGGGCTTAGCAGTGAATGCATTGAGTTTGATAAAACATTGGATTTTGTTAAATATTGTGTCGAAAACAAAATCAAAGGTGAAAAAAATGTTATTATTGTTGACGAGTGCCAATTTTTAACAGAAAGGCAAGTGGACCAACTTAAAACAATTTCAATAAAAATGCCAGTGCTTTGCTATGGGTTGCTTACCAACTATAAAACAAAATTGTTTGAAGGTAGCAAGCGTTTGGTTGAGATTGCAGATAGTTTAATGGAAATTAAATCTGTTTGTAAATGCGGAAGAAAAGCAAACGTAAATGCAAGATTTGTTGATGGTAAAATCACATTAACTGGTGACGAAGTTGTTATTGGCGGTGATGAAACATATGAAAGTATGTGCTTTTCATGTTTTGTTAAGCAGTTATGCGAGCAATCAAAACAATTTGATTGAGCAAAAAATAAAGAAACAAAAAAATTAGTTTTATTTTTGCTTTCGAATGTTTATATTGTTGGTATTTTAAAACTTAACTTTATATGAATATGAAATATGCAATATGATACTATTTGCTAAAATTTTAATTATGACAAAACAACAGCACAATAAAGTGCTGTTTTTTGTTGCTTATATAAATTGTTTATGAGTGTTTATGTTGCATCAAACTGGGCTAAAAAATGTTTGTTTTGAGTGTAAAGTGTTCCACTTTGTTGATGTAAATATTAGTCAATATCGTCTGTTGTGTAATCTCTGTTTTTCTCATAATCGATAAAGGCTTCAACAATTAAATCTGGCAAATATTTGGTACCAAATTTATTGTATGCTTTCTTTGTATCTTTTTCCAACTTGAGCAAAATTTTGGCTTTTGTCACTTCATTTGTAAAGCAGAAATGTTGAGTGTTAATTTCAAAAGAAAATTCATTTTCGCCAACAGTTTGCATACCCAAACAGAAAATGTTGGGAATATGAATATAGTCAAGCACGTCGCAAAGGCAAAGTTTTGTGTATGGTGGCATAGGTAAAAACTCATATCTTTTTTTATACGCTTCAACAAGCCTGTTTGTAAGGTTTTTGTTAAGCAAATTTACACCTTCACCGTCAAGGCTTGAATATTCAACTTTTTCACCGTCAACATAAATATATTTTGGCAAAGCAAAAATGAATGCCTGGTTAACATGGGCGTGTTCCGTGAATTGATAGTTTACAATTTTGTCAATAATAATCTTGTTTGCGTTGCCCATAAACCATGCCGTGCCAGCAAGTGTAGGGTAAGGGTAAACTTTAAGGCCATATGTTTTTATGCCTTCAATTTTATCTTCCTTTGTGTCGCACATAAATGTGCGGTGAGAACAAACTTGATGCATAAAAATGTTAAAGTCACCTTTACTTGCAATATTTGTCATTAACTGGGTTAAAAATTGTGAATATTCATCTTTTGAATTAAAACTAATCTTTTGTAATGTTTTGTGTATATCGTTATCTATCATGCTTTTATTCTAGCAGGCAACTGGCAACCTGTCAACACCCAAAATTGATTTAAACTGCCTAAAAATAAGGCAAAACACATTAAAATATAAAAAATTGGTTGATTGGTAATAGATTTAAAATAAATAATAAATTTAACATTTTTAGCATAATATAACTTATGAAAAAAATAGTTTTTACTGGTGGAGGCACTTTTGGACACGCCATGCCAAATGTGTATTTAATTGAACAATTTAAAAAATCGGCTGGGGAATATAACTGCTTTTATATAGGAAGCACTGGGATAGAAAAGCGGTTAGTAGAAAATAAAGTGGAACAATATTTTACGATACCAACTGTGAAATTGATACGTGGCAAATTTTTTGCAAATCTAAAAATCCCTTTTGTGTTGATAAGTGCAATAGCAAAGTCAAAAAAGGCGTTAAAACAAATCAAACCAGATGTGGTTTTTAGCAAAGGCGGATATGTGGCACTTCCGGTTTGTATTGCTGCAAAAATGCTTAAAATACCAGTTATTGCACATGAAAGCGACTATTCATTTGGGCTTGCTAATAAAATCATTTTAAAAACTTGCACAAAAATGTGTGTAAATTTTGAAAAATTAACAGAAAAGAGTAAAAAAGTTGTATACACAGGCCCTATTTTTGGCACTAATTACGATAACAAAACATCAAAAATTAAAGACGGACAAACAATAAATAACCAACCAATTCATTTGAACTCCAATTTGCCAACTTTACTTGTCGTGGGCGGTTCACTGGGTGCGGTTGGACTTAATAAACTTGTGTGTGCCACGGCAAAAGATTTACAAACCAAATTTAACATAATTCATATTACCGGCAAAGGAAATAAAAACTTGCCATCTTTTGGCAATTACAATGCAGTTGAAATGGTTGAAGATATGAACAGTGTTTATAACACGGTTGACTTTATTGTGGGACGTGCTGGTGCAGGGGTTACTGCCGAGTGTTATTTTAAAAAATTGCCAATGATTCTTGTTCCGCTTGAAAATAAAGCAAGCCGAGGTGACCAAGTTCAAAACGCACAATATTATGTAAGCCATGGGGTGGCGGAGTTGTATCACGAAGCCGATTTGACACCCAACGCATTGCAACAAGCAATAGAAGATTTTTATAAAAACATCAATAAATATAAGCAAAAGTATAAGGAAATAAAGCCTACAAATGGGCGTCAAAAAATTGTCAATTTAATATCAGAAATTTTTAACAATTAATTTGTGATTGTTGGCTTAAACAAAAACAATGCAAACAGAAAATTGAGTGCAACATTAACACTCAATTTTTATTATTTTTACTATTAAATCTATTGTTTTAACTGAAAATCAATAGTTAAAATTAATCGTTCCAATTCCAGTTTTCAATTTCTGGCATATCAACACCATATTCGTCAATATAGGCAGTGTGTTGTTTTAATTTATTGTTCATTTCACGCCTAATTTTTGCTTCAACTGACTTATCTAAATCAAGATATTTCAACGCTTTAAGCACCAAATGGAAGCGGTCTATGTGATTTCTTACACGCATATCAAACGCAGTTGTGATTGTGCCTTCTTCACGATAACCAGCCACGTGCATATCTTGATTGTGACGATTGTAAGTTAAAGTGTGCACGAGTTGTGGATAGCCATGGAAATTGAATATTATAGGCTTATCTTTTGTAAATATTGCGTCATATTCTTTATCTGTTAAACCGTGTGGGTGAGTGTTGTTTGATACAAGTTTCATCAAATCTACAACATTAACAAATCTGATGTTTAAATTTGGCAAATATTCATGTAAAAGTTTTGTTGCAGCCAACGCTTCAATGGTTGGTGTGGAGCCACAACTTGCAATAATAACGTCAGGTTTTTTATTGTCGCCAAAACAAGCCCAATCCCAAACTGATATGCCTTTTTCGCAATGTGCTTTCGCTTCGTCCATATTCAACCATTGATATGTTGGATGTTTGCTTGCAACAAGCACATTTATATAATTTTTGCTTTTTGCTGTGTGGTCAAAGCAGGAGAGCAAACAGTTTGCGTCTGCTGGTAAATAAACACGCACAACATCTTTGTTTTTTGTTGCAATCATATCAAGCAAACCTGGGTCTTGATGAGTAAAGCCGTTATGGTCTTGTTGCCAAACATTGCTTGTAAGCACAAGGTTAAGTGAACTAATAGGAGCACGCCACTCAATGTTTTGGCAGGCTTTAAGCCATTTTGCATGTTGAGCAATCATGCTATCAACAACACGAATAAATGCCTCATAACTATCAAACATACCATGTCTACCAGTGAGTAAATAGCCTTCCAACCAACCCTCACACATATGTTCACTAAGGAAACTGTCCATAACACGGCCATTGCACGCCAAATTTTCATCAGTTGCAAGTTTTTCAGCGTTAAAGTTGCGGTTTGTAACATCAAAAACTTTATAAAGACGGTTTGAATTGTTTTCGTCTGGGCTGAAAATGCGGTAGTTGTTTTTATTCATTGCCATCAAATCACGCACATAACCACCAAGTTCAAACATGTCTTGAGCCTTAACTGTGCCATGACCTTTAAATTTAACCGCATATTTTTCAAATCTAGGTGTTTTAAGATCTTTTAACAACAAGCCACCGTTGGTGTAAGGGCTTGCACACATACGTTTGTCGCCTTTTGGTAAAATGTTTGTGATATATTTGTATGGCACATAGTTTGCGTCAAACAATTCGTCTGGTTTATAACTGTTCAACCAGTCTTTAAGCATTGCTAAATCTTGTTCAGTTTTAACATCAAGTGGAATTTGATGTGCACGCCATAAACCTTCAATTTGCTTGCCATTAACTTGTTTTGGGCCAGTCCAACCCTTTGGAGTGCGTAAAATAATCATAGGCCAGGTTGGGGTTGAATTTGCATATTTATCGGCATTTTTTTGTATTGATTTAATCATTTCAATGGCTTTATCCATTGCTTTTGCCATTTTCAAGTGCATAGTGTTAGGTTCGTCACCTTCAACAAAAATAGGTGCGTATCCATAGCCTTGCATAAGGGAAGAAAGTTGATTTTTAGGCAACCTTGAAAGCACAGTAGGATTATTGATTTTATAGCCATTAAGGTGCAAAATAGGCAAAACTGCACCGTCCATTCTAGGGTTAATAAATTTGTTTCCGTGCCAAGCGGTTGCAAGTGGGCCAGTTTCTGCTTCGCCATCACCAACAACAACGGTTGCAATCAAATTTGGATTATCCATAACAGCACCAAAAGCGTGGGCGAGAGAATAACCCAATTCGCCACCTTCATGCATAGAACCAGGTGTTTCTGGCACACAATGTGAGCCTATACCACCAGGGAAGGAAAATTGTTTACAAAACCTTTTCATCCCATCGTGTGAAAAATCAATATTAGGGTAGAATTCGGTGTAACTGCCTTCCAAATAAGCATTTGCTGTTAAAAAGTTCCCACCATGACCAGGTCCAGATAACAAAATCATATTAAGGTTATATTTATTAATCACACGGTTGCAGTGTGCATAAACAAAGTTTTGCCCAGGCACAGTTCCCCAGTGACCGACCAATTTTTGTTTTATATCAGATAAACACAACTCATGGTCACGCATAAGTGGATTGTCCAATAAATAGAGTTGAGCAACTGATAAATAGTTTGCGGCACGCCAGTAAGCGTCCAAACTTTGCATATATTCTTTTGATAAATAATTTTCTTTCATTTTTACCCCTTAAATGCAAACAAATGTTAAAAATTTGCGTGTTGATTTAGGCGATAATTTTGTGTTGTGAATCCGAAATCTATTAAAAGGATATTTCCAGCCTTTAAAAACTTTCGGATAAGCACACAACAATACATAAATTTGCCTATCGTTAGAATAATTATACTCAAAACAAAAGCAAATTAAAAATGTTTAAGCACACATTTTTGTACTTAAACATTTTATTGTGATTAAACTATAAAGTCAAAACTGAACCAGATGGCTTAAATCTTGCCAAAAAGGTTTGCGTCTTGCTTTTCAAGTTCGGCAAAAGCAAAACGGCGTTCGTGTTCTGGTAAGGTTAGTTTACAACAT
This sequence comes from uncultured Clostridia bacterium, assembly GCA_934777435.1. Taxonomy (GTDB): domain Bacteria; phylum Bacillota; class Clostridia; order Christensenellales; family UBA1242; genus Onthoplasma. Next base: position 379,665 of record CAKVNK010000002.1, read on the forward strand.
TTTGGTTTCCCCCAAATATTGCCAATGCTAGGGCCTATCCATTGAGAGTCGGTTGTGTCGTGTGTGCTGGCATAAATCAGCGATAAACCTGCATTTTTAGGTGGCGGACAAGCAATTTTTAATGCAACTTTCACCAGCCAATTAAAACCTTTTGGATAATGATTTGTCATTTGTGTGAGTGTGAGCCCTGGGTGAGCAATAGAAAAGTGTACATCAGGGTTTTGTTTAAATAAATCAAGCAAAGCACACATTGCAACACGCTTGCTGTTGCCGTAAATCTGGTTAACCTTTTTGTTGTGTAAAAATTGTATATCGGTTGGGTTAATTTTGCTGTAATTGTAGGCAATACTACCCATATAAATCACTTTTGTGTTGTTTTGACTAAACCATGGCATAAGCCTTTTGCAAATAAGGTAAGGCATAAGGCAGTTTGTTTGATAAATATTGTCAAAACCTAGGTCAGTGGTCTGCCTTGGCACATTGTAGATTCCGGCATTGTGAATAAAAATATCCACATGTAGATTTTGAACCTGTGCTAAAAAGGTTGAAACAGATTCGGTTGAACATAAATCAAGTGGCATAATTGAAATGCTAATTTCCGGGTATTTTTCTTTAATTTGAGACGCCAAATTTTCAGCCTTTTCTACATTGCGGTTGGCAAAAATTAAATTTGCCCCAAGATAAGCAAAATGGTTTGCAACTGTGCTACCGATACCGCCACTAGCACCAGTTATAAGCACTGTTTTATTCTTTAATTCACTAAAATTCGCAAGGTATTTTTCTATATTCATTGATTGTATTTTACCACAAAATTTACATAAAATCAAATCAAAATTTTGTTAAAACAAATTTAATTGTAGCCTTATATTTACACATATTGTTCTTAATTTAACAAGTAAAAATGTAAATATTAAACAGTTTTTAACATTGTGAAAAGCAAAATACACATTGTTTGGCAATTATGTTTGACTAATTAAAAACAATTTGGTAAACTGATAATAGTTTTTAGGTTATTTTAGATATTTAAAAATTAGTTTTGTGTATGTGGCATTAAATCAAGGTTTAGTGCGTTTGATATTTTAGTAGTAAAAATAAAAGAGAGTTGTGTTATGAAAATTGCAATTTCAATCGACAGTGCGTGCGATTTACCAAAAGAAGTTATTAAACAAAATGGCATTTTTTGTATGCCTTACTTTGTTAATATGGGCGAACAAGAATTTCGTGATGGTGTAGATGTTACAAGTCAAGACTTGTTTACATTTGTTAAAGAAAAGGGTATTTTACCAAAAACTGGTGCACCAAGTGCTGAAATGTTCAAAGAATATTTCACAGATATTTTAAAAAATTATGATGCGGTTATCCACATTGGCTTGTCTGACAAAATGACATCAGCATTTGCCAACGCTTGCCATGGAGCAGAAGATATGCCAAATGTGTATTTGATTGACAGTATGTCACTTTCTTCTGGCATTGCCTTGCTCACACTTAAATGTGTCGAAATGGTTAAAGAAGGCAAACAACCGGCTGAAATTGTGGAAGCAATCAATGCTCTCCGCCCAAATGTTCAAGCAAGTTTTTTGGTTGATACGCTTAAATACTTGTATAAAGGTGGCAGGTGTAGTTCTTTAGCTCTTATCGGTGCAACAATTTTGATGCTTAAACCTCAAATTTCAGTTATTAATGGTGAAATGAAGGTTACAAAAAAATATATGGGTGGCATAAATGGTTGCCTTAAAAAGTATGTGGAAGATATGCTTAAAAAATCAAACCCGGATTTATCTGTTGCTTTTGTTACACACAGTAGTCCAATGGCAATCAGTTCTTCAATTTGCGACCGCTTGCGTGAGTATGGCTTCAAACAAGTCTATGATGTTAATGCAAGTTCAACAATCAGTTCACATTGTGGCCCAGGCACTCTTGGCATTTTGTTCATAAATAAAGATCCAGAAACTGACGAAAATAACAAATAATTGCTTCAGCAGTTTAAATAAGATCAACAACTTGCTACAAGAAGGTTGTTGTAGTGTTTATTAAACACTATAGATGACAAATTGTAAATAAAACATAGTGGTAAAACATAACAAGTAGAATATAATAAAAAGGAAAATAGAATAGGTGATATTAAGCCTATTCTTTTTTGTTAGATTTTTTTACGGCACAAAGCATAAACATATTAATAGTTTTTGATTCGTAATAAATGAGATATTGGTGATATTGTGGGGCGGTGTGATATTTTATCTAGGTTTGATATTTCAGTCTATACATTGTTTAAAATAAACAGAATATCAATATAAATTAAATTTAAAAGGTTAAACTTAAAAGGCAACAAAAAAGTTCAAACCTTTAGATTTGAACTTCCGCTGGTGCGCCAAGAGGGGTTCGAACCCCCGACCCCCGCCTTAGAAGGGCGATGCTCTATCCAGCTGAGCTATTGGCGCATGATTGTGGTTTGTTTTATGCTTTGTTCTTGTTGTGATTAAAATTTTAATATCATAATGTGTAAACTTTAAATAAGCAAATGGAGCGGGTGAAGAGAATCGAACCCTCGTAACTAGCTTGGAAGGCTAGCGCTCTGCCATTGAGCTACACCCGCATACGATGATTGTATTTTAGCACAATCATAAAAGGTGTGTCAAGATTATTTTTATAAAAACAGGCAATATTTGTTAAGAAGTGTCAAATTTTTACGCTTAAACTTAAATTAACGGTTAGTATTACAAGATATAAATTTAATTGTGATTGGGCAAAATTAATTTAAAATTTTTCATATTTTTTGTTTAAAATACTTGTTTTTTTGTTTTTGATAGTGTATAATACAAAAGTCGCTAGTAAAAAGCGTAGCAGGTTTTTATAAGATTTGCTTAAATAATTTGTGGTTCATTAGCTCAGTTGGTAGAGCACATGACTTTTAATCATGGTGTCCCGGGTTCAAGTCCCGGATGAGCCACCATTTTTCTAAAATCGGCTATTCGCCCTTTTGCGGATGTGGCGAAATGGCAGACGCGCTAGACTTAGGATCTAGTGGGCAACCGTGGGGGTTCAAGTCCCTTCATCCGCACCACAATGGGGTATCGCCAAGCGGTAAGGCACAAGACTTTGACTCTTGCACGCGCTAGTTCGAATCTAGCTACCCCAGCCAATATTGCCTTCACGGGCAATATTTTGTTATATAGGCAAATGTAAATTTATTATAAATCATCACCTATTTAACAATAGATAAATTGATTTTGGTAGGGTATATTAGTTATTATTGATATTTGTTTAAGCCTGTCCAAAGCTATACATTTATCCTTAGAAAGTTTGTCAAAATTTTGTTTGGCAGAATTTTAAAAGTAAATTAATTCGCATATGGTGGATATAGTTCAGTTGGTAGAGCGCCAGATTGTGGATCTGGTTGTCGTGGGTTCGAGTCCCTCTATCCACCCCACTCAAAAGTGCACGAGAGTGCACTTTTTTTATTTGATTTTTATACACCAAAACAAACGATTTTGTTAAACGATAAACTTTTTATTTGCGATTATTAAGTGGTTGAAACTAACTGATAGCGATAAAAATTTTAACAATTAGCATGGCTTACTGCTTTAAATTTTAAACCATATTTTTTAATAATATATGTTATGGTAGGGGTGGGTGTTGGTGTTGATTTTAAATTTTTTAAAAGACAAGTGGGGCTAATCCGTGCTTGTTTTTTTGTTAAATAAATTGATGCAAAATGGTTTTTAAAATAAAAAAGAGATAGCCAAAATAACTATCTCTAAAAGAAACGAGCGTGGCAATGATTGCTCATCCACAACGTAATTACAGACTGGGATTTTTTATCCTTTTCATCCAACTTTATGTTTTTATTATAATACAAATTTGTGAAAAGTTAATATTAAATTTTTAACTAAAACGGACATTTAGGTTTAAAAATTTGTGTTATTTTTTACTTAATTAAGATTGATTTTAAACGATTATTTTTGTGATTGTTTCTAAAAAATTATCATAATCTTACAACTTTTGGTGTTTAAAATTTTGTAAATTTTTATGTTGCGAGTTGAAGTAAATTTTGTTACAAAATTGCAAAATTTAAAATTTTTTTTAAGAAATTGCTAAATAAAAAGTTTAAATTCTGTGAAAAATTTTGTGTAAAATTTTTGCGTTTTGGGTTGTGTTTTTAAGTGTGCTTTTTGGGGTAAAAAATCGAGTAAAAAAATAGACTAAAAAATGTTTCAAAATCAGTGATGAATTTTGTTGTAAATTTTGATAAAAAATTAAGTAAAATTTTGGTGGTTAAAAACCAACAAAAAACATTATTTAAAAAATTTTTATTTAATCTTTAAAAAATTCAAAAAAATTGCAAAAAACGTGTCAAAATTGAAAAATAATTAAAATTTTTGGTATTTTTTGCCTATTTTTTTGGGTTTTTACAAAAGTGTTTTGATATTATTTTGAAATTAATGCAATTTAATTTTGATATTTTTTTGCCTATTTTTAAACTATTTTTTAACGTTATTTTTTTGGTTCTTTTTTATGTTCTTTTTAGTGAAAATATTAAGCAAAAAAGTGCTAGCAAAGGGGGCTAAAAATAGAGTGCTAAAAATTTGGTTTTTTTATGGTATTTACTTGAATTTTTTGTCAAAATAGTATACAATACTAGTATACAAAATTGAGTGTTTGGATTGAACGAAAAGCTTAGATACATTTAGGGAGGGCGATTATGTTGAAAATCACAAGAAAAAGCACAAAAGTAATAGTGACATCAATCATCACATTTTTGATGGCTGCACTTTTTGCTTTAACTGGTGTTGGCATAGGCTTGGCATTTTGGAATAGAGATGATGGAGGGAAAAAGCCAACCAATCCAATCATATGGTCATCGGACAAATATGATGGTGGGGCACCAGATACGTCAAGTTGGTTGAAGGGTGACACATTTGCAAAACGTGGCACAAAAACATACACAATCAACTCAGCACGTTCATTTATGAAATTTGTTGAGATAGTTAACAGCGGTGCGGCTGCGGACTATAACTATTTCCGTGAATACACAATTTACCTCAACAAAAACATAGATATGGACGGGCACAACATAACCCCTATTGGTAAGAAGTTGACTGATACATCAGGCAACGCTTTTTCGTCTTTCCAAGGTATCTTTGATGGTTCATACTACACAATCAGCAATGCGAACATCCAAGGTAATGGTTTGTTTGGATATGTTGAAGATGCAACAATTCGCAACATAGGTTTGTACAACTGCAATATTGAAAGTGATGCAGACTATGTCGGTGGTTTGGTAGGTGAAGGCATCAACACAACAATCGAAAACTCATATGTACGTTTAGGTTCAATTTCAGCAACACGTATAGCCGGTGGTTTAGCAGGTAAGTTAACCATAGACCGAGTAAAGAACACAAATCTCCCAGAAAACATAATTGTAAACAGTTTTGCAGATACAACCATAAACTCAAACAGTAATGGTGGTCTTGTTGGTGAAATTGTATCTAACAACGATTCAGCAGAAAACGATGGTAAAATTTCATACAGTTACTTTACAGGCAAAAGCAAAGTAACATACATAGCAAATCCAAACATTGAGTTGGAAGAAGTTGTAGACGTAGTAAACGGAGCAAACTTCACAGCATACAATGTTCGTAAATACACAATAGAACTTTTAAGTGAAACAAATTCATGGACAAACTACCAACACGTAGAGAACAGCCCAGCAATGGACTTCAACTACCCAATGTTGGCAGAATATGTAAAAGTGTTCATGACAGGTTCAGCATACGAAAACGTAATGGTAAAAGATGGTGCAGTAGAAAATGTAACCACACTTTACGATGCGTTTAAAGCGGTAAGGAACAACCAAACAGCCGAGATTAACGTTATTGTTGAACAAGTAACAATGGAAGAAACTGCGGTTGCAAGCAATGGTGCAGAAGTAACCCTTAATGCGGCAGTAGACACAAAAATCTTGCGTAGTACAGATAGCCGAGAAGTAGAGAATATGGTTGTAGGTGCAACAGGTTCAACACTTATCCTTGGTGACAAAGATGCAACAGAGTCAAGCCCAAAACTTGTGCTTGATGGTCAAAAGGACATAGTAGAGAAGAACGACCTTAAATCTGGTGCACTTGTTTATGCACAAGGTGAAGATTTTGACATTTACAACAACGTAGTATTGCAAAACAACGTAAACAACACCACTAGTTACGGTGGAGCATTATGCATCTTTGCGGTAGACAGCGGTGTTCCAGGAACAGGCGTAGACAGTAATAAATTTGAATCAGGCATAACCCTTACCGGCATAGAAGTGTCTAACTGTGAAGCAAAGAATGGTGGTGGTATTGCAGTAATTTCCAGCGTGGTAACTATTGACAATGCAAGTATTAGCAACAACACTGTTGTTGGTAATAATGGCGTTGGTGGGGGCTTGGCACTTGGCTTGGATACACCTAATGAACCTGAATTTGTTGCGACAGCTACACAGTATGGTGGTAAAGCTAAAATTGAAAACATGGGTCGTTTGCAGTATATATTTGGTAACAACAACTTGAAGAATGTAACTGTGAATGGAAATTCAACTTCTGACCTCGGTGGTGGTATTTGGTGTTCTGGTATATTAAAAATGACAGATTGTTACATACACCATAATGCGGCTGGCAATGGCGGTGGTGGTGTTTGGATTTGTAACAGTTATAATGGCAATGTATCCACAACATCAAATGTATATATCTATAATAATGCAATTTCAAATTCTAGTGGTGGTAAAGGTGCAGGTATTGGTACTAATCACGTTGAAATCAATTTTTCGTCAACAACTTATATTTACAGAAATGGAGGTGGCGACACTTCAAACACATATACCACAACATCTAAAACTGCTGGTATTGCGGGTGGTGGATGCCATTTCCAATACACATGGGGCACTTTAAACGGATTTATTTACGAAAATGGTGCTCAATTTGGTGCAGGTGTGTATTACTGGTTATCCAGTGGTAGCAATAAACCATCATCTCATTTGATTGTGAATGCAAAAATAAATGATAACATTGCTCAACAAGGCGGTGCTATGTTTATTTCAACAGACAGTCAATCTCCATTTACAAGCAGCACAAGCGTGTTGTTTGGTCGTGTGTCAAATGAAAAGACAATATACGGCAATAAAGCAACTTATGGTGGTGGTATTTATTATGGTGGCTCTGCATCTAATTTAGAAAATGCTACAACTGGTTTGAGTGTTTCAATTTGTCAAGATAATACTGCTAGTGCTTCAGGTAATAACACTTATGGTCTCGGTAGCAGAACCTATTACTACATGAATTATGGCTACAGTGCACCAACTGGGCATACGGTTTATTTCCTTGATAAAACTAATATATCATACAATCAAGTTGGGCCATCTAATGCACAATGGAAGATTGCAAGTTTTAATTTAAATTCTACAAGTTTGCAATATATTCGAACATCTAATCCGTCGGAGTACAATACTAACCAAAGTGGTAATATGTATGCAACTATGTATCGACCGGTTCAACTATATTCAACAACAGATGGGAAATATACAACTTGTTACCAAATTGCGACATATAACTATGGCTATGTTGTTGATGATTCAGATTTGTGGAAACAAACAAGTCTTTGTATTTTGTATTCGTCGATGGGTAGCTTTTCAGATTATTCTGATAGTAGTGGGGCACCTGAAGGACATCTACCAAACTTAAAAGCTATTACAGGTTGGACTGCTAAAGGTTGGGAAACATCTTCTGGGACAGCGGTAAGCTTTGGGACAAATGGCAGTCCATTAAAAGTTAACGTTGTAAACACAAATTTGTATGCAACATATACTCGTCAACAAACACAATATTTCAAACCAAATGGTGGTTCAGGCAATCAAATTTCAAAGACTGCAACATTAACTTATAGGCCAGCAGATGGTACAAGGGTGTCAACCACTGTGCAATTCTTTAGTAATACCTTTACAGCCCCAACAAATCAAATATTTGCGGGCTGGAAACAGGGTTCAAGCACTGCAACATACGAAAACTACACAATGTATCAATCGGGCGAAACTGCAACAATTTCAGTTAATGCCAGTTCAGACCCAACCTTGTATTTCTACGCACAATGGTCGGAACAGACATGGTATTATGGTTATCTTGATGCAAATGGTGGCGAAATTCAAGGTCAAAACACCAGTCTTACAGTTACAACTGTTGGCTCATATGGATTTAACAGAAGTGGTAAGGTATATAAAAATGCAAATGCAAACAACGATACATTAGCTATGGCTAAAGTTTCTTTTGCAACATATGCTGCAAATCAAACAGTTACTGTACCTGTGTCTTACTCAAGTGCAACAGGTGTAAGTTATGGCTTCTTTAGCAAATTGGATGCTTCACAACCTTCATGGACTTATTCAACAACAAGCACAGATAGTACTATCTATGCACATACAAATGATAGTTTGACTTCAAAAACAGTCACTTACACTGTTGCTACTGCAGGTGCACACCATTTCTATGTCGGCTTTAGATATGGCTTTCATGAAACCACTAAAAATGGAGATCTTACACCTCTTTTAAATTCAACAAAATATGGTGAAAAAGGTGAAATTCATAACCAAAAACTTATTACCCCATTGACCTGGACAGGTTATTTGTATTATATTAACTTCTCTGTTACATTGCCAGACACTGGTGCAACATTTGCCAATGTGTCAAATTGTAGAGTAGAAGGGGTTACATCTTTAGATAATGGTTCAGGTAAAAATACAAGTGGTTATTATCCATTTAAAAGAGTTGGCGATTATTATGAAAGTGGCAACCAAGGGGTAAATTGTTCATTAGCTGTTTATCAGTTCTTCTTCACCACATTACAAGACAATGCAACAGTTGTATTTGATGCAATCCAAAGCAGTGAAAGCGGTTTTGACTATGCTGTGTTTGGTCAACTTGATAAATATGTTATGAATGGAACAACGCCTTGGACTTGGAGCAGAGTAGCTGAATCTACTGTTGCTTATTTGCATCAGTCATTAAAAAATAAAACTTCAAATACGCCTTACCAAATTGTTTATCAAGTTCCAACTGCTGGGCAACACTATTTCTTCTGGGCGTTTAGAAAAGACGTATCAGCAGGTTATGGCAATGATAGTGTGAGAATCAAATTACACACTGAAACTGTTGACTACTCAACATCTTATAAGACAGCCGTAAGTTCAAATAGTACAACAACCACTTATGTTACACCAATTCAAACAACAAATAATGGTGCAAACAAAGATACAACAGCAACATATGCTTTAAATGTTGATAGCGATGGTTACTATTATAGTGGTAATAAAACTATACCTAATTCTGTTGCCTTATATAAATGGGTATTCAATACAAAATATGCAAATCAAACAGTAACATTCCAAGTTATAAATTATGCAGAAAGTAGTTTTGATTTTGGTTTGTTTGCTAAATTAGATACTGTTGTTTCCTGGACAAGTACGGCTTATACTACAAATGTTCACAAATCATTCAAGGGGTTATCTAAAAACATAGAACAATATGTCGTTTATACAGTTCCTGCTGCTGGTGAGCATTTTATATACTGGGGCTTTAGAAAAGATGGTTCTGGTGATCCATATAATGACTGTGTAAAAGTTAAACTTCAAACTACACCAACGGTTACTGAACAATACAACAAAACATACAATCTTCCAACAGCAACAAGATTGGGCTATGAATTTACTGGTTGGGAAAAATCAACTTCAGTAAGCGGAAAAACCACTGATTTATTTACTGCAGCTTATAATTCTTCATATAGAAATGATATTACAAAAAGTAAATATTACGTAGCTTCTGGTGATGTTGGTGGTTTATCAAGCACAAATGGTGGCGGATTATCTTATACTTCTTATAGTGTGCTTGGACCATATCCAGTTGATTTTAAAGCTTATAGTTCTGTAGGTAGTGTTGTTAGACCTTCAATTTTTGTTTGGAATTTAAATCAAAGCAATGGCACATTGTTGGAATTATGGTTCTATTCTTCTTCAACAACTATCTCTTCAAAAATAACAAGTTTCTCATCACCTTTCACAATTCCTAGTGGAACTGTGGCTGTTTTGGCGGTGTTTGATGAGCAAAATTTGTCCTCAAAATGGAATAATGATGTTCAAAATCAAATAACATGCACAAATACATTGCATTATGTTGTGTATGATGGTGACTATGTTACAACAAAGGCTAATCACAACCTTAAAGCGGTTTGGGCTGATGGTAAGTGGGGAACAAAAACTCAGTTTGAATCAGGTATGCTGCGTTTGTTTGGTATGGACGTTAAAACAGAATTAACAGGTGTAAGGTTTGATTCAATGTCTGGCATTGATACATATAACCTTGGATTGTCTAATGCGGGTGAAGAACAATATACAGACACACGCTTGCGTCTAACAAATGGTATTCCAATTTATCGCCAAGGCTCAACAAATAACTTTGCGTTTGTTTTAAGCAAAACAATCACATTTGATAATTCATTGCTAGACATGTTCTCTGGCTATAAAGCTCTTCAAACTGTGGAATTTTACAATGTGAGTGTTGGAACTAACAACCGAACAATGGCAAACATGTTCCGTGGCTGTTCAAATTTAACAAAGGTTGACTTTGCAAGTTTTAATACATCACAAATATCAAATTATAGATATACCTTCTTGAACTGCAATGAGTTAGAAAGCATCCTGAATTTAAATAAATTATTCAAATATACAGGAACATATACTCTTGCTGCTTCAAGTATGTTTGAAAATTGCTTTGCATTGAAAAAAATTGAAGCAGATTTTAATAATAGAAATTGTGATTTGGTAAGTATGTTCCTTAATTGTCATTCTCTAACCTTTGCTAAACTTGCAAATTTCAAGGGTGATACAAGATCAATGTTCTCTTCTTGTACCAGTCTTGATGAAATTGAATTTATTAATGGGGCAACAACAAATGCGATTTCGATGTTTGCAGAGTGTACCAAATTTTCAGGTTCTGAATTGACAGGTTTGGATATGTCTAACACCACATCTGTTCAAAACATGTTCTATAATTGTGTAAATTTGTATGACGTTGTAGATAGTCAAAACAGTGGTGATACACTTGACGGCTTGCAAAGCTTGGGCACCGTAGCTGGCAAATTAACAAGCATGTCTTATATGTTCTACGGATGTAGCAAACTTACCCATGTGAATTTCTCTGCAAATATAGACACATCAAAAGTTACAAACATGAGTCATATGTTCTACAACTGTTCATCATTAAGGACATTGCCTATTGAAAACTTTGTTATTTCAAGTGGATGTTCTGTTGCAAATATGCTTAATATTGGTATATCAAATAAAATGGAATCATTTACTGCACCTAAAACTATTGCTTCAGGTATAACAATTCCATTCACATTGCATACAGCGACAAGCAGAATGTATTGTGATTTAAGTGATTCTATTGGTATAGAAAATTCAATTGCGCAAGTTACAAATTTAACCAGCGCACATCAAGGTTTATATATTTGGCGTGGTTCAGTTTTAACTTTGGGCTGTAAAGATGGTGAAGGCTGGATTGATAAATCTAAAGCATCTGAAGAAGATTATATTTGGAAAGAATCTGGCACAGAAGGACAAGTAGTTAAAGTAGAAGCAATTATTTCATGGGAATATCTCTTAGGCGAACTTCCTGTTGCTTATAGAATGGATGGTTATTATTTCACAGGTTGGTCTACAGCTGATGGACAACAAATTGCTATGTTAGATTCTATCCGTAAGGATACAACAGCGTATGCAACATGGGCAGAAAACAATGTGACCATTACAGTGTGTAAAGATGATGCTATTTGGACTGGGTTCTTGTCATCAATCCGCAACAGCAGTTATTGGGGTAAAAATGCAAATTATGGCGACATAACTATTGTGGATAAAAATGGTAATCGTCATAATTACACATCATTGATTGATGATAGCAATTTGGCAAATATTACATTCAAAGGTTTTCCTGTTGGCACATATTATCTTATGGCACCAGCATCAGAATATAACTGGACAACCGTTAACTGTGGTGCTATAGAAATAACTAAAGAAACAGATGTCTACTTAACAAACCTTAATTACTACACACTTATTACAAACCCAACTTACACTCACTCGGGGCACACAGCAACGTCTGACGAGTCCGTGATTGGTGAACTTGCACCTTATATGAGTGAAGGTACACAACAATGGTATTCTACAAGCACAAGTTTTGCGGCAGTTAAAGCATACAATTCTACATTGAAGGCTGCAACATCACAAGATTATGTGATGTCGTGGGTTCCTATTGGCGAAACATCTGCAACAAAGGGGGTAACACTTGTAAAAGCTAGAATAAATTTAAAAGCTGGATATACAAGAAAAATCTCAACTTCTAGTAGCCCAAGTTCTGTTGTAAAAAATGCAACATATAAAATTAACTTCGAATGCACACTTAACCAATTAAACCTTCAAGGTTCATATTGGGGGCAAGGTGGCACATTGGCATTCAAATCTGCACTATATCTAAATGGTGTATGTAAATATACTTCTGATAAAGATGCAACATTTAATACAACAACTTTAACATATACTTATTCAGGGATATTGAGTGGTATATATACAATTTACGCAAGTTTATCACCACTTGATTCTGCATTGGACATAATGGTTAACACTGGAAAAACAGTAACTATTGCAGGTACATATAATACAACCATTTGGTATGAAGCAATTTGTGTGAATAAAAAACTGAATGGAACAACAACATCTGAAAGTACTGGTGCATCAGTTTGGTATAATGGCAAGAAAATTGATGAATTAACAAGCTCAACAGGTTCAACAGCTTGGATTGTTGATGGTGCAACGGTAACACCTATGGCACATATGGTTTTAGGTTCAACAGTGTATTCACAATTTGCACCAAATGTAACGATTAACACTTCTAATGGTGGGGGGTTAAATGTTTCTTTGGATTTGAATTATTACGATATAACAATTAATATCCGTAAAAATGGTTCAGCATGGTCTAATTCAAATGTGTCGGTTGCATTATTTAACAATAATTCTTGTGTTTGGGCAAATAACGTTTCATCTGGTTCATCTATCACCAAAGCTGGTTTAAGTGGAAGCTCGTTTAAAATCATCGCTTCACCTGATGATAAACATTTGGGTGATTACACAGCACATACAGGCTTTACAGCGTCAGTTACAAATGCGGCTTTGAGTTTCACTTTGGATTACTACGATATTACAGTGGCAGTTAAAAACTACAATGCTGATACAGGTAAATATTTAACTCAAACAATTTATGGTACTGTTCAATACAGCACAGTTACAATTCTTAAAGGAATTGTGTTAACACCTGCATCAACTGGAGCATATATAAACTTTACATCAAGCAATGATAGTTCTAATAAAAACCTTGGCAGCCCTATTGTTGCAGGGGTAACAAACCTTAAAGGTTACACAACAAGTTTCATGCACTGGGAATATGTGTCTGGTTCAACAACCACAGTGCTCAGTTCTTCAATCACAGCAACGGTTAGTGGTAAAGCAACTGTCAATGCAGTGTTTAAACGTTCTGGCAATGTTTATACAATCACACTTAAAAATGGCACAACTACAACCAAAACAATTTATTTAAAATATGGTTATGGCTATTTTGACCAAAACACAACATTTACAAGCGATAAAAGGATAACTTCTGTTCCAACATTGAGCCAAACAGGTTATACATTTAAAGGCTATTATTCTAGCACAAATGGTGTAGGCACAATTATAATTAACGGTTCAGGTAAAATTGTTTGTTCTGACATAGGGTTCTCGTCAAATGCTACAATCTATGCTTACTTTACAGTAAATCAATACAAGGTATGTTATAGTCCGAACAAAAATTACGGTGGTTCAGTTCCTGCCGATATTGTAGGTCAAGGCAGAGAATTCCCAGTATCAAGCACAGCGACATACAATGTTGAAGGCACATTTATGTCACAAGACGAAGCTAAGTTTGTAAACCCTGGTTATACTTTCCTTGGTTGGTCAAAAACCGCAAGTGCAACAACTCCAACTTATCGTGCTGGTGAAAAATTCACAAACTTAACAACTGGCACAGGCTCAATATACTTGTATGCTATTTGGCAAGTAAACAATGTTACATTGGATAGCAACTGGAGAGAACAAATTGTAAACCACGAGATCCGTGATTTATATAAATTTGCAAAAAGTATAGACTCCTGCTATGCTGACTTTGCAGCAAGCAAACTTATTACGGATATTACAAAAATTAGATTTGTAAGATCCGCTGTTAATTGGCCATATAACTATGGCGAATTGGTTGATGATATTAACTATGTCTACGCTCAAATTGTATTAAACAGCGGTATCATTGTTTTGGTTAACAAAGCAAATGATGGAGATATCGCATTTGCATGGCCTGGCACAATTTATGCTCCAGTTAATTCTTCATATTTGTTTGCTAACTCCAATTCTTCGTCTGGTCAATTAGCAGATAACTTGCAATTAGCAAATTTAACATCTATATCTTTAGAGAATTTATCAACAATCAACACAACAAATATGCTTCAAATGTTCGCAGGGCTTGATTCAATCACAAACCTTGACGTTTCAGTGCTCAACGCTGGCAATGTAACAACAATGGGGGGCATGTTCTCTAAGTGCAACTCATTAACAACAATCAAACTTTTGAATTCTACTGGTTCTAATAAATTTAACACATCAAAAGTTACAACAATGACTGCTATGTTCCGTGAATGTGCTAACCTTACAACGATTCAAGGTATTGGCGATATTCTAACAGATAGTTTGGGTGATACAACAGGCATGTTCTTTGGCTGTCAATCATTAGTAAACATTAACTTATCAGCTTGGAATACAACCAAAGTTTCTTCATTTGGTGGAATGTTTGTAAATTGTACATCATTACAATCGGTAAATGTAGCTAACTGGAAATTTGATGCAGTAACTGACAATAGTGCATTTATTAATATGTTTAAAGGTTGTACATCTCTTACATCACTCGACTTAAGCAGTTGGAATTGGACACAACTTTCAGAAGTATTAAATTATGATTCAGTATTATTAGTTGATGGATGCACAGCACTTACAGATTTCTATACACCATATAGTCTTGATTCAAAGATATTAATTTCAGCACCAGTGTCAATGTATGCTGTTGATGGTCCATATGTTGGCATAACAACAGCGGACAATGATAATAATTTCATGGTGCCAAAATATCCAGAACACTATTCAAAAACAGCAAAAATTGCTGGTATGAAATTTGATAACGAAACAATACAAAATGGAATATACAATGCTTCTTACTACGATGGTTTCAACTATGCTTATTCAATGGAATACGATTCAATAGAAGATACATCTAAATCTCAAACCACTGTTCAAAATGTTACATACACCATTACTGGCGTAACATGTGACGGAACAGCAGTTACTGCTTCAAGTGGTAAATACAATGGTTTAAGCTTATCTTCAACAGCTATTTCTGGCACACCAACCAAAGTTGGTACATATGTGTTCACTATTAAAGCAACACACACACCAAGTGGAACAAATGTAACAGCAAAAATCACTGTTGTTGTTGGCAAAGCAACAATGGTAGCACCTACAGTTACAGTTGCTACAGACGGTAAAGTAACATGGACAAGCGTAACAGGTGCAACATCATACCAAATCAGTATTGATGGCACGACCTGGACAACAGCAACAAGTGGTGTAAATTACAACAGCACAATCGTTGCAGCAACAGGTTTAAGAACAGTGCGTGTACGTGCGGTTACAACAAACAGCAACTACAACACAAACGGTAACATTGGTTCAAAAGGTGTATATGTATACAGTCTTACAGTGAACAAAGGCACAGGTATTGCAAGTGTTACAGGTGCTGGCAGTTATATTGGTGGCAGAGTGGTAACAATCACTGCAACCGTAAGCACAGGTTACGCTTTCAAAGCATGGACAGGTGCATGCACAGAAACTACAGTAGGTGCAAGAGTGACTATCCCAACAGTGTCTGCATCTTCATACACTCTTACAACAACAGCGACCGCAACTGCAAAAACTTACACACTTTTATTCAATGCAAATGGTGGTACGGTTTCCACAGCAAGCAAGAGTGTTACATTCAACAACACTTATGGTGATTTACCAACACCAACAAGAACTGGCTATACCTTTGCTGGTTGGAAAGAAGATTACCTTGTAAATCAAACCAAAACAATCACAAATTCTAAATCTTATGGTTTCTATAACACATCACTTACTCATGATTTGGAATCAAACACAACTTATGGGTTCTATGCAAAGGTTAAAGTGAATAGTCCACAAACCATTGCATTATATCTTGATGGTGGATATGTATGTCCAGTTAAAATTGCTGGTAACGGCAATTGGCAAGTATTCTCAGGTACATTTACAACCGGCGATGTAACAAAATATACACACGGTGGAACAAAAGTTGTAACACTTTACAACATTCCATCATCTGGTGATGCAGCGAACCCAGCAAGTCTTGATGGTTTTGTATTGTATAAAATTAATTCAACAAATGTAACAAACACAACAGTTATTACAAAAGCCCAAAATCATAGTTTGGTTGCTCATTGGACAGCAAATACATCTACTGCATACACAGTGGAACATTACCAACAAACTTTGGCTGGCGGCAACAATTACACAAAAGTTGCAACAGAAAGTTTAACTGGTACAACTGGTGCTGCAACTAAAGCAACCGCAAAAACTTACACAGGCTTTACAAGTCAAACCATTACTCAAGGCATAATCGCAGGTGATGGTTCAACAGTGGTTAAAGTTTACTACAATCGTAACACTTACACCTTGACCTTAACAAAGGGTACAGGTATTAACACATTTACTTCAACCCTCACAAATGCAAATGGTTTGGTATCTGTAAACGGACAAGTTTACACAGTACGTTATGGTGCATCTGTTCCATACAGTGCAACATTGTTAACAGGTTATGAATCATTAACATACAAGGTTGGTTCAACAACTGTATCAAGCCCTTACACAATGGGTGCAGCAAATGCAACAATCACTGCAAGTGCAACTGCTAAAAAATATACAGTTACATTTGACGCAAATGGTGGTTCAGTTTCAACAACAAGCAAGAGTGTGTCATATAACAGCACTTACGGAGATTTACCAACTCCAACAAGAACTGGTTACACATTTGTTGGCTGGAAACAATCATTGCTTAATTCAACAAGTGTCTATACACACCCAACAAGTACATGGCTTGATGGTTGGAGTGTTGGTATATCATTGAAAACAATGGGTATCAACTTAACCGAAAATAAACAATATCGTTTTGCGTTTGATATTAGAATTAACAAAACAGGGGCAACTCAACCTTGGAATACAAATACATTATTCATCAACAGCAAAACTTCAGGCAGAGTGTATCGTGTAAGTGATAATAGTGCTGCAACATCTAACACTATTACAGATAGTTGGGTAAGATATTATGGTGTATTCACATATCACGATAATTCAACTGGCTCAAATTATCAAAATGATCCTATTCACATTTATCCAAGTTATGCAAGTGACGGAAGTATTCCAACACAAATCACTAACTTGGAATTGGTTGAAGTTTCATCAACAGGATTAACAACTTCAGCAACAACTGTATCACAAAGCAGAAATCACTACTTATATGCTTTATGGCAAGCAAATGCACTTACATTTAATGCTCAAACTGTAACAAAAACTTACAGCACAACAGCAACAAGTGTTACTTACGCTGGTGCAAGCAATGGTACAGGCAATTACAGTTACGCAATCACAGCAGGAAATTCAAGCAGTTACTTCACTGTGAGCGGAACAACAATTTCTATCAAAGCAGGCACACCAGCAGGTAGTTATGCTTTGACAATTCGTGCAACAGATACATTAAGCAAAGTAACAAAAGACGCTGTTATTACTGTTAAGATTAACAAAGCAGCAGGCTCAATAAGTTATGCAACCAAAGCAATTACCAAAACATATGGAGATGCAGCATTTACAAATCCATTAACAAAAACTGGTGACGGCACAGTAACTTATAGCAGCAGCAATGCAAATATTGCTTCTATTAACGCTTCAACAGGCTCGGTGACAATCAAGTCAGCAGGCAGTGTGACAATTACAGCAACAGTTGCAGATGGTGCAAACTACACATATGCAACAAAAACTGCAACTTACACACTCACAATCAACACAGCGACAATCAAATACACAGCAACTGGTTATGAAGGTGTTTATGACGGCAATGCTCACACAGGTGTTGTAACAGTAACAGCACCAAGCGGTGCAACAGTTAAATTTGGCACAGTGTCAGGCACATACAACTTGACAGCATGCCCAAGTGTAACCAATGTGGCAGACAGCAAGACAGTATACTTCCAAATCACTGCAACAAATTACACAACAATAACTGGCAGTTTCAAATTGACAATTACTCGTGCAAAAATCGCAAATGTTCCAGCACAAAGCGGAACATTAACATACTCTGGCAAGGCTCAATCACCAAGTTGGAGCAATTACTCAACAACACAATTAACCATTGGTGGAACAATCAGTGGCACAAATGCTAACACTTACACAGCAACATTTACTCCAACAGCAAACTATGCATGGAGTGATGGCACAACAACTGCAAAGAGTGTAAGTTGGACAATCGGCAAGAAAGCATTAACAGTTACAGCAAACAGCAAATCTGTAACATATGGTGATGCATTGCCAACCTACACTTACACAATCACTGGGTATGTAAACAGCGAAACAGAATCTGTTTTAACAACAAAACCTACCGTGGCATGTGCTTATGCAAGATTTGGCAATGTTGGCAGTTACGACATCACAGTAACTGGTGCGGCAGCAACAAACTACAGTTTCACTTACAAAACTGGCAAATTAACAGTTAACAAACGTACAGTTACAGCAACATGGCCAAGCACAGTAACCTTTGGTTATGACGGCAACAGCCATACAGTAACAGCAACCATAGGCAACCTTGTGAACAGTGATGCAGTGGCATTTACTTACTCTGACACAACAACAGCAACAGCAGCAGGTAAATACAAGGCAACAATCAGTGGCTTGTCTGGCACAAAATCAGGCAACTACTCATTGCCAGCAAACACATCACAAGATTGGTCTATTGGCACAGCAACTGTAATCTTAACAGTTAATTCATCAGCGACAGTTGTATACGGCAAAACCGCAACAGTAAGTTACAAATCAAATGTTGCAGGTAAGTTTACAATAACTTCAAACAGCACAGATTATGTAACAGTTGCAGCAGGTTATACACAAACTGTTACAGCAAACACAGCATACACATTTACAATCAATGGTGTAAAAGCAGGCAGTGGCACAATTACAGTGTCATTTGCACCAACAGATAGCAAAAACTATTCTGCACCTGCAAACAAAACAGTTAATGTAACAATTAGCAAAGCACAAGTTGCAAAACCAACAGCAAAAACTGGTTTAACTTACACAGGTTCAAGCATTACAGGCGTAACATATTCAACCGGCATTGGATACTCATTAAAGAGTGGTTCAACAGCAGCAACAAACGCTGGTAATTACAGTGCAGTGTTCACACTTGACAGCAACCATATTTGGAGTGATAACACAACTGCAGATGTTACAGTAAGTTGGACTATTGCAAAGAAAACCTTAACTATAAGTTGGGATAAAACAACATTTACCTATAATGGCAGTGCACAAGCACCAAAAGCAACAGCAACAGGTGCGGTAACTGGTGAAACAATCACATTTGCTTACACAATCAAAAATAGTGCAGGCACAGCGGTTACAAGTGCAATTAATGTTGGCACATACTCAATCACAGCAGCCCTTGGGGTTAGCGGGGGTCAAGCAAAGATTGATAACTACAGCATTTCTTCTGCTTCAACAAACTTTACAATCAGTGCTTTAAACACAACCTTAACAGTTACAGTTAGTGCTTCTTCATATGATTATGACGGCACAAACAAAACTCCAACAATAACTGTTAAAAATGGCAACACAACATTAACAAAAACAACAGATTACACAGTGTCTGGCACAACAACAGCAAAAGATGCTGGCACATACACTGTAACTATTACCGGTGTTGGTAACTATGCTGGCTCAAAGGGCAGTGCAACATGGAAAATTAACAAGATTAACAACACATTAGCATTGACTTCATCATCAGCAAGCATGTATGTCAACGCAACCCTTGATGTGGCAAGTTATATCAAGGCAAGCCAAGGCACATTAAGTTATGCTATTGATGCAGCAACTTACGCAAGCATAAGTGGCAGCAAGGTAACAGCAAAAGCATTATCAGCCGACAATGATAACAATGGTACAGTTAAAGTTACAATCACTGCAGCAGAGTCTACAAACTACAAATCTGCAACAGCAACATTAACAATCACCGTTCAAAAATACACTCAAACAATCAACATAACCACACAACCAGCAAGCAGTTTGAAATACAACGCAACAACAAGCATTGCTGCAAAAGTAAGTTCAAATGGTGGCACAACTGGTGCAATAAGTTATGCTTCAAACAACACAAGTGTAGTAACAATCTCTGGCACAACAATCAAAGCAGTTGATTCAACTGGCAGCACAACAATTAAGGTTACAGCAGCCCGCACAACAACATGCAAGATTGCAACATTAAATTCAAATACAATCACTGTTGGTGCAGCAAGCATTGTTTACACAGCAAAAGGTTATGAAGGGGCTTACGATGGCAAAGCCCACACAGGTTCAGTAACTGTAACAACACCAAGCGGTGCAACAGTTAAATTTGGCACAGCGTCAGGCACATATAACTTGACAATATGCCCAAGTGTAACCAATGTGGCAGATAGTAAGACAGTATACTTCCAAATCACTGCTGCTAACTACACAACAGTAACTGGCAGTTTCAAACTTACAGTTACACGTGCTAAAACAGCAAGTTACACAGCAACAAACAGAACATACACTGGCGTTGAACAAATTGGTGTAACAGGCACAAATGTAACCTTAACAGGTACAACAAAAGCAACAAATTCTGCAACAGGCATCACAGCATACGCAGAACCAAAAGCAAACTATGCGTGGAGCGATGGCACAACAGATAAGAAAACAATTACATGGGACATTGCACAAGCCAAATTGACAATCACTGCAAAAGAGCAAACAATCACTTATGGTGGTAGCATTGCAACAGGTGTAGGGCAAGTAACAGTAACAGGTTTGGTAAATAACCAAAAACTTACAAGCATTACACTTAAAGCAAGTACAACAAGTGCAACAACAAACGGCACAATAACACCAAGTGCGGCAGTTGTTAAAACAAGTGACGGTGCAACAGAAACCACTGCAAACTACTCAATTAGTTATGCAACTGGTAAGTTGACAATTAATAAGGCAATCTTGGCAGCACCTACTGTAACAGTAGACAGCACAGGTAAAGTTACATGGACAACAGTGGCAAATGCAACATCTTATCAAATCAGCATAGACGGCACAAATTGGACAGCGGCAACCAGTGGTGTTGACTATAACAGCACAATCACTGCAGTGGCTGGTTCAAGAACAGTGCGTGTTCGTGCTATAACAACAAACAGCAACTTTAACACAAATGGTAATGTTGGCTCAAAAACTGTTACAGTTTATACTTTAACCTTGAACAAAAGCACAGGTATTGCAACAGTAACAGGTGCAGGCAGATATATCAATGGCAGAGTTGTTACAATCAAAGCAACAGCAAGTGCAGGCTTTGTATTTGTGGCTTGGACTGGTGACAGCACAGCAACAACTGCTGAAACAACAATCAAAGTTGACGCAGATAAATCAGCAACCGCAACCGCAAAAGGTAGCAGTTACGCAATCACTTACGAATATGCAGGTGGCTCAGTTTCAAAAGATAACAAAACAAGTTATCAAACAAGTTCAAATGCACAAACCTTCACCTTGAACACACCAACAAAATCTGGCTACAGATTCGTTGGTTGGACTCTCACAAACACAGATTCAACAAGTAAGGCAAGCGTATCTGGCAACACAGTTACAATTCCAGCAAATAGTTATGGTAGAATCACAATCACAGCGACCTACAAAGAAACAGTGATTGTGACATTGCAAATTGAAGTTCCTTCAGTAAACGCAAACAGAACATACGCATTTGCAGAATATGCAACAACAACTGATGC
>CAKVNK010000003.1 GCA_934777435.1 uncultured Clostridia bacterium
CGCCCTTGCGTCCATAGTGAAATGGATATCACATAAGTCTTCGGAACTTAGATTTCGGGTTCGAGCCCTGATGGACGCACCAAAATTTAATTTAAAAAAGGATAAAGATATGTTAAAATTAGTTGAATTTTCTAAAAAATATAAAAATCAACTTTTTGAAATGATGGACGAGTGGACCGCTGTTGAAGACAAAATTATACCTTGGTCTATAAGAAGGGCTGATTATCACAATTTAGATGAATATATACCAAGTTTGTCAATAAGCAAACCGCAAAATGGTTTTGTGCCTGACTCTACATATTTTTTGTTAGATACCAACCAAAACAAATTTTTAGGTGCGGTTAATATCAGACATTATTTAAACGATTTCTTATTGTTTGCTTCTGGTCATATTGGTGATGGTATAAGGCCAAGTGAAAGAGGTAAGGGTTATGCCACAAAAATGATAGCATTGGCTTTGCAAGAGTGCAAAAAATTGGGTATTGATAGAGTTTTGATGTGTTGCAAAAAATCAAATGTTGCGTCTGCAAGAACTATTATAAAAAATGGTGGTAAACTCGAAAATGAAGTGGTTGATGGTGACCATGTTGTTCAAAGATATTGGATAGAGATTTAATGGTTAAAGGCTTTAAAAAATATAAAGCCTTTTTTTCTTTGACTAAATATGTCGGTTTTTTGTATAATTAAATTAAGATTAGACTTTGTTAAAGGAAACACGCTTATGATGACCATTGGTGGCTCAGCACATATTTTAATGTTGCTGGCGTCAATCATTATTGTGGCTACACTGATGATTATAGTTGCACGGGTAAGTTATAAGGCTCAATGTGCAATTATTTATTCTGCAGTGATTTTGTGTATGTTGGGTATTTTGTTTTTGCACCTTACACATTATGGCACAACACTGGATTTTAAAAACTTCTTTGTTCAAATGTTTCAAGTGTGCAATTTTAACTTTATTTTGTTGCCACTTTGCTTAATCAAGAAAAACGAACTTGGAAGGCAATATCTTTTCTTCTTCTCTATGCCATGTGCATTATCCACTTTTGTAACCTATGTTTCAGATGTTGAACAATCAATGTGGTATTCGATTGTTACTTTAAATTTTTGGATAAACCATTTGCTTGTTGTTGCTGTCCCTTTGATGATGATTTCCGCAAGGTGGTTTAAACCACAAATTAAATACGTGCCTTGGGTGTGCTTATGCATGCTTGTATACTTTGGGTGTTGCTTCTTTGCAAACTTTACGCTCAATGGTTGGCAAATTAATGGACCACATAATCACTCATATACCATGGGACCGGACGAAATTATGATTTTAGTCCCACTGTTTAAACTTATACCTATTCCATTTGTTTATTTGTTACCACTTTTACCAGCCTGCGCATTATTGTTTTATCTTGTTGCGTTATGTTTTAAAAAATTTAAAACTATCAACTTGTACAATCCGCCTATAAAGCAAGAAAAAGCGGATAGTGGCACAACTGCCTGACTAAATTGGAATTTATATTAATGTTTAAGGAGTTATTATGTTTTATATCATTTTGTTATCTGTTGCCATAGTTTTAATTGCAACATATTGTATTTTAAAATATTGTGTTTTTAAAGAAAATGAAAAGTTTAAAAAAGTGATTGACAAGATTTTAAAAGTGTCAGTTATTGTGTATGCTTGTTTGATGCTGGCATCTGTTCTGTTGCCTGACGCATTTGCTTTGTGTTATTTAGCCGAAGAATTGGCAACCATGCCAGCACGTTATGGATATGCAATA
Source organism: uncultured Clostridia bacterium (assembly GCA_934777435.1). Taxonomy (GTDB): domain Bacteria; phylum Bacillota; class Clostridia; order Christensenellales; family UBA1242; genus Onthoplasma. The sequence goes on from CAKVNK010000003.1 coordinate 1,770, forward strand.
GTAAGGTGGTTTTCAATGGTAAGTTTTGTATGCTTGCCTATTGCCGTGTTTTACAAAAACCGCACCATACGTAACATTGCAATCTATTTCGGTTTGGCTTTAAGCATTGCTCAAATTTGTTTTTATCCACAATACTTGGCCGATTTCACTTCCACTGCTGGCAGGGGTTTAAATTCCATACCAGTTATCAGTGAAGGTTTTAAACAATTTTTAATAAATCCAACTTTTAGGTCTATATGGTTTGGGCTTATTTTATGCTTGCAAATTGTTGTGCCAGTTGTGTTGGCTATTCAAGAAAAACATGTGTTTAACTTTAAAGATAAAAAAGAATACCTTTATTTCTTTATTTGCTTACCACTTGTGATTCTTTCTGCCACACCTATTTATGTAATGCAACATTTGTTTGGATATTCAAATATCATTTTCACCGCATATAGCCCGATTCACATTTGTTGGTTCTTATTCTTGATTGTGGAAATCGTTGCCCTTTACTTTATATTCCGAAAACAAAGCATTGAAACAAAAATGGTTTTATTGTTTGTGCTTTCACTTTCTTTGATAATGCAATATTTGCAAATGTTTTCAGCAATCTCAATCAACATTGAAAGATTGCCTTTCCAACTTTGCAATTTGGGTTCGTTCTTTATTTTGTTCTCACTTATCACCAAAAACAAAAAACTTTTCAACTTCACAGTTATTATCAATGTGATTGGCGTGTTGTTTGCTTTGGTCAGCCCGGACTTGGACGGCAAAGGCTTGTTCTATCTTTACAATATGCACTTCATTTTGGAACATAGCAATGTTTTGGTTGTTCCTATGTTGGCACTTTTGCTTAATGTTTTTCCGCGTTTGGACAAAAAGGCTTTATGCGATTGCTTGCTTGGCTTCACCATCTATTTTGTTTGTGCATGGGCACTTGGTACGATGTTTAATGCCATTGCTTTAAAAACAGGAAATAACTTTTATGCTGCTAACTATTTGTTTATGTTTGATTCGGTAAAAGCCGCAAAATTGCTTGGTGATGGCATAACAAAGTTGTTCACTTCTTTTAAAATTGGTTATGCACGCTTTTATCCTATTATTCAGTTGATTATCTATGTCATCTTCATGTCAATATGTGTTTTGTTGTGGCTTGCAATTCAACTTGTTTATAAAATTAAAGACAATATCAACAAAAAGAAACAACCTCCTATCAATGAATCTACCAACACCCCACAAACACAGTCTGAAAATTAAAGTTTTTTAGCTTTACCTATTGAAAAGTTGAATATAATGTGGTATATTAAAGAAATCGAGGAGCAGTTTTATGTGTATTGAAGAAGAAATTGAAATGCTTAACGCTGAATTTGCTGATGTAAAGGACGGTGAATTTAATTTAGAAGCACGCAAAAGATTAGTGGCTCTTATTGAAAAATGTAACCAAACAATCAAAAGTTTAAAGAATTGTGAAGTTGGTATCAGCCGTTTACGTGCAGACTACTTTTCAGATTGTAAAGAACAAGTGCATACAATTAAATGCAAAGCACAAAGTTTGTTAAATGCATACTACACTGTTTCATTTAGTGTTTTTGAACTTTAATCAAACACAAAACTTTGAGTGTATGGGTTTGCAAAAGGCAAATATCATCACACAAAAACTAGATATTTTAATCTTAAACAAAAAAACTTACCAAACCATGGGTGAGTTTTTTTAATATCACTTGGCCAACAACTTGAACTATTTTGATTGTTGATTTTTTTGTGAGTTTTGTATTACTTATATCTTATATAATTTTTTTGAATACCTTTATACTATTTTATGTTGGCTTTTGATTTGATAAATTTATGCTGTTGTGTTAAAATTGTGTTAATAATATTTCTATTGATGATTTTTAGTTGTAAGTTTAGTTGACGCTGTTTTAAGGGGGGGGCAAAATGGATATTAAAAAGATTGCAAAAAAAGTTGGTTTAAAACAAAAAGATATTTTTGAATATGGCAAAGAAATTGCCAAAGTTGAAAATGTAACTGGCAAAAAACAAGGCAAACTTGTGCTTGTTACTGCCATGACGTCTAATAAATCTGGCATTGGTAAAACCACTGTTTCTATTGGGCTGGCAGACGCACTTAACAGTTTAGGCAATAAAACAATGTTGGCTTTGAGAGAGCCAAGCATGGGCCCCGTTTTTGGCATAAAAGGTGGGGCTACTGGCGGGGGCAAATCTCGTGTAGAGCCGAGTGACACAATCAACTTGCACTTTACAGGTGATTTCCATGCCATTGCTCAAGCAAACAATTTGTTAGCAAGCATTGTTGACAATCACATCTTTCAAGGCAATGCTTTGAACATTGATGTTGATAAAATATTTTTTAAACGTTGTTTAGACTTAAACGAACGCAGTTTGCGTGAATACAGTTATCACATTGGCAACAAAACAGTTAAAAGCAATTTTGTTATAACCGCAGCAAGTGAAACCATGGCAGTTTTATGTTTAAGTGAAAATTTGGCAGATTTAAAACGTAATCTTGGCAACATTTTGGTTGCATTAACTGTGGACGGCAAACCAGTTTACGCAAAAGATTTGCATGCAGAAGATGCAATGACTTTGTTGTTAAAAGACGCAATAAAACCAAACCTTGTGCAAACACGTGAAGGCACACCAGCCCTTGTTCACCTTGGACCTTTTGCCAATATTGCCCATGGTTGCAACAGTGTGGTAGCAACAAAATTTGCATTGTCACATGCTGACTATTGTGTTACCGAAGCCGGCTTTGGCAGTGATTTAGGTGCTGAAAAATTTTTAGATATAAAAACACGTATTTTAGGCAAAACCCCAGATGCTTGTGTGCTTGTGATCGTTGCAAAAGTGATAAAAGAACATGGCAACGGAGATTTAGTTGCTGGGTTTGAAAATGTTAAAAGGCACATTTTTAACTTAAAACAACAATTTGATTTAAACACAGTTGTTGCAATAAATCGCCATAAAGAAGACACAGACGAAGAAGTGGAAACTTTAAAACATCTTTGTGCCGACACCCCAGTTGTTGTGGCAAATGGTTTTGCTTATGGTGGTGCTGGTTGCATTGAACTTGCAAACATTGTTAAACAAATGTGCAAAACACCAAAACCATTGCATTACACCTATGAAATGGAAGATAACATTAAAACCAAAATTGAAAAGATTGCAAAAAATATTTACGGTGCAAAAAAGGTGGAATACACCGACTTGGCAAAAGAAAAACTTAAACTTGCCACTCGTTTGAAATTGGATAATTGTTTTGTTAACATTGCCAAAACTCAATTCTCTTTCAGCGACAATAAAGATTTGCTTGGTGCACCAACTGATTTTGTGTTCACTATAACTGATATTGAAATCCGCACAGGTGCAAAAATGATTGTTGCTATTGCTGGCAATATGTTGCTTATGCCTGCATTGGGCAAAAACTCTAACTACCTTAATATGAAAATTGATGATAACGGCAACATTGAAGGCTTGTTTTAAAACACAATCAACTTTTACTCCACATTTTTACCGCAATTTATCACTTTGAGAACAACACAAAACCACACAACACTAAACTAGATATTTGGCTAGACATTAAATTATATTCAATCCATACAATTAAAAACAATAAGTAGTAAAAAAATGAATTGGATTATTTTGCTTTTTACTGTAAAATAATTTGCTAATATTCGATTAATTGCTAAACACTGACAAGACCAAAATAAAGCATAACCCCTTTTAAAATGGCGGTTGTAAATTGGTCTTTATATTCTGCAGTGTTTAGCAATTTTTCTTCTTCTGGGTTTGAAATAAAACCACACTCGATAAGCACAGAAGTATAATAACTGCAATTTAAAATGTAATAGTCCCCCACTTTGCCTTGTGTGTAACTTGCATTGCAATATGTGTTAAGGCTTTGTTGAATTAGATTTGCCACATTTTGGCTTGCCGTGTCACCCTTGCGATAATAGGTTGATGCACCATGGGCAGATTTATCTTTAAAACTATCCATATGTATGCTTATCATAAGGTTGGGGTTTGATTTTTTTATGATTTCAAAGCGGGCTTTCATATCGCTGAGTTTTTTGTTGGTCGCAAATTCGCTATACAATCCGTCATCAGTTTTACGTGTCAATTCCACACGATAGCCTGCTTTTACCAACTTTTCTTTTAATGCCAAAGTGTATGCCAAATTGATTTCTTTTTCCACTGTTCCGTTAGTGCCAACACTTCCGCCGTCACGCCCACCATGCCCTGCATCAAGCACGATTGTAACACCATTATATTTACTTGCGGAATATGCCACTATACCTGAAAACGCAAAAGACAACAAAAGCATTATAAGCACAATAACAACACAAAACTTGTGTGCTGAAAACTTTTGTTTTAACCACTTAAATATCTGTTTAATTTTTATGTGTTTTTTGCCAGATTTTAAACAATCTTGCTTTTGGTTGGACTTGCTTTGCATATAAAAATATATTGTTAAAACTCTAAAATTATGAGAATTTATTTTTTACACTTTTGCCATTATAAGAGTGGTTTTTAAAATTGCACCAACCAGCGGATATTTTTTCAAATTCAACTGCACCACTAATCACTCTTCCACTAGTAATGTTGTTTATGTGATTATATCAACTTTTAAAACATCAATACACCATAACACATAAATTGGACAACCTTTGCAAAAAACGGGCAAATAACTATTTGTTTTGAAAACATAAAAAAATATGGTATAATAGAAATATGAAATATCCACAAATCAATAAATTAAGAACAGCAAAAAATATATGTTTGATTGCACATAATGAGCCTGATGCAGACGCATTGTGTAGCATGATAGTTTTTAGAAATTTTTTATCCACAAAATTTAAAGTTAATGTGGACATATTTGCTGAATATAGTCATTTACCACACAGTTATGATTGTTTGTTAGATGGTCAAAACTTAAATCAAGGCAAAGCAAATTATGATTGGGCGGTTATGATGGATGCACCAAAAACAGAAAGGCTTGGCATATATGAGCCACTGTTTTTAAACGCTGAAAACAAACTTGTGATTGACCACCATGCAACAAACGAGTTCAACCCTAATGAAAACGTTATTGGTGTGGTTAGTTCCACTTGCGAAATAGTTTTTGATATTCTTACCGCATTTGGCCACAAATTTACAAAATCAGATTATGGTATGATTTATGCTGGCATTGTAACCGACACAAACAATTTAACAGTTGGTGCAAGAACCGAACACACATTTGAAGTTGCCGGAATATGTGTGCAAAATGTGGAAAGTTACCCTATATACGAAAACTTTATGCTTAACAACACAAGGCAAAATATGAACCTTATGGCTGTGGCAATTCAAAACGCAAAGTATTATGAAAACGGAAAAATTATCATATCTCACATAACAAAAAAACAAGCGGAAGAGAACAATGTAACGCAAGATAATTACACTGGTATTATCAACCGCTTATCCACAATCAATGGTGCAAGGTTGGTTGGCTTTATATACCCAAAACAAGGTGAATATTATGTTAGTATGCGTGGACGTGCTGGTTATGATGTTGGTAGCATTGCAAAACAAAACGGTGGTGGCGGACACACTGGTGCAGCGGCATTTATGTCTAAATTGAGCATGACAAAAGCAGAACGTTTGTTACTTGAACAATTTAGTGAAGCCCTTAAACAAGGTAAAGACCAAAATAAAAGCATTTTTGACTAATAACCCAACTTAACAAAACAAAAAATGATGCAATCAAGCACCATTTTTTTATTGTTATATTTATAATTCAAGGTTACAAGTTATTTCAACCACTAAAAGTTTTTGGTTGCAACATCACGGATTTTGATAAAGCCTGAACTTACAGATGCAATCAAACTGCGTCCGTTTGAAGAAGATGTGTTAATGTTGAAATTGTTTGTGCCTGTGAATTCATGATTTTCATGCCCAACATTGCTGAGTGTTAAATAGTTGATATTGAATTTACCAGTTTCTGCGGTTGTGTTGAGTGTGAAGGCTGATTCATTTGCAAATTCAATATATGCACTGCCCTTGCCTGCTGAAACTTTGTTTTCGCCAAACACGTTGTTCATATAAATGCTTGCTTTGCCAGTGCCTGTTATATCTACACTGACATTTTCCACACCAGAAGCAATGATTTGACCGTCAACTGTTGACGCTTGCAACTTTCTTGCCCCTGTGTTGTATTGGTAACTTTCAGCTTCTGCATCGAAGTAAACTGAAATATCACCATATACAGTTTCAGCCAACACTGAAGCAGTGGTTTTTTTAAGGATAATGTTACCATTACGTTTTGTTGTTAAAGAAAGTGCGTTTGTTGCTTTATCGATTGTTATGTTGCCGTCACGAGTTTGAATTGTTGCCAAAGCGTGAATTTCTTTAATGTTAACTTTTCCGCTTCTTGTTAATGTGATTGACGCACCAGTTATGATTGTGTCAATATCAAGGTTTGTGTCGCTTGAATTAACTTCAATCTCTTGCAATGCGTTGATTTTCACACTGCCACCTGCTGATTTTTGGTTAAGAGTGAACTTTTCACATGCGTAAATTTTAATCATCGCACGATTGTTTGATTTTACAACAAAATTGCCAAATGTTGATTTTTCGCCATAGAAGTTGCCTGTGTTTGCATTGAATTCAACATTATTGTTATTAAGTGCAACATTTTCGCCAATGGTAAAATTACCACGATTTACAGTTGCTGAAATATCACCAGTGATTGTGCATTTTGTTATATCAAATTTACCATTTTTTGTTTTGCCTGATAATGATGCAACAATAAGGTGTTGGCTATCAATTTTTGTTTTAGCATTGTTATTGTTGAGTGACAAATTAATTTCATAATCTTCTGGCACATATAATTTAATTTTGGAATTGTTTGATATGCATGCGCCATTTGGTTCTGTGATATTGATTGTAAGTTTGCCTGCTAATAATGTTGTGTCAATATTGACATGGCTGTTCTTTTTAAGCACAAAGCCAAAAGAATTTGCAAACACTTTAACATAAACTGACCTTTCATTAGTTGTTGCAACTTCCACATCATAGTCACGAGAAGTCATTACAATTTGCCCGATTGAATTTTCGTCAGCATTGTAAATATTTGATGAAAGATTTTCGTTATAACTGATATAACAAATTCCAAACAAACTGCTGTTTGGCACAATAAATAAATACAAAAGGCCTATGGCACACAAGCCAATGAGTGACAAAATTACAATGGCAAAATACTTCCAAAACTTTTTCATATAAATATGATAACTTTAAATAATGATTTTGTCAATAAATTTGTAAATTAAATATCTTTTGCGTGATTGCCTGTTTTTTGATATTTTTATAACTTTTTTGCTTTCTTTTTAGTGTAAAAATATCTAATAGAAACAATAAAAAATTTGTATACACTGGGCAGACAAACAGTTAAAAATTGTATTGAAAATTGGTTTATGTGTGGTATAATATTTGCAATAAAAAGAGGTAGATATGATTATAACCATTGAAGGCACTGACGGAAGCGGAAAAGCCACACAATCTAAACTTTTGTATGAAACATTAACAAATTTAGGAAACAAATGTAAACTTATAAGTTTTCCTAATTATAGCAGTGCGTCAAGCACACTTGTTAAGATGTATTTAAACGGAGAATTTGGTGAAAATGCCAACTGTTTAGACGCTTATCAAGCGAGTACTCTTTTTGCTGTTGACCGTTTAGCAACAATGAAAAATATTAATATTGAAGATTACGACTATATTATTCTAGACCGATACACCCCAAGCAATATGATTCATCAAGCGTGCAAAACTGTAAATGGAGCTGAGCGTGAAGATTGTTTAAACTGGCTTAACGATTTTGAATATGGCAAACTAAAATTACCAAAACCAGATGCTGTTTTGTTTTTGGACTTGCCTATTGAAATAAGTTTACGTTTGGCACACAACCGCAAAGATTTGAAAAACGGGCAAAGCCAAGATATTCATGAAAAGGACAAAGATTATATGTGTCATGCTTATAATCAAGCCAAATATGTTGCAAAAAAATATGATTGGACAGTGATTGATTGTTGCAAAGACGGCAACCTGCTTTCTGTTGAACAAATACACAACAAAATTTTAAAAGCATTAAATATTGATTTTACATTTCACGCCAATATGTGATATATTAAATGCTGATAAAAGGATTATATATGTTTACAAGAAGAGAATTGATTGATAAATGGATGGATTTTTATACAAGTAAGGGGCATATTGCGATTCCTAGTGCAAGTGTTATTCCTGAAAATGACCCAACAGTTTTGTTTACAACTGCTGGTATGCACCCCCTTGTTCCATATTTGTTGGGGCAATCTCACCCAAAGGGCAAACGTTTATGTGACGTGCAAAAATGTATCCGTACTGGCGATATTGATGAAGTTGGCGACAACTCACACTTAACCTTTTTTGAAATGCTTGGTAACTGGAGTTTAGGCGACTATTTTAAAAATGAAATGGTTGGTTGGAGTTATGAATTTTTAACAAGCCCTAAATATTTAGGTTTGGATAAAAACAAACTTGCTGTAACAGTTTTTGCTGGTAACGATATTGTGCCACGTGATGAATTAACTGCAAGTTTGTGGGAAAAAGCCGGCATTAACAAAAAGAATATCTATTATTTACCAGACAACTGGTGGATTTTAGGCAGTGGCGTTGGCCCTTGTGGTTCAGACACTGAAATGTTTATTGACACTGGCAAACCAAAATGTTCACCAGAGTGTAACCCAAGTTGCGACTGTGGCAAGTTTTTGGAAATTTGGAACGATGTGTTTATGGAATTTAAAGCAAATGCTGACAAAACAATTGAACCTTTAAAACAAAAAAATGTGGATACTGGTATGGGTTTGGAACGTTCACTTTGTGTGCTTAATGGCGTAAAAAGTGTGTTTGACACAGAAATTTTCCAACCAGCAATTCGTTTGTTGGAAAGCCTTTGCGGTAAATCTTATGCTGACGGCAGCCTTAAACCTTCATTTAGAATTATTGCTGACCATATCCGCACATCAACCATTATGTTAGGTGACGAAAAAGGTATTGTTCCAAGCAATATTGGTCAAGGTTATGTTTTACGCCGTCTTATCCGCCGTGCAATTAGACATATGAAAAACCTTGGCATTACTGCTGGTCATCTTGGTAAAATTGCAGATTTATATATTGATTATTTTAAAACTGACTATCCTGAACTTGACCTTAACCGTGAAAAAGTTAAAACTGAATTGAACAAGGAAGAAGAAAAATTCTTAAAAACACTTGAACTAGGCAACAAAGAGTTTGATAAAGTGGTTAATGGCATTGAAAGAAAAAATCAATTTATGGCTGACAAACCTGGTTTTGTGCCAGAAACACAAATTAATGGTAAATCTGCCTTCCGTTTATATGATACTTTCGGCTTCCCTATTGAACTTACAGTTGAAATGGCAAAAGAACGTGGCTTGACCGTTGACGTTGAAGGCTTTAACACCGCTTTCCGTGAACATCAAGAATTGGCACGCACAACAAATGCTGGTGTGTTTAAAGGTGGGCTTGCTGACGATAGCGTTTGGACAACCCGTTTGCACACTGCTTGCCATTTGCTTTTGGCTGCTTTAAGGCATAAATTTGGTACACAAATTGAACAAAAAGGTAGCAACATCACAAGCGAACGTTTGCGTTTTGACTTTAACTTTGACCGTAAATTAACAGACGAAGAAGTTAAAGAAATTGAAGATTTTGTTAACTCTGCAATCAATAAAGCAATCCCAGTTGAACGTGTTGAACTTCCTAACAAAGAAGCAATAGCACAAGGTGCATATGGTGTGCATAAAGCCACAGATGATGAAATTGTTTCAATCTACCGCATTGGTGATATTGACTTCCAAATTTGTGGTGGCCCACACGCAAAGAATACAAGCGAACTTGTTAACTTTAAAATTGCAAAACAAGAAGCAGTTTCTGCTGGCGTACGCAGAATTAAAGCAACAATCAACAACAAATAATAGTGCTTGTAAGTTTAATAACTTAAAAACACACTTAAAAATAAACCTTTACTTGCTATACACCTATAAATATGATTTGTTATTAATGATAACAAAAAAGATACACTTTTGCAGTGTATCTTTTTTCTTGCTTGTTGTTTAAAATTTAATCACTTAAGATTAAATTTGTGGATAATTTAATCACTTAAGATTAAATTGATTGATAATAATTTAATCATTTATCAATGCTTTCAGCGTTATACATAATTTTAAATTGTTTGTTATGTTTGTTAAGTTCTTCAAAACTGCCAGTATCCACAATTTTGCCTTCGTCCATAAAGAAAATTTTATCAACATTTTTAATTGTAGAGAGTCTGTGTGCAACAATGATAATTGTGCTTTTACCTTTAATGCGGTCGATACTCTCTTTAATGGTGTTTTGTGCAAGGTTATCCAAACTGCTGGTGCTTTCGTCTAAAATTATAACATTAGATTTTTTAAGCAATGCACGGGCAATGGCAAGACGTTGTTTTTGTCCGCCTGAAAGTTTCATACCACTTTCACCCACTTTTGTGTCTATGCCTTTTGATAAACCTGCAATAAATTCCTCCAACGCTGCATCTTTGATAACTTGGTTAATTTCTTCGTCTGTTGCGTCTGGTTTTGCAAGCAATAAATTCTCTTTGATTGTCATATCAAATATGTAAGGGAATTGATTTACCAACGCAATGGAAGAACGCAAAGTTTCTTTATCCAATTTATTAATATCAATGCCACCTATCATAACTTTTCCGCTATCCACTGTGTAGATTTTAGATATTAAGTTAAGCACTGTTGATTTACCACAACCAGATTTACCAACAAAAGCAACTGTTGTGTTTGGTTCAATTTTAAAAGATAAATCTTCAAACACTTGTTTTCTGCCAGTAACTTCACGCTTTGGTACTTTTTCTTTTATCTTGTGCTTTTTGTTGTACTTTTTCTTTTCTTCAATCTCGTCATGAGTAAAGTTTTTATATTCAACATATCCAAAACTTACATGTCTAAATTCAATGTCACTACCCAAGTTTTTGCGGTACACTGTGCCAAATTTTTCAAGGTCATAATCATCGTCAATATAAAGTTCGTTAATGCGTTCATAACTCACTTTTATATCTGCCACATTGTTGACAATGCTTGTGACTACATTTGATAAATTGTCCAAACTGTTGCGGTTGTTGTAAAGAATCAAAAATGTTGCAAGTGTTAAGAATCCTTTATCCAACATAGCCACACCAAGGGCAGTAAATGAAATGATAAATATGATGTAAGCAACCCAGTCAAGTTCACGATATTTAATGTTATCCTTGCTGGTTTTTAAAACAGTTTGTTTGTAATCGTCAAACTGACTTTCAGTTATATCTTTAAGTTTTGTTTCAAGGTTAAGTGATTTTATGTCACGTTCACTACGCACCACTTCATTAAGCAAACTTGAAACCTTCTCATTTTGTTTGTGAACTTTGCGTTGATTTTTTATCCTTGCCCTTTTACGGTAGAAAGTTATTGTCATCATAATTGCAAGGTAAACAATCATCAAAAGTGAAACCCAAACATTAAGCGTTAACATGTAAAGCACAATCACCACAATATTGATGCAATGCCCTAAACTTTCAACAATGTTTGTAAGTTTTTCAAAAATTGTGTTTGGGTCAGAACGTATGCGTTGCAAGAAGTTGCTTGTTTGGTGGTTTGCATATGCAGCAGAAGAAATTTTAAAGGCTTGTTCTGCCACGTCCAAACTCATTGCCATTGTGATTTCGGTGGAAAGTTTGGCATAAAGTGTTGGCCAAACATATGATATGATTGCACTGACAACATACAACGAACTCATTACGCCAATAAGTTTAAAGGCTAGTATGTATTCTGCTTGTGTGATTGCAACCAACAAATGTGCTGGTATGATTGCAAATGGAATATTGATGCAAATGTTTAATAGTGTGATAAACAGATAAAGAGCAACTTTCCATTTGTGTTGTTTTAGATACGGTTTGATACTGAACTTGTTTTGCTCTGCCTTTGGTTTAACTTTAACCTTGGCTTTTGCCGTATCTTTTGTTGCGGGACTTGATGAGATTAAATCTTTGCTTGATTTTTTCAAATAATCACCTCCCTCGAAAAAATAAAACCGCCAACATATTAAATTTTTTAAATATGCCAAAGCGGTTAAAGCGACTAAATAATAACATAACTTAAAATAAATGTAAATAAAAATATAAAAAATTTTGTCAAAAATATTTTTTAAAAATATATTGATTTTTAACAAAAAATATCTTATAATAAAGGTAGAAATTAGAAAAAATGCCTTAAAATATAGTTTTTTAGGGCATTTTTTATTATTTTTTGGTTTTTTAATTTAATTTTTGTTTATTTAAAATTTAATTATTTATTTTTTATTTATTAAACATTTTTTAGTTTTGTTTTTTTAATGTGATTTTGTAAATTTGTTTTTTTCAATCACATTTTTTTATAAACTATTTTAACAAACTTTTTTAATCAAAAATTAAACGTTTTGTGAGCCACCACAATTTGGGCATTTTTTTGCGTCCGGTTCAAGCACTGCACCGCAATACGCACACAAGCGTTGTTTTGGTTGACTTGTTGGTGCATTTGTTTGAGCGGTTGCTGTTTGCTCGGCTTTTGCTTCTTCTTCCAACTTTGAAGTTTTAACCACAAACACCATACCAACCACACAGCCAGCAATCAAAACCAGTGCAACTGTGATAACTATTGGACCAATTTTTTTGCTGTGCTTTGCTTCAAGATATTCACCGTCTTGTGTGAGTGGCATATCTTTATAATCAAAAGGTATGCTGTCAGTATCTTTATTCACTTCTGTGTTTTTGTTGTTGATTGCAAGGTTGATAATGTCACCTTTCATCAATCCAGAAGTTGAAACTTGTTCTAAACTATACACTGAATAACTGTAACCCAAAACCCAATTATTTTCCACTGTCTTGTCGGCTAAATCTTCAAGATAATTGCTCCACAAATTTGTTTCTACAACTGTGTTAAGTGGGAAGGCGTAAGTTATGTAATATTTGCCAGACTCGTGTTTAAAACTATCTGTTATAACCGCTTTGATTTGATATTCTGTGTTTGTTTCAGCATAGGTTATCATTTGTTGATAGCGTGCGTAATCGTCCTTAATGGTTTGTATTGATTGTTTTGCACCATTTGTTATTAAACAACCACTAAACAAAGCAAAAACCAACACAACAATGGCAAACATAAGCGCATAAAGCCCTGTTCTGCGTTGACCGCTGACAATATAACGTCTACCACCAAAAACCACTACACGTGGGCCAAGATTTGTGCTGTTACCACGGCTAGAACGTGAAAAACCACCAAAATGGCTACCACCACTGCTTCCTCCGCCAAAATGACTGCCACCACCACCGCTTGAATGTGAACCTGAAGGCATAATATCTCCTTTTAAACCAAACTATGTTTTATTAAATATTATTGGTTGCTGATACACAAATGTTTAACGATATTTTTGGAACTTTGTGTATCTATATATTTATGTTTTAAGATTAAATCAAATGAGATAATTTGTCAAATAATATGTCAACACTTTGTTTTTATTTTGTTTTTTGATATAATACCTTTATGCAAAACAAGGCAAAGGATATTATCGCAAACATTATAACTGGCATCGTTACTGTGGTGTGCGTTTTTTTGTTGTTGCTTTCCATTTGCTTTTTAATATATAATGCGTGTTACAGCAAAACACGTGTGCGTGGTTATAGTATGTTGCCAACAATCAACAAAAATGTTGATGACATTAACACTGATGGCGACACTGTTTTTATAAACACATATGAACCACTTAAAGCAAACACAATAGTTGTTGCAAACGTAAACTGGTGGCAAAATGGCTCTATAATTAAGCGCCTTGTTGCACTCCCTGGTGACAGTGTGCAAGTAGAAGAAACCACCACAACTTACAACCTTAATGTAAACGGCAAAACTGTTTATTCACGTGATAAATATAATGAAAATGGTGAAATAAACACCGATATAAAAAACTATTATCAACATAAATACTTATCTTTTATCAACAACACAACACACTTCAACGGTCAACACATTGACCACAGTGCAAACATTGACATATACAATGGCAGCCCTTGCATTGTGCTTAATGAAAACGAATATATGCTGATTGGTGACAACTGGACTGACAGTATGATTGATTGTATGACTTATGGCCCTGTGCATAAATCAAACATTGTTGGCACAGTGGACTTGATCGTTGATGTGGAAGACAATATTGTTATGTCTGTTACAAAGCATATTTTTAAAATTTTGTTTTCTGTTTAATTGTTAAACTATGCAAATTAAAAACAAAACCTATAAACCGATTAAGCAAACTTGCATATTGTTTAACAAAGTTTTGCACAAGCCATTGTGGGGATAAGTGTTAAAACTGTTTTGTAATTTGTTTAAACAAACCACTAAACTACCAACATTAAATTAACAATCACATCAATTTAACAAAAAGTTTATGCGTTAAAGCATAAATTTTTTTTTGCTAGGCACACTAAAACAAAAAGGAGATTTTGTATGCAAACAAAAAATCAAAAATATGGTTTTGGTTGTTATAACAAAAATGCAAAACATATCAAAACAAAAATTGCAGGTTCGGTGTTGGCTGTGACAGGTTTGTTCTCTATGTTTGCGATGTTGCCAGTTAAGCCTGTTTATGCAACACCAAAACAAGAACCAACTTGTCGAGCTAGTGTGCTGATTGAAAAAAACACTCACAAAGTGCTTAAAGAAAGCAACAGTCACACCAAATACCCTATTGCCAGTGTTACAAAATTGATGACAGTGCTTATCACCCTTGAAAATGTGGAGGACAACAACATTACACTTGACGATATGGTTACAGTAAGCAAAAATGCAAGTGGTATGGGTGGTAGCCAAATCTTTTTAGATGCAGACACCGATTACAAACTTTCAGACTTGCTTAAATCTGTTATCGTGTGCAGTGCAAATGATAGCAGTGTGGCTTTGGCAGAATATATTGCAGGCAGTGAAAACAATTTTGTGCGTACAATGAACGAACGTGCCCAAGCCCTTGAAATGCACGACACCAACTATGTTAACTGCACAGGTTTGCCAGCCCCACAAGGTTATTCATCAGCATATGACCAAGCCATATTGCTTTCACATGTGTTAGATTATGATATCTACCATCAATATTCTTCAATTTGGAACGAAGAATTTACACATCCAAGTGGTCGCACAACACAAATGACCAACACAAACAAACTTTCAAGATTCTATGATGGTTGCATGGGTGGTAAAACAGGTTCAACAAACGAAGCAAAATATTGCCTTTCAGTTGGTGCACGCCGTGGTGATATGGAATTGATTTCTTGTGTTTTAGGTGCAGACACCAGCCCAAACAGATTTAAAATTGCAAGTGATTTGTTAAACTATGGTTTTGACAATTTTGAAAGCAAAACAATTTTCAGCAATAAAGATTTAGAGAACAAAACAATATCAATAAAAGGTAAAGATAAAGTTTGTTCACTTTCAGCAGAAGAAAATTTCAGTTTAGTTTTAGCCAAAGGAGAACAACCAAACTATACACTCAACTTCAATTTGCCAAGCCAACTTAAAAGTTGCATACAAGGTGAAGTTGTTGGAAATGTTGAAATGGTTATAGATGGCACGGTTGAAAAAACAATCAATTTAACCGCAAATGAAACAATTTCCGAAGCATCAATTTGGGACTATATTAAAGACATTGTTGCATAGTTTATATAGCAAATTTAAACTGATAAGTTAATAAAATTATGTAGCAGAATTTAGTTTACGCATTTATCAAAATATTTAAAAAAATATCGTAAATTCAAGCCTGATAGATAACCTTGTAAGGCTTAAAAAAAAATAAACAAAGCATAAAAAGTGAAACCAAATGGTTTTGCTTTTTTATTTTGAATTAACCTTTTATAAAGCCCACTGCAAAACTAATTTACAAACAAAAAACAACCTCGATAAAAGAGTTATATTTTTACCCTTTTATATGGTTATTATATTAACATATTAAAGAATATTAGTTTTTTTAAATTTATGCTTGCAATTTGTTTTGTTTTGTGTTACAATGCAAGCGTTAAAAAATTTTGGCTAACTTGCCGAACATTAACACACAATTTTGGTGGTCGAATAAGGCCAAATTTGTGTCCTTACCCGAAAGGGTCTTAGTCCATAAGGAGGTTATATGAAAAACTACGAATTAATGTACATTATTCCTAGCCAATCAACTGACGAAGAAAAAGAAGCCCTTATTGCTTCTGTTAACGGTATGATTGAAAAAGATGGTGGCAAAATTGAATCTGTTGAACGTGTTGGCAACAAAAAACTTGCTTACGCAATCGACAAGAAGCGTGAAGGCTATTATGTGCTTGTTAACTTTACAACATCTGCCGAAGCACCAAACAAACTTGGTTCATTGCTTGCAATCACAAACGGAATTATGAGATATATTGTTGTTGCAAAATAATTAATGCAACACCTATTACTCAGTTATAAAAATTTTTAAGGAGTAATTATGAACAAAGTATTTTTAATTGGCAACTTAACACGTGACCCAGAACTTAGCCAAACCCCAACAGGCGTTTCAGTATGCCGTTTATCTATTGCTGTTGGTCGTAGATTTAGCAACGCAGAAGGTGGCAGAGAAACTGATTTCTTCAATGTTACCGCATGGCGTGGTAATGCTGAAAACTGTGCAAAATTTTTAAAGAAAGGCAATAAAGTTGCAGTTGCAGGTTCAATCCAAGTTAGAAATTATGAACGTCAAGATGGTTCAAAAGGAACAGCAGTTGACATTGTTGCAGACGAAGTTGAATTTTTGACTTCTCGTAACGACGGTGGTGATACTGGCTCAACCGAAGGTGGTATGGGCGTTGGTAGCACTGGTCCTGTTAGCGATCTTCAACCTATCAGTGATGACGATTTGCCATTTTAGTTTTAACCAAAAGTTAAACTAACACAATTTTAAAATAAAAGGCTTTATGCCACAAAATTATAAAAGGAGAAACTATGTCAGAAGAACTAGAAGTTAAGGAAACTCAATCAGAAGTTAAACCACAAGAACAAAAGAAAAGAGTTTTCAAACCACACAACAAACCTAAAAAACGTGTTTGTGTTTTCTGTGATGACAAAAATTGTAAATTTATTGACTATAAAGATGTTAACCGTCTTCGTAAATTCGTTACAGAAAAAGGCAAAATTTTGCCAAGCCGTCAAACAGGCACATGTGCTCGTCACCAACGTGAATTGACCGTTGCTATCAAACGTGCACGTAATATGGCTTTGTTACCATTTAGCGGTGACTAAAAACCAGTTTAATTAAATAAAAAAGGCACACGATTTGTGTGCTTTTTTTGTTCTACTTTTTTGTTTTTTGATTGTGGTTGATTTATTTATAAGTGATGGTATTTATTTTTAACCGCAAAACACACCATATTCACACCACAAACACAATAATTAATTTGCGTTGGCGTGTGATTTACGCAAGTATTCATTGATAAATGGTGTAAGTTCGCCGTCCATAACACCTGCAACATCACTCGTTTCATAGTCTGTGCGGTGGTCCTTAACCATTGTGTATGGTTGGAAAACATAACTGCGAATTTGACTGCCCCACTCTATGCGTTTAAGGTCACCTTTAATTTCATTTAAATTTTGACGGTGTTTTTCTTCTTCCAGTGCAACCAATTTACTTGTTAAAATTTTCATTGCATTTTCTCTGTTTTGAAGTTGGCTACGTTCATTTTGGCATGTTACAACAATGCCAGTTGGAATATGTGTTATACGCACTGCAGTTTCAACTTTGTTCACATTTTGTCCACCCGCACCACTGCTACGGTAAGTGTCAATGCGTAAATCTTCATTTTTAACTTTAACTTCAGTTTCTTTGGTGATTGCTGGCACAACTTCAACTGATGCAAAACTGGTGTGTCTACGCTTGTTGCTGTCAAATGGACTGATACGCACCAAACGATGAACGCCCATTTCACCTTTGAGTTTGCCGTAAGCATATTCACCCTTTATCCACACCACAATGGTTTTTAAGCCTGCGTCATTTCCTTCAACTTTATCCACAACTGAATAATCAAAGCCATTTTTTGCGGAGTACATTTTATACATCCTTGCAAGCATAACAACCCAATCTTGTGCTTCTGTTCCGCCTGCACCCGAGTGAATTGTTAAAATTGCATCATTGTTATCATACTTTTCGTCTAACAGAGTGCGAACATTAAGTTCGTCCACTTTATCACGCAATTCAAGCAACTCCGTAAATGCCAAATTCAGCATTTCAAGGTCGGTTTCAGTTTCTAAATCTTTAACTGTTGAAATCAAACTTGTGATTTGGTCTTGCAAAGATTGGACTTCATTAAACAAGTCCTGCAACGATTTTATTTCCTTATTTGTTTGCATTGCATAGTCTAAATTATTCCAAAAAGTTAAAGACTCACGTTCCTTCATCAAACTGGTTAAACGAGCACTCAATTCGTCTAGATGTAAACAACTTTTTGTCAATTCAAACTTATCCACAAGTGCAGATAGTTCTTCCCCAATATTTTCAATATTCATACTGCAATTATATCAAAAACATTTTAGCAAAGCAAATATTTTGGTTTGATTAAATATTTGCTTCAACCCCCTATTTTGATTTTGTTAAACATAAAATTGTGTTATAATAAGCGGTATGGAAAAAGAAATTAAAGTTTTAGCAATAGAATCTAGTTGTGATGAAACAAGTGCCTCTGTGGTTGTTAATGGCAGACTTTGTCTTTCAAACATTGTTTCAAGCCAAATTGATATTCACACTTTGTTTGGTGGTGTTGTGCCAGAAGTGGCAAGCCGAAACCATATCACCGCCATTGATAATGTGGTTAAACTTGCATTAAGCAAAGCAAACTGCACTATGGACGATATTGATGTTATTGCCGTCACCTATGGTGCTGGTTTGGTTGGCTCATTGTTGGTTGGTGTCAGTTACGCAAAAGGGCTTGCATATGTTACAAAAAAACCACTTGTGGCAGTTAACCATATTTATGGTCACATTGCCGGCAACTATCTCTCATACCCTGACCTTAAACCACCTTTTATCTGCTTGATTGTAAGCGGTGGTCACACAGCCATTGTTAAAGTGGAAGATTACAACCATCACACACTTATCGGTTCAACATTAGATGATGCAGTTGGCGAGTGTTTTGATAAAGTTGCACGTGTGCTTGGCTTGGGATACCCAGGCGGCCCCAAAGTTAGCAAGTTGGCAATGGAAGGCAAACCAAATATTCAATTTGCAAAACCAAACGATACCCTTGGCTATAATTTTAGTTTTAGTGGCAAAAAAACCGCTGTGATAAATTATATTCATAAATTAGAACAAGCAAATCAACCTATACCAAAGGCTGACATCTGTGCAAGTTTTGAACATTGGGCAGTGGACGAATTGGTTGAAAAAACAATCTCAGCCTGCAAAGAATATGGCTTTAAACAAGTTGCCATTGCTGGTGGTGTTAGCGCTAACCGATATTTGCGTGAACAGTTGGATAAAGTTGCCACACAAAATGGCATAAAATGTTATAGGCCAGAAATGCAATACTGCACAGACAACGCTGCCATGATTGGCTCTGCTGGCTATTATGCTTATATTGCAGGCATTGGAATTGCTGATATGAGTTTAGCCCCAAACCCAAGTTTAAGTTTGAACGATTATCTGCTTAAAACCGATAAAAACAAATAAAATTTACTGCTAAAAGTATTCATATCTTCAACTTGTTTTTCTATAATTTTTATTAAATCTAAACCAACAAGTATTGTTATATTATTACATATTTGATATATCATTACATGACAAAAAACAAAAGATAAAAAAGGAGAGTGCATTTTGTTTTACGACAATTTCACTAAGGACCAAATCTGCGGAATATTCACTTTTTGGCACTTTGTGGCAATAGGCATTTTTGTTGTCCTTGCGGTTGTTGCACTTGTGCTCTCACGCAAGATGACGGAAAAGCAAGTTAAAAAAACCATGCTGATTGTTGCCATTATTGTTACGGTTTTGGAAATTATAAAAATTGTTATCCGCCTATACAAACACACCAACATCAACGGTTGGGTTCCGCTTTACTTTTGTAGCCTGTTTATATACGCCATTTGGTTTGCACTCAGCAAAAATGAATTCATCAAAAATATGGGCTATTGCTTTTTGGTGTGTGGTGGCATTGCAGGTTCAGTGTGCTACACTATTTATCCTACCACTTCTCTGTTGCTTTATCCTATATGGCATCCAGCTTCAATACATGGATTTTTCTTCCACTGGTGCATGTTCTATATCGGCGTGTTAGTTGCAATGCGTGGGCTTTACAAACCAAAGGCAAGAGATTTTGTTCACTATTTGATGTTCACAACTATCTTCACTGTTTTGGCAGTTATCATCAATCAGTTTACAGGTTCAAACCTTATGCTTATCAGTCACCCATTTGGTATTAAATTCTTGCAAGATATTTATAACATATCACCTATCCTACACGCCTTTGTCGTTTACCTTGGTCAATCTGTTGCATTGTATTGGGCTGAATATGGTGTGTATAAACTTATTCGACATATTGTTATAAAAAGAAAAACCAAAAAGCAAACTAGACCAGATATAGAAGATGACCAACCAGGTTTGAGTGAAGTATAAAGCAACCAAATTTAGATAAAGAAAAATAACCTTAAAGAATAGGTTATTTTTTTATGGTTTATAAATATTATCTTAACAACTTTCAATTCTCTTTATTATTAACAATCACATTATTGAATTTAATAAAAATCAACCTTTAATCTTATTTTTTTACTAATATCATTTTATCTAAAATAGTGTTAAAGTATTCAATCAATTTTTCCTTACTGCAAGGGTTTTTAGATTGTAACCAACTAAGTCCAACACTGGTTATTCCCCCACTGATAAAATCAATCACCACATTAAGTGGCAAGGCATAATCTTCTTTATACTTATTTTTGTTTGTTAAATATGCGATACTGCGTTTAACAGTTGTTAAAAGCAATTCATAAACCTTTTCATAACTATTTTTATTGATAATAAGCAAAATCTTTGGCTTATTCTGTTCAACAAATTCAGTCACAGAAGTGATAAGTGACATATACATCGCTTTTGAAGAAGTGTAACTTTCTTTTCCAACGGTTGCAGCAAACAAGTTTTCTTTAATTTCGTCTATTGCATACTCCAACAATTCTTCTTTATCGCTGAAATGATTGTAAAAAGTAGCACGATGAACCATCGCCTCTTTACATATATCCATAACGCTGATTTTTTCAAAAGGTTCTGTTTCAAGCAAGGTGAAAAGAGCATTACATAAAAGCCTTCTTGTTCTAACAACCCTTAAATCTTCTTTAAAATCTTCCATAATTTCTCCCTATTTGTATATATAAATATACAACTGTATAATCTTTTAGTATCTTGCATTTTTTGTAAATATATCAGTTGCAATTATGTCTAGTATAACATAAATTACCACACATATCAATAAAGTATACATATGTCGATTTCAAAGGATAATAAATGGAAATGATTGAGGTTGAACATTTCATAAAAGATTATGACCATGTTTGTTGTATTTCTGATATATCATTTAAAATAAATCAAGCTGGAGCAGATCGTTTTTTAGGAACAAATGAATCTGGTAAATCTTCCACTATACATCACCTTATAAGGTTCAGCGAACCCAACCGTGTCGAGCCTAAGATTTTAGGAATTGACAGTTTTGAGAATTACTATATGGTTTTGTAATTTTTTATCTAAGTTTTGAAATTTTAAAAATTCATATACAGATTTGGATATTTTATGTTATTATATATGTAGTTGCAGAGAAGCTCTTAATTTTTGCTCCACTTATGCAACTTAAAAAAAGGAAAGGAGAATATTATGTTAAAGAAAAAAATTTATAAATTGGCAGTTTTTATACTATTTGCTATTATGCCAACCATTCTATTACTGTCAGCGTGCGGGAAAAAAGCTCCAAAATATTACTATTTCACAGTTGATGATCTTCCCTCGCATGTTTCAGAAGTGACAGTTCAAAATATAACTGGTGGCTATGGTTCAGATAGTAAAGGGAAATTCTTAGGAAAGGGTGAAGGTGCAGAAATTAGATTTTTTATTGAAGAAGGATACAACCTTGGAACTTTGAAAGTTTTAAGCAATGGTGAAGAACTCACTATTACAGAAGAAGAAGGCGAATATGCCTATAAAGCAACTTTCACACCAACAAAAGACTTTGCAATCACATTTGCTGGGGCTGTTGCACCAAAAGTTGCAAACATTCGTCTTGCTGTTGGAAGAATGATGTATCCAGACTATCATGACAGAATTATGGTTGAAATTGACAGGTATGATTTATTTGGACTTGA